>DATGVF010000092.1:0-47187 GCA_035300645.1 bacterium
CGACGGCAGTCAGCATGATGTTGCTGGGTCCTGGTGTGACCGCGGCCACGAGGGCGAAGACCAGAAACCCGACCGCCTGTTCCATGCTCATAGGCGACTGCATGTTCCTTGAAAAGAGATCCCCCGAGACCCAGTCCGTGCCCCGGAGGGTCGCATTAGCTCCGCTAAGGGGACTCCTCTTCGATCTCCGCTGAGTGCTCGATCGCAACGCATCCCTTCAGCGTTTGTGCAACAGGACATCCTCGCTCGAAGACGGCGAGGGCCCGCTCGGCCTCGGGGCGCTTGCCGTGAGGGATCTTGAGGTGATACCGAACTCGGATGTGCGTGACCTTCATGACACCTTCGGGAGCCGTAATCGTCCCCTCGGCGTCGGTCCTGAGTTTGTCCGGGTAACTGGGAATTCCGCGCGCTTCCAGCGCGCCCGCCAGGGTTCCGGTCAGTCACCCCGCGGCAGCTGCCACCAAATAGTCCAAGGTGGAAGGCAGAGGCTCGTCGGGTGTCATCTTGTAGAAAGCTGCGACACCTGCGTGCACACCAAAGTACACCGGTTGAGGGAAGTCCGCGATATACGCCCGACGCTTGGGCCTCTTCTCCTGGATGACCCGGATTTTTGACAGATGAATGACTTCGTCCATGGTTTCCACCTCCGCTAGTGCCTTTGATTCTTTCATCCCACCGATGGCGGGGACGAGGCGCCTTCTTCCCGATTCTGCCGCCGCTTTCCTCGCATCGTTTGAGGATCCTGGATGGCCGGATGTCGTGAAAAGAAGCCGCCGATCCCCCGAGGGGTAGGATTTGTCGGCACGTCGAAACTGAGACCGATGCCCCGCTCCAGTGATGTGGTGATGATCGGCGCCGGGATCATCGGCTGCACAGCGGCGTATTTTCTTGCGCTCGAGGGCCATCGAGTGACCGTTGTGGAGCGCGGTAATGTGGCATCGGGGACCGCCTCCGCCAGCGGTGGATGGGTGATCATCCATGATAAGGAGACTTCTGCGGAGGTGGCCTTTGCGCTGGAGAGCCGGAGACTATACGACCGCCTCGCGTCCGACGCTGGCGTGGAGGTGCACCGCACCGGAGGGATGAGTCTAGCAACCACCCCGGAAGAGTGGGCGCGTCTGAGCCGACAAGCGGACGTCGCGATCTCCGGCGGGGCCTCCGTGGAACTCCTCACGGCACCTGCGGTGCGAGATCTCGAGCCTGAAATTGCCCGCGACATCATCGGGGCGACGTATTGCGCCGACGAAGGGACCGTGTACGCGCCGCAGGCGTGTGAGATGTTGATGCGAGCGGTAAAAGCCCACGGGGGCGAGGTGGTCACCGGCACTCCCGTCACTGCGGTCACCGTGACAGGGGGGAAAGTGGTCGGCGTGAAGACGCCGACGGAGCGCATCGCCACGCCAGTCGTTGTGTGTGCCTGCGGGGTGTGGTCCCCCGCCATCGGCGAGCTTGTGGGGGTGGAGATCCCCGTGATTCCGCGCCGAGGGCACCTGTTGGTCATGGAGACCTCTCCTCTCAGGCGCCCCGTGCTGGAGGCGGGCTACCTCGATGTGAGTGGTAGCGCGCAGCCGGATGCGCATGGCGTGCGGGCGATCGTGCAGCCTCGAGGCGATGGAACGTGCGTACTAGGCAGCAGCCGGGAGTTCAAAGGATTCGATAATACGGTGGATCCGGATCTGGTCGAGCGAATACGGCAGCGCGCCGCGCGATTTGTTCCAACCCTCGCTACAAGGCACCCGGTCCGGGTCACCGTCGGATTTCGGCCGTACACTCCTTTAGGCCGACCGATCGTTGGGTGGGCTGGGCCTGATGGCTTTCTCATAGCGACGGGACACGAAGGGCAGGGGGTGACCCTCGCCCCCATCACAGGAAAGCTTGTCAGCGACTTGATCGCGGCGCGGATTCGCCAGACCGGACTGGAGTTGTCGGCCTGACCATGCGGGCTGTGGTGCAACGAGTGACGCACGCCTGCGTCCGCATCGACGGACAGGAAGTGGCCCAGGTCGGCCACGGCTTTGCGGTGTTGCTCGGAGTCTCTACCGAAGACACTGAGGCCGACGCCGGGACTCTGGCGGAGAAGATCGCGCACCTGCGGGTCTTCGATGACGAGCAGGGGAAGCTCAACCGTTCGATCATCGATGTGAATGGATCGGTCCTGTCTGTGTCTCAATTCACCCTCCTGGCGGAGACTAGTGGTGGCCGTCGGCCGAGTTTCATCAAGGCTGCGCCGCCCGAGATAGCCCAGTCCTTATATGAGGCTTTCAACCGGGCCCTGCGCGCGTTGGGCGTACCGGTGCAGACGGGGCAATTCCGGGCCAAGATGGTGGTCGAAATCCACAATGATGGGCCGGTGACATTGATTCTGGATACGCGTGGATGACGGACACTCTGCTGGACCTCACGATCGCCACCCAGATCGTGCTGCGGTTCGTCGTGCGGGATGAGGTCGCGCGGACGCGGCTTCCGGCCCCGTGGACCGTTTCTCCGATTTCCTCAGGCGCCTCGAAAGGCGCGAACCTCGCGGTGATCTTCAATGACGCCTTACTGAACCAAGATGCGGCGGGCAATCCCGCGCCTGATGCCGTGAGCCGCTACATCGGGTTTGCCGTCCCGGCTCGGCATCCGGAAACGGAGGAGGAGGCCGGCTTTAACTTCCGCATCCTGACCGCGCACCCGCGCGCGGTTCCTGGAAAGTACAAGACATCCCGTCTGGGCAGCGTGCTGCGCGAGTCTTACGCGAAGGGGTCTGACCTCAACGCCACGGTCACCGAGCACTTTCGATTCCGCGATCCCCACGGGGGATCCGTGGAACTCCAACTCCAGTATCGCCGCGGCATGCCGTCGCGGGCGATGACCCAGGGGAACGTGCGCTCGGCGTCTGACCCGAGCATTCTGCGCATCTACAAAGTCCACGAGCTCGTGGACGTGGTCCGCAGCGTGCCCCAGAATATTGACCGAGTTCTCAGCTACCAGTTCCGCGTGACGATCTCCGAGTTCAGCGACCTTTTTGACGGCGCTGAGCGCCTCGTCAGTATCACGATCGTGCCGTGGTATGTCCGGCAGGTCTACGGTCCGCCACCCAGGTAGATTGGAGATCTCAGACCTCGGACGGGTGGTCCCGGGGCGCGTGCCACAACGGTGTCGGCCGACGAACAGAGAGCAAGATGTGCCCTTCCGTTCTGGCACAAGCCCCTACCGGGTATGTAACTTTGGGACCCGGTATGGCGTGGAGGGAATGAGGGTGCAGGTCAGGCGCGTCCTAGAGAATTTGGGTCTGGCAGGCGTAGGACTGGTGTTGGTCCTTACCGTTCCCGTCGCTGGTCAAGATCTTGTACGGCAGGCCGCAGTGCCGATGATCCTCAATCTCACAGATCATGTCCAAGGGACCGGGGTGATCATCGGGCCGCGGACTGTGCTGAGCGTCCAGCACGTCGTGGCATCCCAACTCACCATTCGTCTCGCCGACGGGAGCATGATTCCGGGCTCCCCAGTGTGCGTCGAGTCCGCAGACATCGGGGTTATCATCGCGGGGGAGTATTTTCCCAATGACATACCAATCTACCCGATATCGTTGCGCCCCCCGCGCGTCGACGACCTCGTCACGATTCCCGGATATCCGCATGGAGTATGGACGGTGAAGACAGGGCGCATCAAGTGGACCACGGGTCAATTGATTGGCATCAATACCTCTATCGGTCCGGGAAATAGTGGGAGCCCTATCATTGATGCCACGGGAAGCGTGGTCGGCATTGCCACGCGCGCCACAAAGGACCTGGCGATTGCTGCTTCTACGACATCGATTGCGAACTGCATACGCTTTCTTCATCTTCCAAGCCAGTGACGCTGGACAGCAACGGGCGTGGTTCTCATGAGTCGCCGCGCCAGTTGACGAATCTGGCAGTTGCCTTCGCGGCATATATGGAGGTGTGAACCCTGTGCAAAAATATCTGATCGCCTGGCGAACGTTTGCGGTCACCCTGCTGCTGGTGTTCGCCACGAGCCTTGCGATGACAAACGGTCTGGCCGAATCGTGGCGGATGACCGCATACGCGGCGGGTTCGAGCGAGAGCGTGGCGCTCCGTACTATCAGCGGTACGCGCACCGGACTCGGCCACCCGGCGGGCATGGTCGTGGCTGGCGGGAGCGAGCTCCTCGTGAGCAACAAGGCCAACAACAGCGTTACCGTGTACGCACGTGGCGCAGGTGGCAACGTGGCCCCCCGCCGCACGATAAGCGGCGCGCGCACCGGACTCATTGATCCCAGAGACGTGGCCCTCGATTCCAGCGGTAACCTCTATGTGAGCAACAAGAACAATAGCATCACCGTGTACGCCCCCAGAGCCACGGGCAACGTCCGAGCCCTCCGCACGATCAGCGGTGCGCGCACGGAACTCAATGATCCCGAGGGGATGGTCCTCGATCCTGCGGGTAACCTCTACGTCGTCAATATCCTCGGCAACAGCGTCACGGTGTACGCGCCGGGCGCGACTGGCAATGCCGCGCCTCTGCGCACGATCAGCGGCTTTCACACCGGACTCAACAGTCCCGGGGGTGTGGCCCTGGATTCCTCCGGTAACCTCTACGTGAGCAATAGCGACAGTATCATTGTATTCGCCCCTGGCGATTCCGATAATATCGCGCCTCTCCGCACTATCAGCGGCGCACATACCGGACTCGCCAATCCCCTTGGCGTTGCTCTCGATCACGCTGGTCACCTGTATGTGGCCAACATCCTCGGCTCCAGTGTCACGATCTACGCTCTGGGTGCTGCCGGCGATGCTGTGCCGATTCGCACTGTCAGCGGCTCGCGTGCCGGTCTCAGCCGCCCCGGGGGTGTGGCCTTTGATTCCAGCGGTACCCTCTACGTGAGCAATATCAAGAACAATAGCATTACGGTCTACGCCGCGCGACGCCCGTATTAGCCAGGCTGTCTGAGTTCTCGAAGCTTGTGGTGGCGGATCCGGGGTTGTTGGCTGAATACAATCCTATCTTCAAGGTTCTTGTCTGGTCTGTCCTGTTCGTTCTGTTTACTCATTGAATCTCTTCCTTGCTGCTCTCCGTCTCTTCCGTGAGGAATCCAGTTGCCTGAGCCGTATGACCTCTCGAACCAGCCTCTTCACCTCCTTGTACATCGCTTTTACCAAACTCAACGTCGCTGCATCCAATCTAGTTGATGAAGGTCTGCTCCTTCTCGATGACCTGGGCATGCTCTCATCCTCCGCCACTATGGATGAATTTCATCAGTCTTCTTGCTCTTCTCTCACTGTGTCCTTCTTTATGTCCCTAAGCAGCCTGTTCGTCCAGTTCTCGTCGTGTCTCTCGCGCCGATCCATCTGCTTCTGACGATTGGCCTTCGCCTATCAAGCGAAGGGCGGACTAACCATCCGTGCGGTCCAACTCCGCGGCCCTCCACAATCCTATTCCGGGGGCGCCGCGCGGGGATTGACTAGCGCATGCTTAGTGGGGTGTAGTGTCTATTGCTTGATAGGCGAGGCGCGGTAGATTGCCGCGAATAAGGTTGCTTTTCTTGAGGTCATAGGCTTCACGCGGCAAGGGGAACAGTCACTTCGCTCCCGCCAATGCCTTGGCTGTCCAAGCAACGTATCTGAACCCGCACCAGCATCACGGTCTACGCAGCTCGACGCCGATAGGGTTATCCGCTCTTGCAGTCCTATGGCGTCACCAAGCGAGGAAATGGGAAGGTCACGGCTCCTGAGTCCGTGCGGTGTGTAGGTTCAGATAGATCCCGTACACCCTAATGAGGTGTGATTCGCCGAAAGCAGGGGTTTCGTCTGCATCTGAAGGGGCGCTATCCTGGCCCCATGAACATCAGCGACCAGGTCGTGCCCGGGCAACACGCTGCTCCGATTAGTCGGGAAGCGGCTATCGCGGGAAGCGCGCCGCCGGCTGCAGTGGATGGACTTCTCCGCCCGGCACGGGCACAATGCTCGGCTCACTTGCCGTCACTTTGGGATCAGCCCCGATGTGTTCTACCGCTGGCAGCGACGGTACGATCCCCGACGCCTGGAAAGCCTGGAGGACGATCGGCGGACCCGCCGGCCCCATCGGGTGCGCAACCCCAGACCCCGCCAGCCGTGGTCGAGCGGATCCGGGCGCTGCGCGAGGAGTACCCGCGCTGGGGCAAAGCCAAACTCGCGGTGCTGCTCCAGCGAGAAGGAATCGCGCTGTCCGCCTCGAGCGTCGGTCGGGTGCTGCGGCGCCTGAAGACGCGCGGGGTGATTCGGGAGCCCCGCCGTGTGCGCCGGTGGCGGCGGTGGCTGCCCCGGCCGCATGCGCAGCGGCTGCCGCACGGGTACCGCGTGCAGCAGCCGGGCGATCTGGTCCAGGTCGACACGCTGGATATCGAGGTGCTGCCGAATGTGCGGCGCAAGCAATTCACCGCGCGCGATATGGTCAGCCGCTATGACGTGGTCGAAGTCTACGGGCGCGCCACCGCGCACACCGCGACCGCCTTCCTGGAGCTGTTGGTCCGGCGCATGCCCTTTGCGATCCGCGCGTTGCAAATCGACGGCGGCAGTGAGTTTCGGGGCGCGTTTGAGGCGGCCTGCGCAGCGCGCTGCCTCCTCCTCTTCGTCGTCCCGCCTCACAGCCCCAAACTGCAGAGCCATGTCGAGCGGGCGCAGCGGACGTACCGCGAGGAGTTCTACCAGGTGTGGGAGGTCGCCCCGCGGCTGGACGAGCATCGGGTCCAGCTGCAAACCTGGGCGCATATCTACAACACCGTGCGGCCGCACCAGCACTTGAACTATCTGACTCCGCTGGAGTATTGTGAACGCCACAACCACGGAAAGGGGTAAAGTGTACGGCATCTACTGAACTCGTTCATGCGGTTGACACTCCTTACCGTGAATGCCTATACTTTCCCCAAAGGAATGACGAGGAAGAGTACGTTGACATCGTTCGCTTGAGAGAGGGGAGGCAACGGGTGAGAACCTCCCTCGACGATGAAGCGGAAGACCACCTCGGAACTGCGGCTTAAGCACTGCGCAGAGCCGCCGGTACTCCCCGTTACGGAGTGAGAGCGCCGCCGGAGTTTCCCTCCGGGCGGAAGGTGGGTGGAACCACGGGTATGGCCCCGTCCCTTGACCGGGAACGAGGGCATTTTTGTTTGCGGGAGAGGCCAGACGCCATTTTCGGGAGACGTCCATGCCAAAGGTAAAAGTCACTCTTCCTGACGGCACAGCGAAGGAATACCCCAAGGGGACCGCATTGGCCGACGTGGTTCGAGACGCGGGCGCGCCTGAGGCTCTCGTAGCCAAGGTGGATGGGGTGTTGCGTGACCTGACATCCAAACTCGACCACGATGCCCATGTCGAGTTGGTGACCTTTGAGCAGCCCGAAGGCCGGCAAGTCTACTGGCACTCGTCTGCTCATTTGTTAGCTCAGGCGGTCAAGGAACTCTTCCCAGAGGCGAAACTGGCGATTGGGCCACCGATCGACGACGGGTTCTACTACGACATTGACATCGGCCGGCCGTTTGCGCCCGAAGATCTCGAGCGCATTGAAGCCCGCATGCGGGAACTCTCCAAACGGGATGAGCCGATTGAGCGCGTGGAGATCCCCCGCGATGAGGCGATTCGCAAGTACACGGAGGCCGGGGAAAAGTACAAGCTCGAGTTGCTGCAGGAGATCCCGGATGCGCGCGTGTCCTTCTACCGTCAGGACGGGTTCCTGGACATGTGCCGCGGTCCGCACCTGCCCCGCACCGGCCTGATCAAAGCGGTGAAACTGCTCAGTACCTCCGGCGCCTACTGGCGCGGGGATGAACACCGCGAGATGCTGTCCCGGATCTATGGCATCACCTTTCCCCGCCAGGAGCAGCTGGACGCCTACCTCCATCAATTAGAGGAGGCCAAGCGCCGCGATCACCGGCGGATTGGTCGAGAGCTCCGGCTCTTTGCGTTCGCCGACGAACTCGGGCAGGGGCTCCCGCTGTGGCTGCCGCGCGGCGCGGTCGTCCGCCGCATTCTGGAAGATTACATTGTGAACCTGGAGTCCAAACGCGGCTACCACCACGTCTACGCGCCGGATCTAGCCTCAGTCGAGCTCTACAAAATCTCCGGGCACTGGGACTACTTCCGCGAGAACATGTATCCCCCCATGAAAGTGGATAACGAGGAGCTCGTCCTCAAACCCATGAACTGCCCGCACCACATCATGATCTACAAACACGAGCAGCACTCGTACCGCGATCTCCCCGTGCGCATTGCCGAGTTGGGCCGGATGTATCGGTACGAGAAATCCGGCACGCTGACGGGGTTGCACCGGGTGCGCTCGATGACCCTGAATGACGCGCACATCTTCTGCCGGCCCGACCAGGTGAAACAGGAGTTTGCGGCCGTGATCGAGTTGATGCGCGAGGTCTACCAGGACTTCGGGATCGTCGACTACCGGCCCGAGCTGTCCTTGCACGATCCTAAGGACCGCCAGTACTACCACCAGGATGAGGAGTTGTGGATGACGGCCGAGGGGTTGCTGCACGAGGTCCTAAATGAGCTGAAGCTTCCCTATACGCCGGTCGTGGGCGGGGCCAACTTCTACGGGCCAAAGGTCGATGTCCAGGTCCGGACCGCGGGCGGGAAGGAGGAGACGCTGTCGACCGTGCAGCTAGATTTTCTGCTGCCCCGCCGGTTTGAGCTCGAGTACATCGGCGAAGACGGGAAGGCCCATCGTCCGGTGATGATTCACCGCGCCATCCTCAGCACAATGGAGCGAATGATGGCTTTCCTCATCGAGCATTACGCGGGGGACTTCCCTGTCTGGCTAGCTCCGGAGCAGGTGCGCCTCCTCCCGATCGCCGACCGTCACCTCGAGTATGCGCGGGAGGTCCGTGACCGGCTAGCCGGTCGAGGCATGCGGGTGGAGCTCGATACTAGCAACGAGCGGATCGGCTACAAGATCCGCCACGCGCAGTTAGAGCACGTGCCGTACATGCTGGTTGTGGGGGACAAGGAAGCCAGTAGCGGCCAGGTGGCGGTGCGCAGCCGCTCGTCTGGCGATCTCGGCCCCACGCCCGTGGAGGCGTTCATCGAGCGGATTGCCCAAGAAGTGGCGACACGCCGGTGACAGGGAGAATCGGAACGGATTAACCGTCCAGATCGGGGGCCTCGCGCAGCCCGACGAGGAACGCGCGCCGAGATAGCGAACCAAGAGGCGATGTCGACCGCCCCCCGCCACGTTTACCTCCTTCACGGCGAAGAAGACCTCCTGATTGAACAAGCTCTGACCATACTTCTGGATCGTCTAGTTCCCCCCGAAGAACGCGCCCTGAACCTCGACGTCGTGTGGCCCGATGAGATGAGCATCACAGATCTCATCACCCGCTTGGACACTTTGCCGTTCTTTGGACAGCGTCGGGTCGTCGTGATCAAGGGTGCTGACGCGTGGAAGCCCCCTGAACAGGAGCGCTTGGCGGCCTACCTAGAGCGAGGCACTCCCCCCGCAGGACTCATCGTCGTGGCCCAAGGGTTAGACCGCCGACGGAAGCTCTACACCACAATCCGCCGTGTCGGAGAGATCCAGGAGTTCCCGCGCATGTCCGTACGCCAGCTGCCGAGCTGGATCACAGACCGCGCACAGCAATCCCATCGGCAGCTAGACTCCGATGCCATCGAGGCGTTGATCGCGTTAGTGGGTCCGGGCTTGCGGCAGCTGAGTCTGGAGATCGAGAAGGTCTTTGCCTACGCGGGAGAGCGCACGCGCATCACACGGGCTGATGTAGAGGCGGCGGTGAGCCGCCTGTCGGAGAGCACGATCTTCATGCTGGTCGATGCCATTGGAGAACAGCGCGCCGACCAAGCGGTGCGGCACCTTGCAGAGATCCTGCGCGAGGAAGCGCCGCCGTACGTCCTCTTCATGATTGCCCGGCAGTTCCGGCTGTTGTACCGGGCGAGTGTGCTGCTGGCCGCGCGCAAAGCGCCGGCTAGCTTGCAAGAAGCCTTAGGGGTACCTCCGTTTGTCGCTCGGCGGATCATCGAGCAGGCGCGTAACTTTCCCCCCGCAGGCTTTCCTGCGTTGTTTGCGCGGCTCCAGGAGGCCGACCGGGCGATCAAGACGACCGGACATGCGCGGCTCGCCCTCGAGATGCTGACTGCGGACTTGTGCGTTCCTCGCCGGGAGTGGTCAGAGACGCGCCGACCTGCGGCGGGGCGATCCTGAGATACGGAGAGCGACGGTTAGCTCGGCCGGGGTGGCTTGGTGCCCTGAGTTGCCGAGGTCTTGGCGAGGTGACGCATCAGGCGGGACTTCTTGCGCGCTGCGGTGTTCTTGTGGATGATCCCTTTGCGAGCAGCCCGATCGAGCTCTGCCACGATCACCTCAAGCCTCGCCGGATTGGTTAGCGCAGCCTTGCTGAGGGTCTTCAGGCGGGAGACCACGCTTTGGTTTTGCACTTTCCGCTTTGCCGACTGCCGCTTGTGCTTCAGTCCTGATCTGGATCGTTTCGCCACAAAGAGCCTCCCGAAGTGATCTGCGCTCGAAGCCAGGTCATCGTAGCATACGGGATGGGGCCTCACAAGCGCGAGGCTCCGCGGGGTCGTGCACGCTGGATTGGGCACAAGATACTTGACGACCCCGCCGAGACGACAAAGGCGGACCTAGGTGCCTGTTGAACGTTGAAGGACGAGAACCGGTGGACGCGCCTCTGCTTCCCTCTTCGCACCCATCACCTGCGCCGCTGAATCCGGACGAGGTGCCTGCGCAATTTACCCTGCCTTCCCATGGTCGGCTCGCCCGAGCCGCGTCGCTCATGGCCATCGCCACGGTCGCGAGCCGCGTTTTAGGTCTGGTGCGCGAGGTCGTGGCGGCGTGGCTGTTTGGCGCCACCCAGGCGAAGGCTGCCTACGTTATTGCCTACTACGTGCCGTTCTTCGTCCAGCGGTTACTGCTCGGCGGCACCTTGAGTATCATCTTCATCCCGACGCTTAGCCGCTACCTCGCGCGTAACGATCTTGAGGAAGCCCGCCGCGTGTCTGGAAGCTTGTTCAGCTTAGTGTTCGCGATGGGAGCGGGGATGGTCGCGGTGGGCTACGTCCTGGCTCCGCTGCTCGTACCGATCGCGGCGCCCGGGTTCACCGCATCTGCAGAGCTCGTTTCTCTCACGGTGCACCTCACTCGAATCATCTTCGTCGCAATGCTGTTCTTGGCACTGGCGGTCTATCTCACGGGATTTCTGCAGGCCCACAACGACTTCACCGTTGCTGCACTAGCGCCCGTGGCCTTCAACATCACCATCATCGCCGGGACGCTAGTGCTGGGGCCTCGGATCGGAATCGAAGGACTCGCGATCGCGTGGATCGCGGGGACCACCATGCAGTTTCTCGTCCAGCTGCCAGCCGCACGCCGCTACGGGCTGCGACCAGGTCGAATCGACGTGCATCACCCTGCTGTCCACGACTTCGGCCGGCTGGCCGTTCCCGCTGTGCTGGGCTTAGCGATTCTGGAAATCAACGCGTACGTGGGCCGATTCTTCGCCTCACTGCTGGCGGCATCTCCGGCTGCGAGCCCGGTGGCTGTGCTCGACTACGCGTATGAGGTGGTGCAGGCGCCTGCGGGAATTTTCGCCGTCTCGATCGCCACAGCCGTCTTTCCGCTGCTCTCCCGTCATGCCGCCTCCGGAAGCCACGCTGACTTGCGCGCCACCGCCTCGCTGGCGTTACGGACCGTTCTGTTTGTCATCCTTCCGGTCACCGCGTTGGTAGTTGTCCTGCGGGTTCCGCTCGTGGCGCTGATCTTCCAGCGTGGTCAGTTCACCCCCCAGGCCACAGAGGCGGTCGCGGCGGCACTGCTGGGCTATGCGGTGGGGTTGCCTGCGATTGCAGGATCGTATGTGGTGACGCGCACGTACTACGCATTGCAGGACCTGGCAACACCCGTGCGAATCGGCGGCGTCATGGTGGTCCTCAACGCCGTGCTGGCGTCCGCCTTGATGCGGCCTTGGGGGGTCGGGGGTATTGCGCTTGCGGCGTCGATTGTTAGTGTGATGAATGTGAGTTTCTTGCTTTGGCGCTTACGCCACCGTCTTGGCCACATCGATGGGCGACAAATCGCCTCCAGCCTCCTGCGTAGCGGAGTTGCCTCCCTCGCTGCTGGCGCCGTAGGTGCCGCCGTGGCAGCCCTCGTCCAGCCCCACGGGCTCGTGGGGTACAGTCTTCAGGTAGGGGCCGCCCTCGTGGCGGGAGGCGTCGCGTACCTGGGCGCGTGCTATCTGTTGCGGGTGGACGAATTGCATGCGATCTGGCGTCTGCTGCGCCGGCCCGCGCGTTGACAGTCAAATTTCCGGGGTGCTAGGGTAAGGGGTACGTGCGTTAGCACTCTTCGCTGTTGAGTGCTAAATGAGTAGTGCGGGAGGACAGCACGGTGCTCGCTCTAGATGCACGAAAACAAGAGATCCTGCGCACCGTGATCCGTTCGTACATCGGCACGGCGGAGCCGGTCGGGTCCGAAGTGCTGGCCCAGCGATCCCGGCTCAGGATCAGTGCGGCGACCATCCGAAACGAGATGGCCATGCTTGAGGAGATGGGGTATCTCACGCAGCCGCACCCATCGGCTGGCCGCATCCCTACCGACCGCGGCTATCGGGTGTACGTCGATTCCCTGTTGGAAGGCGCAGCACTGTCGACGAGCGAGCGAACGCGCCTGCGACGGCAGCTGGCCAACGCCCTGGAGGAACGGGACCGCTTCCCGGAAGAGATTGCCCGCACCCTGGCGACGGTCTCACACTACGCCTCGCTCGTGGCTCAGTCGCACCCCGACCGTCTTGTCTTCAAGCACCTGCATCTTGTTCCCGTCGAGTCGACCCATGTCATAGCCGTGATCGTGACAAATGCGGGCGTGATCCGGGGCCGGATGGTCGATCTCCTTGAGCCGGTGGATGCCGAAGGGTTAGACGGGCTGTCGCGCTTGGTGAGTCACCGCCTGGAAGGGTATGCCCTGGGGGACATCACCGAGGCGGTGCTGACGCGTGTGCTGGACGAAGCGGCCCGGCAGCAACGGGTTGTGCGCCAGCTGACCGAATGGCTCCTGCATCAGATGCTGGCCGCGAGTCGTGAGATCCATGTCGAAGGGACGCTCAACATCCTCACGCAGCCGGAGTTCCGCGATGCACGGGCCGCCCGGTCCGTGCTGGAGGCTCTGGAGCGCGAAGAGGTCCTTAGCAACCTATTGAAAGCCGCCCCCGATCGCCCGGTGTGGATCGCGATCGGCAGCGAGCACCGCATCGAAGATCTCCGCGGCTGCAGCGTGGTCGCTGCTGCCTACCGCGTGGGCGGCCGCTCCGTCGGCACCATAGGCATCGTCGGTCCCACCCGTATGCCATACGCGCGGGTCATCTCGCTGGTTCGCTACCTGGCCGACAGCGTCAGCGACGTCCTGACCGAGCCCGCATAGATGGCGATGGCTGACTACTACCAAACCCTGGGGGTGGACCGCACCGCCAGCCAAGAGCAAATCAAGCAGGCATTCCGCCGGTTAGCCCGCGAGTATCACCCCGACGTCCGCAAGGATGACCCCACGGCCGACGAGCGCTTCAAGGAGATTAATGAAGCGTACCAAGCGCTGAGCGACCCCCAACGTCGCGCGCATTACGATCGATACGGAACTCTCCCACGCGGAGCGGTCGACGGTGCGACGGGGACGGGCTTTGGTCCGTTCGAGGACATCTTCGACATGTTCTTTGGGCGGCGCGCGGCGCGGCCTGACCGCGATGGGCCCGAAGTGGGGTCCGATTTGCGTGTCGATCTCGAGCTCACCCTCGAAGAGGCATTCTCCGGTGTTGAGAAGACTGTTGACCTTACGCGTCTAGAGACGTGTCCGGCCTGCTTTGGAACCGGTGCCGAGCGCGGATCTGCCCCCGAACAGTGCCCGACCTGCGGCGGCCGTGGAGAGGTGCGGTATTCCCAGCGCACGGTCTTTGGGGCTTTCACGCAGGTGGGCACGTGCCCGACGTGTGGTGGGTCGGGTACCGTGCTGAAGCACCCGTGTCGACAGTGCGGCGGGAACGGACGGGTCGAGGTCAAACGGACCGTGACGGTCGCTGTGCCCGCAGGTGTCGACGACGAGATGCGCGTCCGCGTGAAAGGCGAAGGCGAAGCGGGTGTGCGCGGGGGATCGCGCGGCGATCTGTACGCGTTCATCCACATGCGTGCGCACAAGATCTTCCAGCGGCGTGGCCGAGATCTGTTCTGCAGTGCATCACTCACCATGTATCAGGCTGCGCTGGGCGGCGAGATTGAGGTCCCCGCGCTGGATGGTTCGATCACGCGTTCTGTTTCCCCAGGCACGCAGCCGGGTACGGTTCTCACCATGAAGGGCAAGGGGATGCCCGATACACGTGGTGGCCGAGGGGATCTCCATGTGCAGTTGGACGTGCGCGTCCCGACTGACCTGTCGGCTGAGGAGCGCAGGCTCCTGGAGCAGTTGGCCGCACAGCGCGGACAGAAGGTGGCCCCACGCAAGAAGCTCTCAGACAAAATGAAGGACATGCTCCAATAGCGCAGGCCTCTAGAGATCCTCTCTCGCGTACCGGCCTTATGAAATGGATCGAAGTCACGGTCACGACCGCTCCATCGGCAGTCGAGGCGGTCGCGAATATCCTCCTCGAGTGCCGCACCGGCGGCGTTGAGGAAGCTCACCCCTCGACGGGCGTGGTTCAGTTGCGCGGCTATCTCCCGGTGGGTCCGGCCACTGAAGTTACGCTTGCGGCCATCCGCCGCCGGGTGCTTGCGCTACCGCAGTTTGGGTTGGACGTCGGGGCGGGCCGGATCGAGACGACCGTGGTTGAAGACTCCGGATGGGCGCACGCCTGGAAGAACCACTTCCGCCCGTTTCTCGTCGGTTCGCGTCTCTGGATCACCCCCACGTGGGAGGACGTCCCGCCGCCCGCTGGCCGGATCGCGATTGCATTGGACCCTGGGATGGCGTTTGGCAGCGGGCTGCACGCATCGACGCAGTTGTGTCTGAAGGTATTAGAAGACCGACTGCGCAGCGGAGCGCGCGTCTTCGACATTGGCACGGGCTCGGGCATCTTGTCGATCGCCGCGGCGAAGATGGGCGCCGCCTCTGTGCTCGCAATTGACGTCGATCCGGTGGCCGTCGGTGTGGCATCCGGGAATGTCGCGCACAATGGAGTGGCCGGCGTAGTGGAGGTCCGCGAGGGCGATCTCCTGCGGGGTATCCGCGCTCGAGCCGATGTGATTCTCGCCAACCTCACAGCGGAGATCCACATGGATCTCTTGCCAACCGTCGCAGACCACCTCGCGGTTGGCGGCTGGGTGGTCGCCTCCGGAATCGTTGCGGACCGGCAACTGGAGGTGGAGGCGGTTGCGCAGGCCAGTGGTCTCGATCTGCGTGAGGTGCGCCAGGAGGCCGAGTGGCGGTGTCTCGTGCTCACAGCGGGAAGTGGCGAGCGATGACCCGGAAAACCTCGCGCGGAAGTGCCGACGCCTTGCGCCGATTCTTTGTCCCACCAAATTCCGTTCTGGGAACCCAGGTGCTCTTTCCTGCAGATGAGGCACGCCACGCTGCCACCGTGCTCCGGTTGCACGTCGGCGACCATGTGGTCGTGATCGACGGAACTGGAGTGGAGCGGACTGTGGTCCTGTCGGAGGTCGCCCTAGGCAAGGTCACAGGACGCGTCATAGAGACCCGGGCGATCTCGCAGCGAGGGGTGCTGGCCCTCGTCCAGGGGGTGCCCAAGGGTGCCAAAATGGACCACGTCGTCCGGATGGGCACCGAACTCGGAGTATCAGAGTTTTTCCCGTTTCTGTCGAAGCGGACGGTGGCGGAAGGGCGCGGTCGGACAGAACGCTGGCAACGGATTGCCGTCGAATCGGCCAAACAGTCCCGGCGCAGCGACGTGCCCTCTGTCCATGCGCCGGCCCCCCTACAAGATGTGCTGGTCCACATCGCCGGCTATAACCTCATTGTGATGCTCTGGGAAGGGGAGCAAACTCGAACAATGGCGCAGGCGCTGGCGCGCCTGGCCAATCCCGCGAGCATCGCCATTATCGTGGGTCCGGAGGGGGGTCTTGCCGAGACTGAAGTCGACGCCGCCGTGGCACGCGGGGCCGTGCCGGTTACCCTGGGGCCGCTGATTCTCCGGACCGAAACAGCAAGCGTCGTGGCGTTAGCGATTATCCGATACGAGCTGGGGAGGCGAGGAGGGAGCGAGTCAGGATGACGACCGACAACGGCTAGTCCCCCAAGTCACTTGACGGGAACCACGTCGTTTTTGTCGTCCTTCTTTATCAGCCACTTGTGGGGATCGATCTCAACCTGCGTCACCGCTTTCGGCGTCGTCACTGTCAGGGTGCCCTCGCCGCGGCTGGAAACGACGACCTTCTCAATCTGGACGCCATCGTCCGTTCGAAAACCAATCTCGACTGGCATGGACCCCGTGCCGCGATTGCGTACGGTGACCGTTGTTTGAAACGTCCCGTCGGCATTGGGTGAGGAGCTGGTGTTCGCAATGGTGTAATCGGGCAGCACTCGATCCTGGATCCACTCGCTGAAGAACCAGTCCAGCGTTTGACCCGACGCCTGCTCCATCACCTCTTGGAAATCGGATACTCGGGCGGCTTTGCCGCGGTACGCGGCAAAGTAGGCTGCCAGCCCCTTTCGGAAAGCCTCATCGCCCACCTCCCCGCGGAGCATATGCAAGACCAAAGACCCTTTCGCGTAGATCGACCGGCGGGCGCCTCCATGGTAGTTGGTGAAGGTGATCGCTCCGAGGGGAGGTTCAGTTGTGATCGCGACGACGGACGCGTAGAGGTTGCGTTCCTCTTGCAGTTCTCGCTTGAAGGCCTCCGGTCCCAGCAGCGCCTCCACGGCCATCAGCGACAGATACTCCGCGAAGCCTTCCGACAGCCAGATGAAACCATTGCCTTTGGGGACGGTCTGGCTAGGGACATAGCTGTGCAAAATCTCGTGTGCGATAAGCTGAAAGAGGTGGGAGTCTCGGTTCAGATCGCCAGGGAGCGTATTTCGGAAGGCCCGGTCGTCAATCATGAGGAACGCGGGGTAGCCGATCCCTCCGCCCACGATGAGGAGCGATACGATCCGCAGCTGCGAGTACGGAAACGGGTAGAGCAGCTTGCTGTAGTAATCCACGGACCGACCGGCAAAGTCGGCGAGCTTGTCGAGATTGCGGTCTTCTCCTGGCGGCACATAGAACTGCATCTGCACACCGGCAACCGTGCGGTCGCGTACGGTGTGCTTTTGTCCGCCGGCCACCGCGACCCACGGGACGGGCACTTCCGAATCCCATGTGGAGGTATTTCCGTCGCGGGAGACCAGTTTGCCCGTGCCGGCGATATTGTAGCCGCCAGGGGTTGTGATTTTGAGCACGACGCGGGCGAGGTTCGCTGAGAAGTCGCCGAAGGGGCTGATGAGGACCGGGTAGAGCGAGCCCTCTGCCACCTGCACGAACTCGTTGTAGATGTAGTCCGGCCCCCCCTCATAGGCAAAGGTCAGCGGCACTTTGCCGCCAGGCGGCAGCGCGGGGGTGAAGCTGAGCGTGAGCGTGTCTCGCAGCCGGCTGGTTGTCACCTGATAGCCGGGTGCCGCGACCGAAGACAGTTTGACATCGCGATCAAACTCAAACCGGGCCGTAGTCACCGGACTGACCGCGGTCACCTCAAGTTGTGCGACCGTCGTGCCTCGCAGCACACCGTGGCTGGTGAACTGGATGTCGCCACTGGTGTATTCATACTTGAGGGGAACGGGGGTGAGCTCCGCGGTGATGTCAAACGCCCGGATGGCCAACTCCTCCAGGCTGAATTGTGCTGCTCCCGGAGCCGGCCCGATCGCGACCGCCAGGCCACAGGCGAGCAGAGCCAGCCCGATCGTCCGCGTGTTCATCGGCGGGATGGATTCTGCAATAGCGCCAGCAGTCCTGTCCGACTGTCACCGCCATGCCCGTGCAGTGGTCCCCACAACAGTCTGTTGTATTTTTATTCACGGAAGAGTATTATTATGTGACTGCTTTTAAGCGGACGGGCGCGGAGGCGCGTGTGTGACCATCCGAGCAAGCATCATCGGGGCCTCGGGATACGGTGGCGGCGAGCTGGCCCGGCTGCTCCTCGGGCATCCCCAGGTACAGCTGGTCCATCTGACTGCCGATAGCCGCGCGGGGGCACCTATGAGCGGGCTGTACCCTAATCTGCGCGGCTTCACTGACGCGGTGACGGAAACGGCCGACGCCGAGGCGATCGCTCGCGACTCCGATGTCGTCTTCCTCGCGCTGCCCAATGGCGAGGCGATGACTCTCGCTCCCACAATGGTCGAGCACACTCGTCTCGTGGACCTGGGCGCGGATTTTCGCTTTACCGATCCGCAGGTCTACGAGCAGTGGTATGGCCGCGCGCACGCCTGCCCCGGCCTGCTGGAGCAGTCCGCGTACGGTCTGACGGAATTTCGGCGCGCCTCCATCCGCCGCGCCGGGATTGTGGGCAATCCCGGTTGCTATCCCACCGCGGCACTCCTGGCAACTCTCCCGCTGGTGCAGTCCGGTCGGGTGGATGCCGGGCGCATCATCATCGATGGCAAATCTGGAGTGTCGGGGGCGGGGCGGGGGTTGTCTCTGGGGACGCACTTTTCAGAAGTCAACGAGAACGTGCAGCCGTACAATGTCGCCGGCCACCGGCACACGCCCGAGATTGAGCAGGAGCTCGCGGACGTCGTCGGACGGGCGGTAGCCGTGAGTTTTACTCCGCATCTTGTGCCGATGACGCGTGGGATTCTCGCCACGGTATACCTGCCGCTCACCGCGTCTGTGACCACTGGCGAGGCGACGGCGATCCTGCACGAGGCGTATGCACAAGAGCCGTTTGTGCGTGTGATCTCCGACGGGCTCCCGCAGACCAAGGCGACCAGCGGATCCAATTTCTGCGATGTCGCGGTACGGGTCGACCCGCGTGTTGGTCTCGTGATCGTCATGGCCGCGCTGGACAACCTGGTCAAAGGTGCGAGCGGGCAGGCCGTACAGAATATGAATGTGATGTTTGGGTTGCCGGAGGAGATGGGGCTGCGGGCGCCAGGGCTGTACCCCTAGGCATCTGACGGTGTCACGTCGCGCCACGATGCGCAGGAGGTGCGTATGAGTATCGCGCTAGAGACGGGACGAATTCGGAAGATCGACGGCGGGGTGACCGCCCCGCAAGGGTACCGTGCCGCGGGAGTGCACTGCGGTATCAAGGCCTCCCGCAAGGACCTTGCGCTACTGGCGTCCGACCGGTTGGCCACCTGCGCTGCTCTGTTTACCTCCAATGCTGTGAAGGCGGCGCCGGTCCTGGTGAGCCAGGAGAAGGTCCAGTCCGGTGCTGCCTCGGCCATCGTGGTGAACAGCGGCATCGCGAACGCCTGCACGGGTGCGCCGGGCCTGGCGGATGCGCGCGAGATGACCGCGTTAACTGCGCATGCCCTCGGGCTGTCCGAGGAGTTCGTGCTGGTCGCCAGTACGGGCGTGATCGGGGTGCCCCTGCCCATGTCAGACTTGCGCCGGGGGATTCCGCAAGTCGCGCGCGCGCTCAGTCCCGACGGGGGCGCCGATGCGGCCGAGGCGATTCTCACTACGGACGCGTTTACCAAAACGGCCGCCGCGCAAGTGTTGTTGGGAGGCGTCCCGGTGACAATCGGCGGAATGGCCAAGGGAGCCGGGATGATTCACCCCAACATGGCGACGATGCTGTGCTTCCTCACCACGGATGCTGTCATTCCTCCGCAGCGGCTGCGCCGGGCGCTGCGCACGGCCGTTGAGCGGTCCTTCAACCGCATCTCGGTCGACGGCGACACCAGTACGAACGACTCCGTGTTCTGTCTAGCCAATGCATGCGCCGGCAACCCGCCGCTGGTCGAAGACGATGAGTCCTTCGCACTCTTCCAATCTGCATTAACCGACGTCGCCGAAGCGCTTGCGCTTCAGGTGGTGCGCGACGGGGAGGGGGCCTCGAAGGTGGCGACGTTGACGGTCCGCGGGGCGCGGTCTCACGAGGATGCCAAACGTGCCGCGACGGCCATCATGACCTCTCCACTAGTAAAGACAGCCGTCTATGGTGGGGAACCGAACTGGGGACGCATCGTGGCGGCCGTAGGCCGGTCGGGCGCCGCCGTTGACCCGGACGCGATCGAGATGTGGATCGGGGGTCACTTGGTCGTGCGCGAGGGAGTCGCCGCGACCGACGATCTCTCCTCAGCCGCAGAGACGATGAAACGGCCTGCGGTGGAGATCGCGCTGGATCTGCACTTGGGGAATGGGACCTTCACTGGGTGGTTTTCCGATCTGAACGAGAATTATGTGAAGTTGAATTCCGGCTACATGAGCTGACGGGCTCCGGGTCTGAGGTAGGGTGTTTCGACAACACGATTCTATGGACACACTGGTGGCGACAACTCTTGGCACGTCGTTAGCGCAGGCGCTGCGCTACGTCAACGCGTGGAAGTCGAAGACCGTGGTCGTCAAGTACGGGGGCAGCCTGATGTCGCCCGAGGACGATTCACCGACGGGCGATACGCTAATCGAAGACCTCGTGCTAATCAAAGGGGCAGGCGTTGATCCCGTGTTGATTCACGGGGGCGGGCAGGAGATTACGCGCATGCTGGACCGTCTGGGCAAACGCAGCCGGTTCGTCAACGGCCTGCGGGTGACCGATGAGGAAACCATGGATGTCGTTGAGATGGTGCTGGCCGGGCGTGCGAACAAAGCCCTCGTCTCGATGATCGCTGCCGCCGGGGGATCCGCCGTCGGCGTCAGCGGCAAAGATGGGAAGGTGTTCCAGGCGCGGAAATTGCCCGGGCCGGAGGATCTCGGCCAGGTGGGCGAGGTCGATGCCGTCGATCCGACGCTGATTAAACTGTTGTCGGGGAATGGGTACATTCCCGTCGTCGCCTCGATCGGCATCGGCGCGGATGGCCGGAGTTTCAACCTCAATGCCGATCACGCCGCGGGCGCACTCGCCGCAGCGTTGGGTGCGAGCAAGTTCATCTTGTTGACCGACGTCCCAGGCGTGCTGGCCGGAGGGGAGGGGGGCGAGGTGCTCTCGACTCTGCAAGCCAAGGATGCGCGGCGCCTTATCCGCGAGGGCGTGATCGCCCGCGGAATGATCCCCAAAGTCGAGGCTTGTCTCGCCGCATTGGCCGCCGGGGTCCCCACCGCACACATTATCGGGGGGCGGACTCCCCACGCTCTCCTGGTCGAACTGTTCACCCAGGAAGGCGCGGGGACGATGATGACGCCGTAGCCGAAGTCGGCGACCACGAGGTAAGGAGAGCAGTATGGATCTGCAGATCGTCACTGAGCTCAGCAACAAGTATTTGATGCAGACGTATCGGCGGGCCCCGGTCGCGTTCGTCACGGGGCAGGGCGCCCGCGTGGTCGATACGGAGGGGAAGACCTATCTCGATTTCGTCGCCGGCATTGCCGTGACGGTGCTGGGACACAACCATCCCGCACTGACGGCGGCCATCCGGGCGCAGGCCGCCCGCTTGTTACACGTCAGTAACCTGTACTACGTCCCGCAACAAGCCGAGCTCGCGCGCTGGTTGGTGGAGCACTCCGCGTTCGCGCGCGCGTTCTTCTGCAACAGCGGGGCGGAGGCGAACGAAGCCGCCATTAAGCTCGCCCGCAAGTACGGGAAGAGTCAGCGAGACGATCGATTCGAAATTATCGTCGCCGACCACTCGTTCCACGGGCGCACGCTGGGGTCGCTCGCCGCGACCGCGCAGCCAAAGTACCAGCACGCCTTTGAACCGCTCCCGGCCGGCTTTCACGCCGTCCCGTTCAACGACTTGCAGGCGCTGGAAGGCGCCATCACGGATGCGACCTGCGCCGTGATGCTCGAGCCGATTCAGGGAGAGGGAGGCATCCACCCCGCCTCCCCCGACTATCTGCGCGGAGTCCGCAAGGTGTGCGACGCCCGTGGAGTGCTGTTGATCCTCGATGAGGTGCAGACTGGCATCGGTCGCACGGGCCGCCTGTTCGCTTACGAGCACTACGGGGTCGTCCCCGATGTGATCACTCTGGCCAAGGGGCTGGGCGGTGGCGTCCCCATCGGCGCGATGTTGGCGCGCTCGCACGTCGCCGACACGTTGGTCCCAGGGGACCACGGCGCGACCTTTGGCGGCAATCCTCTGGCCTGCGCGGCCGCCCTGGCCGTCGTGACGACGCTGGAGGCAGACGGCTTGCTTGAGCGCGCGGCCACGGTTGGAACCTACCTCATGAAAAAGCTCCAGGAACTGGCGCGCCGTCATCCGCTGATCCGGGAGGTCCGCGGGCGGGGGCTGATGCTGGCTGTGGAGCTGGGGACCGAGGCGGCGCCCGTCGTCGATACGTGCCGACAGCGCGGCCTGCTGGTGAACGCGGTCACGCCCACGGCACTGCGACTGGTGCCACCGCTCATCATTACCCAAGCTGACGTAGATGAGGCCGTCGACATCCTCGATGCAGTTCTCGCAGCGATGCCCCCGTCGCCGACACCGCACGCGGAGGTGCGGAGATGAATAACCCGCAGAAAGTCGTCCTCGCCTATTCGGGCGGTCTCGATACCTCAGTCATCATCCCGTGGCTGAAGGAGACGTACGGCTGCAGGGTAGTCGCGGTTGTGGCCGATGTCGGTCAGGATGAGGATTTTCCCGCCATCCGTCAGAAGGCGCTATCGAGCGGCGCCGAGGCAGCGTACGTCGTCGACGTGAAGGCGGAGTTCGCGACTGGGTTCCTCTTCCCCGCCCTTCGCGCCAATGCGGTCTACGAGGGGGAATACCTGTTGGGCACGGCCCTCGCGCGGCCGCTGATTGCGAAAGTGCAGGTGGAAGCGGCCCTGGCCGAAGGCGCCGACGCGGTGGCCCACGGCTGCACAGGCAAGGGAAATGACCAGGTCCGCTTTGAGCTCGCCTATCAGGCGCTCGCCCCGCAGTTGCAGGTGATCGCTCCCTGGCGCGAATGGTCACTGCGCTCGCGCGAGGACGAAATGGCCTATGCCGCGACGCACGGCATTCCCGTCCCTGTGACGAAGGCGAAGCCGTACAGCGTCGATCAGAACCTCTGGCACCGCAGTGCCGAAGCGGGCGTGCTGGAAGATCCCTGGCAGGAGGCCCCGGAGGACGTATTCGCGTTGACGGTATCACCCGCCCAGGCGCCGCAGCAGCCCGCGTACGTGGAGGTTTCCTTTAAAGAAGGCGTCCCCGTTGCCCTGGACGGGACCGCTCAGGATCCCGTGACGCTGATCCGCGCGCTCAACCGGCTCGGGGGAGCGCACGGGGTGGGCCGGGTGGACATGGTGGAGAACCGGCTGGTCGGGATCAAGGTGCGAGGCATCTTTGAGACTCCGGGGGGCACGATTCTTTCCACGGCCCATCGCGCGCTCGAAGCGATTACCATTGACCGCGATACGCAACACTACGCGACACTCCTTGCGCCTCGATACGCGGAGCTAGTCTACAATGGCCAGTGGTACTCGCCGTTGCGCCAGGCGATCGACGGGTTCGTCGACGTGGCCCAACGCACGGTGACCGGCACCGTGCGGCTCAAGTTGTACAAGGGGGTGTGCACGGCGGTCGGGCGGACTTCGCCTCACTCTCTATACCAGCAGGACCTGGCGACCTTCGGTGAAGACGCCGTGTATAACCAGAAGGATGCGGAGGGATTCATTCGACTGTGGGGGCTTCCCGGGCGTGTCTTCGCTCAGGTCAACCCGCAGAGGATGCGCCAAGGCCTCCGGCATCCCGTCCGCTGACGCCATCGCCCACCTCCAGTGACCGGGACAGGGCGGTTGTCTTGGCCCTGTGATCGGATCCGGCACGTCTTCTAGGGAGTCACAGCATCGTATGTCAGGCAAAGACGCGCCCCATAAGATGTGGGGAGGACGGTTCCACGAGGCGCTGGACCCCGATCTCCTTACCTTTACTTCGTCTTTTGGGACCGACCGCCGCCTATTGCGGTGGGATGTGGTGGCCAGTATCGCCCATGTGCAGATGTTGGGGTCGACAGACATCATCCCTGACCCCGATGCCACCGCGATCGCCGGCGGCCTGCGGGCGTTGCTCGCTGACGCGGTGTCCGGAGTGTTGAAGGTTGAGGGGGCATACGAAGACATCCACTCCTTTGTGGAGGCCGTCCTCTATCAACGCCTCGGCCCCATGGCCGGGCGGCTGCACACGGCTCGGAGCCGCAACGATCAAGTCGCGACTGCCTTTCGCCTGTTCGTCAAAGATCAACTCGTCGACCTCGTCGCGCTGATCATCGACTTGATGAGAGCCACGGTGGCTCGGGCCGAGGCTACCATGGACGTCCTTCTGCCAGGCTTCACGCACCTGCAACACGCCCAACCAGTGCGCCTCGCGCACCATCTGTTGGCCTACGTCTGGATGCTGGACCGCGATGCCGACCGCATGGTCGAGAGCCACCGCCGCGCGGACGTCCTCCCTCTAGGCTCGGGCGCGCTGGCCGGGGTGTCGTTTCCCATCGACCGCCAGCGTGTGGCGGATGCGTTGGGGTTCGCGCGCCTCAGCGACAATAGTGTGGACGCCACCGGCGATCGGGACTTTGCCGTGGACGCGGTCGCCGCGGCGGCGCAACTGATGGTCCATCTCTCGCGGTGGAGCGAGGAACTCGTGTTGTGGGCCAGCGACGAGTTTGCATTCATTACGCTCGCTGATCGGGTGGCGACCGGCAGCAGCCTGATGCCGCAGAAAAAGAACCCCGACCCAGTCGAACTAATCCGCGGCCGCACGGGCCGGGTGTCCGGTGCGCTGTTGGCGCTCCTGACGACGTTGAAAGGGCTGCCGGCCGGCTACTCGCGTGACTTGCAGGAAGACAAAGAGATTGTCTTTGAGGCTCTCGACCTTGTCAGGGCCTCGGTGCGCGCGATGCAGACGTTCCTGGCGGGTGTGACGTTCTCCGCCGCCCGCATGAGCGAGGCTGCTCACCGCGGACTGCTCACGGCCACCGAAATTGCTGACTACTTGGCGCGCAAGGGAATGCCGTTTCGGGACGCGCATGAGGTCGCAGGCCGCGTGGTCCAAGAAGCTCTTGAGCGCGGTTGTCCGTTGTGGGAATTGCCGCTGGATGTGTATACCAAGATCACTCCCCTGGCGGGCCCCGACATCCTCGATGCGGTGCGTCCGCTCGCTGCCGTCGAGGCGAAGCGCGTGCCCGGTGGAACGGCGAAAGCCGCAGTCCAAGCTCAGCTCGCCGATGCCCGCAGGCAGGTCGCAGCACGGCGGGCGTGGGCCGAGGAGGCCGCGCGTCAGATGCAGCGCGTGGCCGCGCTGGGGGACCGTGGATGACCCCAGACCGCACGGCTGAGCGCACTCGCAAGATCCGGGAGATCATTACCCGACACAGCATCGGGACGCAGGCGGAACTCGTGGCCGCGCTGCGCCGTCGGGGGATCCACGTGACGCAGGCGACGGTGAGCCGTGACATCAGGCACCTAGGTGTGGTGAAGATCCACGCAGGCTCCGGGCAGCCCCGCTATGGACTGGCTGACGCCGTGAGCGAGCCATCGCCCAACACCGCGGAACACCTTGCCAGCGTCTTCACCGAGTTTGCGACAGGCGTGGAATTGGCCCTCGATCTCATTTTGGTGAAGACCGTGAGCGGCGGCGCGCCGCCTGTCGCGCAGGCGATTGACGACATGCGGTGGGCGGACGTGGCTGGCACCGTCGCCGGCGAGGATACTATCATCGTGGTCCCGCGATCTCGCCGCGCCTCGCAAGGGCTGCGGCGTCGCCTTCGGCCGTTGGTGCCCCGCTGATCGCTCCGGCGTCCGCCGGCGTTTGGCGATGGGGACAGCGCGACCGGGCCTCCGTGAGATAGAGGATTGAGGATGCGGGTTAGTGTCACCGTTCAGGTGCGACGGCCAGGCATCACCGTGCGACGGCTGCAGCAGGTCGTCCGGCATGTGCTGCGGCGGCACCGTGGCAGGGTCGGGTCAGAGATCGGCGTCGCGCTTGTGTCCGACCGCACCATCTGCACACTCAACGGGGTGTTTCTCCACCACGACTACCCTACTGACGTCCTCGCTTTTCCCGCTGGCAAACGCAACGGTCCCAGGGCGGCGGGGACAGGACGATACATGGGAGACATCGTGATCTCTGTGGACCGCGCGCGGGCGCAGGCACGTGCGGTGGGCCATCCCGTGGGGACGGAGATTGCGCTGTTGGCGGTTCACGGCATCTTGCACCTCTTAGGCTACAATGATCACGGTCCCCGCCAAGCGTCTCGAATGGCGCGCCGCCAGCGGACGCTGCTGGCTGAGGCGGGGATCGAGGTCGCCGGGTGATGCGCCCTTATCGGTCCAAGTCCTTAGCGCAGGCCCTGGCCTACGCGGCGGAAGGGTTGCGCTACGCTGTGCGCACCCAGCGCACGTTCCGGGTCCAGCTCGCCCTCGCTGCGGCAGTCGGCGTTGTGCTGCTGTGGGTGCAGGCTCCCGCGCTGGAGGCGGCGGTCGTCGTGCTGGCTATGATCGTCGTGCTGGCGGCGGAGCTTCTCAATACCGGGGTCGAGGTCGTCGTCGATCTCTTAGTCGATCGCAATCACCATGTTCTTGCCAAGGTCGCGAAGGACATTGCCGCCGCGGGCGTCGTCGTCACGGTCGTCGGGGCGGCGGTTATTGGTCTTTTGGTGTTGGGACCCCGGGTCGGCGCAGCCATCGGGATAGATGCGCTGACATCAGCCCGCTGGTCTCGCGTGCTGGCCCTGGTGGCCGTGCTCGCCGGCGCGGGGATTCTTGCCCAGCCGCCACGCCGGTCACCTAGTGCACGGCCTGCCCCTCCGACACTCCCGCATCGCTAGGCCGGTGCCATCTGTGGAGAGTCTCACAGAGGAGCCGGTGTGCTCATGTCGTAACCAACTAGAGATCCTGCAGCGTTTCTGTTCCCCCCACATACTCCACTCTCAGTCGACGCGATTAGGGATTAAGAAAACAGTACAGGGCAACGCGCGCATGGTTTTCATGGCCGCCTTAAGATGCGGCAAAGAGGGCCGGATTTCGGTGCCGGATCCGGTCTTCACGCTGGTGTAACAACGGACCCGACCAGATAGAGGAAGCGTAGCCGTAACCACACAAGGGGGTGGGGATGTTGCGGAAAGTCATCATCTACGCGCTAGCAGTAGCGCTGACGGTGGGAACGGTCTCATATTCTGTGCTCGGCCAGGCCAAGACCCGGGTGGACACGGTTCGGGCCCGCGGCAAACTCATTTGTGGTGTCTCCGGCAGCACGCCGGGGTTTTCATTCCCCGATCCCGTCTCCGGTCGGATGGTCGGCTTCGACGCCGATTTCTGCTGGGCGGTGGCGGCGTTCCTTGATGTGCCTGACGTCGAGTTCGTCAACCTCACGAGCGCCTCACGGATTCCCGCGGTCATTGCGGGATCGGTGGATGTCGTGTTCCGGACGACCACGCAGACGATCAGCCGGGATGATCAGGTCGACTTCGGCCCCGTGACGTTCTTCGATGGCCAGCGGCTGTTGGTGAATGCCAGCTCGAATATCAGCGGGTTGGATGATCTGAACGGCGCGCGTATTTGTGTCGCCACCGGGACGACCAGCGAGCGCAACATCACCGACCAGCTGCGGCAGCGCAACCTGCGTTTCCAGCTGGTGACGTTCGCCGAGGCCAAGCAGGCGTTCGACGGGATGGCCGCCGGTCGGTGTGATGTGTTTTCGACCGATGCCAGCCAGCTCACGGCGTTCCGGTCGACCGCGCCCACGCCCGCAGACTTCAAGATTGTCGGACGGGAGTTCAGCGACGAGCCCCTGGCGCCGATGTTCCCGCAGGACGACTCCAAGTGGGCGAAGGTCGTCGACTACACCGTGTGGGGAATGATTCTGGCCGAAGAGCTGGGCATCAACCAAACAGTCGCCCGTGATGCCGCCCAGGTGGCAGATCTGTCCAGCAAAGACCCGATTGTCAAGAACCTGCTCGAACTCAAGGGTGGCGCGATCCAGCGCGTCGTCCGCCTCGTTGGGAACTACGGCGAAGTGTACGACCGCTACTTTGGTCCCCGTCAGAAGACCGCGGTCACACGCGCGGGCACGCGGAATGATCTCGCCAAGCGGGGCGGGGCCATGACCAGCCGCCCGTTCCGTAACTAAACAGGGCGGCGAGTGACGGTGGCGCGGGATGGTGTAATCCCTCCTGGGCGTGCATTCGGAAGCGCGCGCCCAGGAGGATGCCCCAGAGAGACCCTGACCGCCTGATGCATTCCCCCGCCCGTCGAGCCCTCTGGCGGGACGCGCGCATGCAGGCGATCGGCGCGCAGATCATTGTCGTGCTCGTTGTCGCCCTGGCTCTCTACGGAGCCAGCGCTGCGCTGCAGCGCAGCTTGGTCCGCCGGCACATCTCGCTGGATTGGCGGGTTTTCGGCCAAACCGCGGGGTTTGAACTCAGCGCGCTGCAGTGGACGCTAGACCTCAAGACCTTCCGCGTCAAACGTTTCGATCCCACCAGTACCAACGCCGAGGCCATGATCGCCGGGTTATTCAACACGGTGGAGGTTGCGGTCATCGGCATCGTGGTCGCCACACTGCTCGGCACGCTCGTGGGTATCGCCCGGCTGTCCCGAAACTGGCTGGTGGGGAAGCTCGCGCTGGGGTATGTGGAGGCGTTCCGCAACACGCCGTTGCTCGTGCAACTGTTCTTCTGGTACTTCGCGATCTTCTTACAACTGCCTGACGGTTCGCCCTCGCACCCCCCGCTGCAGATGTGGGGAGGAGCCATCATCCTCACGAACTCCGGTCTCGCCGTCGGCGCCACGTTGGTCCCGCGTTTCGGTCGGCTCATCGCCGAGGGCGGCTATCAACTCACGCCGGAGCTTGTGGCGCTTGTGATTGGGCTCGCCTGCTATACGTCCGC
Source organism: bacterium (assembly GCA_035300645.1). Taxonomy (GTDB): domain Bacteria; phylum Sysuimicrobiota; class Sysuimicrobiia; order Sysuimicrobiales; family Kaftiobacteriaceae; genus 13-1-40CM-64-14. Next base: position 28,868 of record DATGVF010000092.1, read on the forward strand.
ATTCATCGCCGAAATCGTCCGGGGGGGGATCCAGATGGTCGCGCGGGGACAGATGGAGGCCGCGCGCAGTCTGGGACTGACGTATCGCCAGGGCCTCGTCTTTGTGGTCCTCCCTCAGGTGGTGCGGGTTATTATCCCGCCGCTTGGAAACCAGTTCCTCAATCTCACGAAGAATAGCAGTCTGGCGCTAGGCATCGGCTACGCCGAGTTGCTCACGGCGGCGAACACCATTAGTAGTCAATCCTTCCGCTCGCTTGAGGTGTTCACGATCGTGACGCTCATGTACCTCGGACTGTCGTTCGCGATCTCCGCCCTCCTCAACCTGGTGCGTGCCCGCCTGGCCCTGCCGGGGACGATCTAGCTCATGGCCGCCGGCGTCCCCGCCCTCGCCCCCGACCTGCGGCCGACCGCGCGCCAGTGGCTGGAACGCAACCTGTTTGACGGCGTCTGGAACACAGTGCTGACCCTGGCGCTCGCGGTTGTCCTCGGCGCGTTCTTTGCCGCGGGAACCCGCTGGGTGTTGCGGGCACACTGGGCGGTGATCGTCGCGAACCTGCGGTTTTGGTTGATTGGGTTTCTCCCCGCCGAAGTCGCCTGGCGCGCCTACTGGGCGGGAGGCCTGGTGGCGATGATGGCGATCCTGACGGCAGTAGGGCAGCGCGCTCGCGTGCGCCCGGGACCCCTCGTGGGGGCCTGGGGCGGGGTGCTGGCCGGAGCCGTGTGGCTTCTCGTTCCTCTCCGACTGGACCACTTGGGCGGTTTGTACCTCACGTTGGTGCTGGCGACAGTAGGGATCGCGGGGTCGTTTCCCATCGGCGTGTTGGTCGGGATGGGGCGGGTCAGTCGGCTGCCGGTCATTCGGGCGTTGTCCACCCTGTACATCGAGGTGATCCGGGGAATCCCGTTTATCACCGTGCTCCTCTGGTTCTCCGTGTTCGTCACTCTGGTCTCAGGCGACGCCCTGAACAAAGTCCAGCGGGCGATGATCGGGATCATCATCTTCGCCTCTGCCTACGTAGGCGAGATCGTCCGCGCGGGCATCCAGTCCGTGCCCCGAGGGCAGCGCGAAGCGGCGCGCGCCGTGGGACTTTCCCCGTGGCAGACGATGCGCCTCGTCGTGCTGCCGCAGGCCGTCAAGAACATGATCCCCGCCCTCGTCGGCCAGTTCATCAGTTTGTTCAAGGACACGTCGCTGACAGTCATCATTGGGCTCACTGAGTTGGTGGGCACCGGCCGGGCGTTGCTCGCGATCACCCAGTACCTGCACGACGTCCGGGAAGTCTACGTCTTCTTGCTCGTGCTCTACTTCGTGTTCTCCTTCGCCCTGTCGTCCGCCAGCCGTCGCCTCGAGAGGAGGCTCGGTGTGGGCGAGCGGTAGGGCATCCGCGGACAGACGCGTATACTGAAAGGCGAGGTGGCACTGGGATGGCCGAAGTCGGTGTGAGCCCCCGAGAAAAAGCGACCGCCCCCCCGCGCCAGGGCGGGCCGATCATTGTCATGGAGGATGTGCACAAGTGGTTTGGCGCGCTGCACGTGTTGCGCGGCATCAGTGTCGCAGTCTGGCCGGGTGAAGTCGTCGTCATCGCGGGGCCCTCGGGGTCGGGTAAGTCCACGATGATCCGCACCATCAATCGCCTGGAGACCCACGAGCGCGGCCGGATCGTTGTCGATGGGATCGAGCTGACCGATGACGTCCACAACATCGACGCGGTCCGCAGCGAAGTGGGGATGGTGTTCCAATCGTTTAATCTCTTCCCGCACCTCACCGCCCTGCAGAACATCAGCCTCGCGCCGATCAAGGTGCGGCGCTGGCCGCGAGAGAAAGCCGACCGCATTGCGCGTGATTTGCTCGCGCGCGTCGGGATCCCCGAGAAGGCGGATGTCTTCCCGGCTCTGTTGTCCGGGGGCCAGCAGCAACGCGTGGCGATCGCACGGGCGCTGGCGATGCAGCCGAAGGTGATGCTGTTTGACGAACCGACCTCGGCCCTCGACCCGGAAATGATCCAGGAGGTGTTGGATGTCATGCGCGGGCTGGCCGATGCGGGGATGACGATGATCATCGTCACGCACGAGATGGGCTTTGCCCGCGAAGTCGCCGATCGGATCCTCTTCATGGACGAGGGCGTGATCGTCGAGGAGGGCGCGCCCGAGCACTTTTTCACGAACGCCACGCACCCGCGCACGAAGCAGTTTCTCTCTAAAATTCTCCGCCAGTGACCTTCTCAACGCACCCGTCCCCCCGTGGGCGCCCGTGCTGTCTGCGCCCCCATGGTATAATGAGGGGCATTATCGAAAGGCAGGTGGCTCTTCTCGTTGGAGCCTGCGAGTAACCCCCTAGGTTGGATAGGTCTGGTGTTGCTGCTATTTCTATCCGCGGTCGTCTCCGCGGTAGAAACGGCCGTGCTGGCTGCTAACAAGGCAGGTCTGCGCCAGCGCAGCGAGGCGAACGACTCCCGCGCGCGCCTGCTCTGCCAGCTTCTGGACGATCCTGGACACCTGCGCACGACGCTGCAGGTGGCCAACTACACGGTCAATACCGGCGCCTCCGTGCTGGCCGCCATCCTGTTCCTGACGTGGCTGGGGCCGGGGTGGGGGTTATGGCTGGCCGTCGTGGCGATGACCCTTGCGTTGCTGGTTGTCGGCGAGATCGTCCCGAAGACCGTCGCGGCGAAAAATGCCGACTGGATCGCCCTGTGGGCAAGCTGGCCCGTGTGGGGTTTGACCGCCGTGCTGACGCCGGTCATCCGGTTTTTGTCACTGGTCAGCGCCCTCGTCGTGCGACCCCTCGGCGGCCGCGTCAACGCCGCCGCCCCCCTGGTGACTGAGGAGGAGATCCGCCTCCTCCTCAAGATGGGGCAGGACGAGGGGGTTATTAAGGAAGATGAGGGTCAGATGATCCACTCCATCTTCGAGTTCGGCGACACCGTCGTGCGCGAAATCATGACCCCCCGGATCGACATGGTGTGCGTGGCGGATACGACGACGGTGGACGGCGTCTTGCGTGTGATCCTTGCCGAGGGGCACTCTCGGATTCCCGTGTACCACGACACCATCGATCAGATCGTCGGGATGGTGCACGTCAAGGACATCCTCAGCCACATCAAGGCGGGACACTACTCCCTGCCTGTGACGGAAGTCATGCGGCCGGCGTACTTCGTCCCTGAGAGCAAGAGGCTCGACGACCTGTTCCGGGAGATGCGCCGCCGGACGCAGATTGCGATTGTGGTGGATGAATATGGGGGCACGGCCGGACTTGCGACGGTCGCCGACCTGCTCGAGGAGATTGTGGGGCCCATCCGGGACGAATACGATGTCGAGGAGAAACTCTTCGAGCGTGTCGACGGAGGCAGTGCCATTGTGGATGGTCGCCTGAGTATCGAGGAAGTCAACGAGCTGATGGACCTGAACCTCCCGGCGGGGGAGGTGGACACGATCGGCGGGTTCGTGTACGCGCGGCTCGGGCATGTGCCGGTGCCGGGGGAGACGGTGGCCGCTGGCGACACGGTCATCACCGTCGAGAAGCTAGAGGGCCATCGCGTCGCCCGGGTGCGCATCAGCCGGCGGGTGCCGGCGGAGCCCCTGCCTTCCTAAACGGCATGCGCGCCCGTCTGCGACGGTACTTCATCACCGGCCTGATCGTCATTCTGCCCATCGCGGTGACCGTCAACGTCCTCGTGTGGTTGTTTTGGACGCTGGATGGGTTCCTGGGGTGGCTGTTCACGAAGTGGTCCGGTCACGTCCTCCCCGGAGTCGGGCTCGTGGCCATGCTCGCCACGATCCTCTTGGCCGGGGCACTGGCCACCAACGTGCTGGGCCGGCGGATCGTGGGGTGGTTTGACCGACTCGTCCTGCGGATTCCCTTCGCCCGCAGCATCTACTCAGCCATCAAGCAGCTCAGCGACAACATCCTCGCGCAGCGCGGCGCCACCTTTCAACGTCCCGTGTTGATAGAGTGGCCGCGCCGCGGTCTCTTCACCGTGGGCTTTGTCACAGGGGAAACCACCGGACGAGTCCAGGAGATCGCCGGGCAACGTGTTCTCAACGTCTTCATCGTCACGACGCCCAACCCGACCAGCGGGTTCGTGATCTTGGTGCCCTCCGACCAGATCTACCCGCTCGACATGAGCGTCGAGGATGCCCTCAAGCTGGTCCTGTCGGGAGGGATCGTGTCCCCGACGGAGCCCCGCGTTCCAGTGTCTGCTCGTCCCGCCGGCGATTCCTGATGGCTCGCCAGGGTACTGACGCGGCCCTCGTCGCTGCCGCCGCACGGGCCAGGAAGGCCGCCTACGCGCCGTACTCTCGCTTTCGGGTAGGCGCCGCAGTACGCACCGCCAGTGGAGAAGTCTACACGGGCGCCAACATCGAGAACGCGTCCTATGGGTTATCGCACTGCGCGGAACGCGTGGCGATCCACAAGGCGGTCTCGGAGGGCCACCGGCACTTGGAGGTGGTCGCGGTCGTCGCAGACGGCACCTCGCCGGCCATGCCCTGCGGAGCGTGCCGGCAAGTGATGGCAGAGTTTGGCGTCCGCCGTGTGATTGTCGCCACCCCCGCTGGCCGCCGGAGAGTCCGCACCTTTAGGCAGTTGCTCCCCGAACCGTTCTTAGCAGATCGACTCCCCCGGAAGTAACCCACCACCCGGGCCAGCAGCCGACGAGGGGATGGTCGAAACCCGACACGCTTCCCAGGTCCCCGATTCCCCGACGCCGACTTCCGGACCTGGAAGTTCAGGTCACCGCTCCGGATTCGTCGCTGTTGTTGGTCGTCCCAACGTGGGAAAGTCGGCCCTGGTAAACCGTCTGGTCGGGCAGAAGGTGGCCATTACCGCGGCCGCCCCGCAGACCACGCGGAGCCGGGTGTCAGGAATTCTCACGCGGCCGGATGTCCAGATTGTCTTTGTCGATACTCCTGGGTTCCATCAGCCTCAGCATCGCCTGGGGGAGTGGATGGTGGATCAAGCCCTCCGCGCGATGGGGGACGCGGATGTCGTCTTGCTTGTTCTAGATGCGGCGAGGGGCGTGACGCCCGAGGACGAGCAGGTCGCCGCTAGGCTCCCGGTAGGGAGGCCGCCCGTCGTGGCCGTGCTCAACAAGGCCGATCGTGCTGAAACCGGATCCCTGAAAGAGATTGAGGCGAGGGTCCTCGCCCTGGGCGAGTTTGCCGGAGTCCATGCGGTGTCGGCTGCCACCGGGGCGAATCTGGACCGCCTGGTAGACCAGGTGGTGGGCTTGTTGCCCGAAGGCCCGGAGTACTTTCCCCCGGAGATGTTCACAGACCAGCCCCAGCAGTTCCTCGTCCGAGAGCTTGTCCGAGAGCAAGCCATCAGCTTGACCAGAGACGAACTGCCCCATAGCATTGCCGTCGAAATCGAGGAGTTTGCGGAGCGCTCACCTGCCTCCGCCCGGGGAGGCCCCAAAGGAGCAAGCCCGCCCCTGGTCTACATTCGAGCAGTGCTGCACGTCGAACGCGAGGCCCACAAGAAGATGCTGATCGGCCGGGATGGCCGGATGCTTAAAGCCATTGGGCAGCGGGCCCGGCGGGAGATCGAGGCGCTCCTGGGGTCTCGGATCTACCTCGAGCTGTGGGTGAAGACGACGAAGGGCTGGCGCGAGCGCGACGACCTCATCAAGGCGTTCTACCCCGAGTAGTTCCGCAGGTTTCCCCCCGCGCAGGTGCCGATGGACCGATGCAGATGCGTCAGGTACAATTTTTTGGGCACAGTGAAGATGAAGCAGGGAATCTTTGCCGAGGCGTGGAATCCGTGGGCGGTTCTGGGGCAATGATTCGTGTCGGCCGCCTGGTCAACACTCCCTCAATCGACGCGGGCGGTGTCACACTCAGCGTGTTGGGACGTGCCGCAGCGGCCCCCGGTGGGCTCGGGAGGTCTGCAGGACCGGTCTCCTCCCGACGCGACTCTCTCAATGGGCAAGCTCAGGGCAGCAATGGAGAGCGCGTATGAAAGCTGAAATCCCCGAGATCGCTTCGCCCCCTTTTGTCCCTCCTTCAGTCCGCGACCGCGGGATGAGCGGTCTGGCTCGGTTGTTTTTCGCCTTTCGCCGGTCCTCCAAAGCCCTGCGGCTGTTTCTCGCGATCGCGGGTCCGGGAATCATCGTGATGGTGGCCGACAACGACGCGGGCGGCATTACCACGTACACCGTGACAGGCGCGCAGTACGGCATGCACCTGCTGTGGTTCTTGATTCTGCTCGGCCCGGTGGCCTATTTCGTCCAGGAAATGACCGTCCGCCTCGGCGCGGTCACAAAGCGCGGGCATGCCGAGGCGATCTTTACCTCCTTCGGGCGCTTCTGGGGATGGTTCTCGTTGCTCGACCTGGTGCTGACCGACTGGCTCACGATGATCACCGAATTCATTGGCATGACGGCCGCGTTGAGCATCTTCCACGTTCCGCCGGTCCTCACTGTGATGATCTGCTGGCTCATCATGGGGTCGATGATCCTGACCGGACAGTACTGGACGTGGGAGAAGATCACACTCGGGTTTGTCGTGCTCAATCTGATCTACATCCCCGCCGCGTTTCTGGTCCATCCGTCCGTCCCCGAGATCTTGCACAACAGCTTCATTCCGCACTTTCCGCCGGGCGGATTCACAAACACGCTCTTCTTCCTGCTCATGGCCAACATCGGGACCACAATTGCGCCCTGGATGCTCTTCTTCCAGCAGAGTTCTGTGGTGGACAAGGGCCTCAAAGAGAAAGACATCAACTACGGGAGAATCGACACGTTCATCGGCGCAACCTTGACCGTCGTGGTCGCCGTGGTGCTGATCATCGTCGCCGGTCAACTGTTGCAAGGTACGAACGTGGATGATGCTGCGAAGGCCGCCTCGCTGCTGATCCCCCAGAACCGCTTCATCGGCACAGTGATGGCGATCGGGTTGTTTGACGCCGGCCTGCTGGGCGCGGTGTGCATTTCCCTGGCGAGTTCTTGGGCGTTCGGCGAGGTCTTCGGGTGGGCGCATTCCTTGAACCGCAAAGTCCGGGAAGCGCCGTGGTTTTATGCGTACTACTTCTTCGATCTCCTACTCGCCGGCACGGTCGTGTTGATTCCGAAGGCCCCGTTGGTCCTCATCACGCTGTTCGTGCAGGTGATTGCGACCACATTGCTCCCGGCGGCACTGGTGTTCTTAATTCTGCTCCTGAATGATAAGAAGACCATGGGGAAGTACACGAACACGCGGTGGCAGAATGTCGCGAATGTCACGATTGTCGTGGCGGTCATTGTGACGTCTACGCTCTACGGCATCAGCGCCGTGTTCCCGGATCTCTTTCACTAATCCGCTCGGAGGAGGACGCGATGGGTCGAATTTTTGAAAGCCTCAAAGCGCAGATCCGCGAAGTCAATCGCCGGTACGCGACGCCCGCGATGACCATGACGCCGCTTGTCAAGTTCTGCCTCGTGAGCCTACGAGTGTACCTCCTGGTGTTGGTCACGCTGATGATTGTCAAATTCATTTTGGTCGCCCGGCAGGCGCTGTGACTGCGACCGTCACGGCCAACGCTCACACGCCGGAGCGGATTTTTCGGCTCAGCGACATCGTACGCGCTCCTGTCTTGTTCGGGGAGGAGAGGATTGGTCGGCTCTCTGATCTGATCATTGTGGACCGGGATGTCGTGGCCGAGGTGACGCACATCTGTGTGCAACGTCCCTTTGGGCGGCCGCCCTGGTTTGTTCCCTGGGCCGAGATTGCCCAGTTCTCGGAGAAGCAGGTGATCGTGAAACCCGGAATCCCCACCGACACCCTCGAACGAGAGCCCGCGGGCGCCGTGCTCCTAGAAGATTACATCGTCGACAAAAAGGTGCTAGATGTCGAAGGCCGCGAGATTGAGGTCGTGTACGACGTCTCCCTCGCGCTGAAAGGCACACGCCTGTACGTCGTGGGCGTGGATATTTCGCGACGAGGGCTGTTGCGCCGCATTGGCTTGAAGTGGCTCGCCAATCTCACCGCGGGTATCACGGACCGGATCGAGAACGACATGATTGGGTGGGGCTTGGTGGAGCCGTTACCCGCCGGCATCGACAGTTTTGCGGGGGACCTCAAGCTCAAAGTGGTGAAACGGGAACTGGCCAAGATCCCGCCTATTGATGTGGCCCGAATCCTCGAGCAGCTCGGGCGCGACGAACGGCTCGCGATCTTCAACACGATGGAGCCGGGGCCGGCTTCCGATGCGCTCGAGGCCTTGGACCCGAAATCCCAACGGGAGTTGATCTCCGCCCTGCCCAGTGAGAAAGCGGGAAACCTCATTAACGCCATGACGCCTGGCCAAGCCGCGGATGTCTTGGCGGTGTTGCCGTGGTCGGACGTGTACCGCATCCTCGCCGTTCTCGACCGGGACAAGGCCGACCAGGTTCGGAAAATCTTGGCGGAGCAAGACCAGCGGGTCAAAAACTATGTCTCTTCCGACTACCTCAAACTGCGACCGGAAACCACTGTGGCACAGGCCCGTCAACTCCTCCGCGGCGCACAGGAGCGGGAGGCGGTGGCCTACCTATATGTCCTGGACGCCAAGGATCACCTCCTCGGATTGGTGAACGCCGTGGACCTCTTGGCGGCCTCCGACGACACGCCCGTGCGGAACATCCTCAAAGGTTCTCCGACCTATCTGAACGTCGAGGCGACCCTCAAAGACACCCGGGAGATGTTTGCCCGGTATGACTTCCGCGCGCTTCCCGTCGTGGATCGACACGGGAAAATGAAGGGGGTCGTCCTCTCGCGCGACGTGATGGGCCTGAAACATGCCGGTCTATAAGGCGGAAGCGATCGTGCTCCGCCGCACTAACCTCGGCGAAGCCGATCGGATCGTCACGCTGTTTTGTCGCGACCAGGGGAAAGTGGCCGCGGTGGCCAAGGGCGCGCGCACGCCGAAGAGCCGGTTGTCCGGCCGGCTGGAGTTGTTCTCGCATGTGCGGCTGCTGCTGGCGGTGGGCCGCACCCTCGATATCGTCTCGCAGGTGGACGTCGTGCACGCCCACTCCCCCTTGCGAGGGGACCTGGAGCGGTTAGGCTTTGCGGCGTTTGCGATCGAGTTGACTGATCGCGCCACCGCAGACCGCGAACCCGCCCCGGAGATCTTCGAGAGTCTCTGCGACGCGCTCGAACGCATGCAGGAAGCGGACCCGCAGTTGGTCGCACTGTGGTTTGTCGCGCGATTGCTCGTGCACACAGGCTACGCGCCAGTGACGGATCGGTGCCAAGTGTGCGGACGAACCGTTCGCGGTGGGTCGGCGTTCAGTTACGCCCTCGGCGGCACGCTGTGTGAGGCGGACCGCCCCCGTGATCCCGACGCTATCGTCGTCTCCGCGGGTGCGCTGCAGATGGTGGGGGGCCTGCTGCACACGCAGGCCCCAGCCCTGGGGACGCTGACGCCTGATCGGAAGCTGCGTTCAGAAGTCGGGGGAGTCTTGCAGCGCTACGCGGAGTATCGGTGGGAAACCAAGTTGAAGAGTCCGGGGGTCATCGCGGCGCTCGCCCGACCTGCCCGAACGCCGCGCCGAGTGAACTAGATGTGAAATGGGCTTCATTTTCTCGGCGAGACGGTGTGTGCTATAGTGTGGGAGTGTGGGGGTGAACTGAGTGGAGATCGATCTTGAACGGGCCGGCCGCGCGTTACTGCAGTTAGGAACCGCGTTAGAAGATGCCCGCGGCGTGATCCGGCCCGGCCCCGATGGTCTTGTGCGGGTGAAGACAGAGGACCGGGTGGTGGAACTCCCCCTGTCATGGGCGGTCGCCGGAGCTGTGGCGTTCGCCGTGGCAGCGATCCTCTCGACGGTGCCCATGCCATCGGCTCGGCGCCGCGAGCGCAGCGAGGAACCTCTGGGAATCGGCTAAACGCTCGACCCGACCCGGTCACCGTATGCGTGCAGGGTTGGCGAGGCGGCGGTAGTGGAGAAGAGTAGCCTGCTGGTGTCCCTAGCGAGCCCGAGCATGGTGCAAGCGGGCGGCGCAGCCGGTGAACGGGACTCCTGGACGCGCCGCTGAGTGGCACGAGGTTGCACGACGGCTCGTCTCCGTTAGAGGACGACGAGAGCAGGCCCCAGGCAGGGTGTGAAGATCACGACGCGAGCTAGCTGGGGTCTGAAGCAGGGTGGAACCACGGAGGCCCCCGTCCCTGAGGCGGTGGCCGTTTTTGTTTGCCGATCGCGGGCCGCCAGCTGAGCGGTGTGGTCGGAGGTGTGCGGTGACCCTCCAAGATGTGATCCTAACCCTCCAGCGCTTTTGGGCAGGCCAGGGCTGTGTGCTCGAGCAACCCTACGATGTCGAGGTCGGCGCCGGCACCATGCACCCCGCCACCTTTCTGCGCGCGCTGGGGCCGGAGCCATGGAAGGTCGCCTATGTGCAACCCTCTCGTCGGCCGGCCGACGGCCGGTACGGTGAAAACCCGAACCGCCTCTTTAAACACTTCCAATACCAAGTCGTCTTGAAGCCCTCGCCGGATGACAGCCAGGACCTCTATCTGCGCAGCCTCGGGCAGCTCGGCATCAAGCTGCCGGAGCACGATGTGCGCTTTTTAGAAGATGACTGGGAGGCCCCCACGCTCGGCGCCTCGGGACTGGGCTGGCAGGTGTTTCTCGACGGCCAAGAGATCACCCAATTTACCTATTTCCAGCAGATGGGCGGGCTGGAGACAAAACCGGTGTCGGTCGAACTCACCTACGGGCTCGAGCGGATTGCGATGTTTATCCAGCATAAAGCCAGCGTGTTCGAGATCGAGTGGGCACGAGGGATCACCTATGGCGAGCTCCGCAAGCAAGACGAAGCAGAGCAATCGGCTTACGGATTTGACCGCGCAGACGTCGCCACAGTGCGTCAAGCCTTTGCCAGTACCGAGGCGGAGGGTTTGCATCTGATAGAAGCGGGCCTCATCTTGCCGGCCTACGACCAGGTCTTGAAGTGCTCTCACCTGTTTAACCTCCTCGATGCGCGTCGCGCATTGAGTGTCGCCGAGCGGACGACGTTGATGGGCCGCTGCCGATCGCTAGCCCGTCGGTGTGCCGAAGGGTATGTGGCCAAGCGAGGTGAAATGGGGTTTCCCCTCCTGCGTGCGGCGGCTTCCCCAGCAAGGCGACATCATGGGTCGAAAGGCACCAAGCCGGCGCATGCCTGACCTGTTGCTGGAAATCGGGACCGAAGAGCTGCCCCCTTTTGACATCGCGCCGGCATTGGTCCAGTTGGCCGCGCGCGTGCAGACAGCCCTCACCGATTTGCGCCTCGAAGTCGGCAGCGTGCAGACGATCGGAACGCCGCGCCGCCTTGCATGTCTGTGTTCGGGCGTGTCTGTGCGCCAGCGTCCTGCGGTGCGGGAGGTTCGCGGCCCCGCCGCTCAAGTGGCGTTCGATGGGGCGAGTCGGCCGACGCCGGCCGCAGTCGGGTTTGCCCGCAGTCAAGGGATCCCCGTAGAGCGCCTTCAGGTGCAAGAGGTCGCCGGCAAGCGCTATGCGGTGGCGGTCGTGGAAGAGAAAGGCCATCCTGCGTCTCAGGTGCTTCCCGCAGCGCTGGTCACGGCAGTCCTGGGCGTGTCGTTCACAAAAACGATGCGGTGGGGTGATCGCGACATCCGATTTGCGCGTCCCATCCGCTGGGTCGTCGCCTTGCTCGACAAGGTAGTCCTCCCGGTGGAGCTCGCGGGATGCCGGGCGAACCGCGTCACGCACGGGCACCGCACACTTCGTCCCGGCCTGCACTCTGTCTCCCATCCCTCGCGCTACGAGCCGGTGTTAAAATCCGCCGGCGTCATCGGCCAGCCTGCCGAGCGCCGGAAGATCATTGTCCACCAAGCCACCGATCTTGCCCGCCGGGCGGGAGGCGCCCCACTTCTCGACGCCCATCTGTTAGACGAAATTGTCATGAATACCGAGCATCCGCAGGCGCTGCGGGGCGCCTTCGCGGCGGAGTTTTTGAAGCTCCCGCGGCCTGTACTCGTGACGGTCATGCAGCACCACCAGAAATACTTTGCGATAGAAGATGCTCAGCATGCGCTGCGACCCGCGTTCATCGCGGTCCGTGACGGAGACGCCAAGCACCTGGCGACGGTCCAACAGGGCCACGAATGGGTGCTGCAGGCGCGGTTGACCGATGCGCGATTCTTCTTCCAGGAAGATCGCAAGCATCACTTAGAAGATCTCCTGCCTCGTTTGGAGGGAGTCACCTTCCTGGCCCAACTCGGGACGATGGCCGAGAAGACACGTCGGCTTGTCAATTTGGCCCGCCAGTTGTCAACCATGCTGTTGCTGGATGGACACACCAGTGAAGCGCTTCTGCGTGCGGCGACGCTGTGCAAGGTTGATTTGGTGACGAATTTGGTCAGCGAGTTTCCAGAACTCCAGGGGACAATGGGGCAGATCTATGCCGAACTCGACGGGGAGCCGACCGAGGTTGCCCGCGCGATCGGGGAGCATTATCGCCCGACGGGGGGAGACGACAGTCCCCCCAAGACGGAAGTCGGGGCGTTGCTCGGACTGGTGGATAAACTGGACACTTTGGTCGGCGCGTTGGGAGCGGGGCTCGTCCCCAGCGGCTCGCAAGACCCGTATGGGTTGCGTCGCGCGGGACAGGGGATCGTAGAGATTGCGCAGATGCTCCGTCTGCACCTGCCTTTGAAGGCGCTCGCCTCCGCTGCCCGCGCGGGCTATGGGAAGTTGCCCCGCTCGAGTGTGGTCGACGAGGTCGTCGACTTCCTGCGGCAGCGGCTGCGCGCGGTGCTGACGGAACGCGGCATGCGGTACGATCTGGTGGACGCGGCTTTGGCGGTCAGTGACGACGACCTGTTGGCCGCCGCCGACCGCGCCGCGGCGTTGCAGGCGTATGTGGTCCGGCCTGAGTTCTCGAGGCTCTGGGTCGCCTACGACCGAGCCTCTCGCATCCAGACTGCGCCCGCCGGGGGAAAGGTGGATGCTAAGAAGTTTGAGTCGCCTACCGAGCACCAGCTGCACGACGCCCTCACCGCTGTCACGCCCAAGGTCGCCCTGTCCGTGGCGGCCGGGGACATGGTCAAAGCGATGGAGCACCTCTTGCCGCTGGCCGAGCCGGTGGATCGGCTGTTTGATGACGTCTTAATCATGGCTCCCGACCCGGCGGTGAGAGCAAACCGGCTGGCCTTGCTGCGGTCGGTCACCGACGTTTTTCGGATCGTTGCGGATTTTTCCAAAGTGGTCATGGCTGATGTGCAAGCCCCCGCGGCCGCACGGCAACGGGGAACAGACCAACCCAAGACGAAGAAAAGCTAGCAGTCCCCCGGTGAGGTGAACTGATGGCACAGGTACGGAACAAGAAAACTCTGCGGGCGGCGACCCGGCGAACTCCGGCGACCCGGCCCGCGCGGCGTGGGCGCGGCGGCCGCTGGACCCAGCTCTTTTCTGAAGGGAACGCGAAGATGCGCGATCTCTTGGGCGGGAAAGGGGCCGGGCTGGCCGAGATGAGCCGGATCGGGCTGCCAGTCCCTCCGGGATTCACGATCACGACGGAAGCGTGTTTGGAGTACTATCGGCGCAATCGCCAGTTTCCCCCGGGGTTGCTCGATGAAGTCCGCCAGAAGGTTCGTGCGGTCGAAGCGCGCACGGGCAAGCGCTTTGGGGATCCCGCGAACCCGTTGCTCGTGTCGGTGCGCTCGGGCGCCAAATTCAGCATGCCGGGGATGATGGATACAGTACTGAACCTGGGCCTGAACCAGGCGACGGTTGAAGGGTTAGCCCAACGCACCGGCGATGCGCGGTTCGCCTACGACTCGTACCGCCGGTTTATGCAGATGTTCGGCGATGTGGTTTTGGGGGTGAAGCACGACGAGTTCGAAACAGCCCTCGCGGCGGCCAAGCGACAGCGCGGGGTAACCTTGGATACTGAATTGAGCGCCGCGGATCTCAAGGCTCTGACTGAATCATATCGTCGGATTGTGCGTCAGCAGGCCAAACAGGCTTTTCCCGAGGACCCTTGGCAACAATTGGAGATGGCGATTCGCGCGGTCTTCGAGTCATGGAACACGCCGCGCGCAATCACGTACCGCAATTTCAACAAGATCCCCCACGACTTGGGGACAGCGGTCAACATCCAGACCATGGTGTTTGGAAACATGGGGAAGACGTCCGGGACCGGGGTCGCGTTTACCCGCAACCCCGCCACCGGCGAAAAGAAAGTCTATGGCGAGTACCTCCTCAACGCCCAGGGCGAAGATGTCGTCGCCGGCATCCGCACGCCGCTGCCGATTTCGCAGCTGGCTCGCGACCTGCCCCAGGTCTATCGGCAGTTCGCTGACGTGTGCGCCCTGCTGGAGAAGCATTATCGGGACGTTCAAGATGTCGAGTTCACGATTGAAAATGGCACGCTGTACCTGCTGCAAACGCGCAGCGGCAAACGGACGGCCCCCGCGGCAGTGAAGATCGCCGTCGACATGGTGGCCGAAAAGCTGATCAATAAAGAGGAAGCGCTGTTGCGCGTTGAGCCGGCGTCCCTCGAGCAGTTGTTGCATCCCCGGCTCGATCCGGCCGCCCCCCGTCGGGTTGTCGGCAAGGGGCTGGCGGCAAGCCCCGGGGCGGCGTCGGGCGTAGTGGTGTTTGATGCCGACGAGGCCGTGAAGATGGCCGCGACGCGGAAGGTGATTCTGGTGCGCCCCGAGACTAACCCGGACGACATTCACGGGTTGGTCGCGGCTGGAGGCGTGCTCACGAGTCGCGGCGGCATGACCAGCCACGCCGCCATCGTGGCCCGCGGGATGGGCAAACCGGCGGTGGTCGGGGCGGAAGGGGTCCGCATCGATCTGGAGGCCAAGCAGTTCGTCGCCGGGACGGCCGCGGTGCGCCAGGGGGAGCTCATCACGATCGATGGGTCAACCGGGGAGATCATGTTGGGTGAAATCCCCGTCATTGAGCCGACCCTCACCGGGGAGATTCAGGAACTCTTGCGCTGGGCCGATCAAGCGCGCGTGTTGGGAGTCCGGGCGAACGCGGACTACCCGCGGGATGCGGCGAAGGCGCGTGAATTTGGCGCGGAAGGCATCGGCCTGTGTCGGACTGAGCACATGTTTATGGAGGCCGAGCGGCTGCCGATCATGCAGCAGATGATCATGGCGTCCACCGAAGCTGAGCGGCGGAAGGCCTTGGCGCCCTTGTTGGAGTTCCAGCGAGAGGATTTCAAGGGGATCTTTCGCGAGATGAAGGACCTGCCGGTGATCATTCGGTTGCTCGACCCCCCGCTCCACGAGTTCTTGCCGCGGATGGAAGACCTGTTGGTGGAAGTAACGGAACTGAGGCTGCGGGGAGACACTACGCATCTGCGGGGACGGGAAGCTTTGCTCCGCCGGGTGCAAGAGCTACACGAGTTCAACCCGATGCTCGGTCTGCGCGGCTGTCGATTGGGGATCCTGTACCCCGAGATCAACGAGATGCAGGTGCGGGCCATCTTGCAGGCTGCGATCGAGCTGAAGCGGGACGAACGCATTGAGGTGATTCCGGAGATCATGATCCCGCTCGTGGGCCACCCCAATGAGCTGCAGGTCGTGCACGAACAACTCCAAGCGATTGCGGCGCAGGTCATCCGGGAGGCGGGCGTGCCGGTGCGCTACATGTTCGGTACGATGATCGAGATCCCGCGGGCCTGTCTGGTCGCCGACCAGATCGCAGAGAGAGCCGAGTTCTTCTCCTTCGGCACCAACGACCTAACACAAACGATCTTCGGGTTCAGCCGGGATGACGCGCAGGGGAAGTTCCTCCACGTCTACCTCGAGAAGGGGATTCTCAAAGACGATCCGTTTCAGACCTTGGACCAAGGCGGGGTCGGCCAACTCATGGAAATGGCTGCGAAGCGGGGCAAGTCGACGCGACCGAAGCTGGAGGTCGGGATCTGCGGCGAGCACGGCGGCGATCCTGCCTCCGTGGAGTTCTGCCACCGCATCGGGTTGGACTACGTATCGTGTTCGCCGTTCCGCGTTCCCGTTGCCCGGCTCGCCGCCGCGCAAGCGCGGATCAAAGAGAAACTCGTTGTGGCGAAGGACGTGTGACGCACTCGCCTGAAGGATAAGATATGGGATCCGCTCCGTCGCAGAAGGCGCGCCGCCCCGGTCGCGTTCGGCTGCCCAGTCCGATGACGAGCATGTCCCGTCTGCTCACCGAACAGTGGGAACGGGAGCGCCTCAGCCCTCGGGCCGCCCTGGCTGGCGCATCGCGCGGCCGGGAGGTCGTCGAATCTGAGGACGATCTGCGCACCTGTTTTCAACGCGACCGCGATCGCATTATCCACAGCAAAGCGTTTCGTCGGCTCACCCATAAGACGCAGGTGTTCATCGCCCCCGAGGGAGACCACTACCGCACGCGCTTGACGCACACACTGGAAGTCGCCCAGGTTGCGCGGACCGCCGCACGGGCGCTGCGCTTGAATGAGGATCTCACCGAGGCGATCGCTCTCGCCCACGATCTGGGGCATCCGCCCTTTGGGCATGCCGGCGAGGAGGCGCTCAATGAGGCCATGCAGCCGGTAGGCGGCTTCCGGCATTACGCCCAGAGCCTTCGGGTGGTGCAGATTCTGGAAGTCCGTACGCGGGCGAATGGGACCGTGGTCCGCGGGCTGAATCTCACATGGGAAGTGCGCGATGGCGTCGGGACCCATAGCAAAGGGCTCTCGGATCTGCAGAGCATGAACCGCGACACTGACGACCGCTTGCCCGCGACCCTCGAGGGCCAAGTAGTCCGGCTGGCCGACCGCATCGCCTACGTGCACCATGATACAGACGATGCGATTCGCGCCGGGCTCGTGACGGAGCGGGAGGTGCCTGCCGGAGTGCGGGCGCAATTAGGACAGACCCGCGGCGAGTGGTTGGATCGCATGGTGCGCGACTTGGTCTCGGCCAGTCAGGATCAGCCAACGATTCGTCTCAGTGACAGCGTGCGCGAGGCGCAGAATACGCTGAAAGATTTCCTCGCCTCGCGCGTGTACCGAGGGCCTGCCGCCTTAGCCGAAGTGGTGAAGGCCAAGCGCCTCGTGCAGGCTCTCTACGAGCACTACCTCGCGTATCCGGACGAGATCTCCTCTGAATACCGGGAGTTGATTGCGCGGGGGGATTCCGTCGGCCGAGTGGTGGGAGACTTCTTGGCGGGGATGACCGACCGATACGCCATTCGGCTGGCGGAGGCATTGTTCATCCCCCGCTCTTGGGCACCCTAGGTCGTGTGAAAAACTTGGCAGGGATGGCATCGCACCGAACCGAACAGCACGGCTCACACGGGGGAGATACTGTTGTGGCCACTGGCGGGATGCCATTAGCCCCGCGATCTCACACGGTGGGGGATTGCGCCGGAGGAAGGGAGAACTCTCCTTAGAGGTTGTCAGTCGCGATCATACGGTGCGCTAAGGATGGATCAGCAGGGCGGGAGGGGCAGCGGTGCCGTCCTGCGAGACGATGAATGGAGAAGCCGGTGCCTGAGGCTCGTCAGGACGGGAGATCAGTAGCAGACGCTGCCGAGGAAGTCGTCCGCAAACTCCGCGGCGTCCAGGCAGTACGCGTAGAAACCGATGACGCGGGGACGATCCGAGTCGTCCACATCTTGGGTGGCCCGGACCGCAGCCCGAAGGTGATCGCCGTCGACGTCGTTTCTGCCTTGGCGGCACAGTTAGGTATGCAACTGGAGCCGCGGCAGGTGCGGGTGGCCGCCCAGCAGCGCTCGGACCAGGAGTCCCCTCCCGATCAGTTGCGGCTCAAGTTTGTGGGGTTAACGGTCTCCGCGCTTCGCAGCGCGGCGGATGTGAAGGTCCATCTGGAAGACCAGGGTCTGATGTACGAGGGAATCGCCACCGGGCCGAACGCGACCCGCAACCGGCTGGACCTGGTGGCCGAAGCCACCCTCCGGGCGATCGAGCAGTACCTGCGCGCCCAGGGCTTGTTCGTGTTGGATGGAGTCACCACGCAAACGGTCGGCACGCGGGAGGTCGCGGTCGTCGTCGTTTCCTTGGCAGGACGGGACGAAGAGACACTTTCGGGATCGTCGCTCGTGCGTGAAGACCCGCGAGAAGCTGTCGTACGTGCCGTCCTCAATGCGACGAATCGCCCGGTGTCCTGGCTCCTCGGTCGCTAGAAAAGTTCGCCCAATCACCGTACCGCCCCGACCCACGCGACTTGCTGCTCTGGCCCCTGGAGGCTCGCTTCTAGCTCCTCGGTAGTCTGATTTGCCTGACCCCGGTATAATATTCTTGTTATGGCGAACATTCTGGCGCGGCTGTGGGGCGATACCACGAGCCGCGACCTGCAGCGACTACAGCCTCTGGTTGAAGCGGCGACCGCCCTTGAGCCGGATCTTACCCCCCTGTCAGACCAGGCCCTAGCC
>DATGVF010000093.1:0-2952 GCA_035300645.1 bacterium
CGTCCGTGCTGATTGGATTGTGCCCCGGAGATCGCGGTGAATTGCGGCGCAACGTTCCGCGCCCACCGGACGAACTGCGGCAGGTGGGGCGATTGCTGCAGCGCTGTGGGCTGATCCGTGCAGCGCACGACGGCGAGCGTCAGCGCAAGCACGGCAAGGGAACGACGAACGAACATGTTTTCTCCGCGGGCTCCGAGTGGGCGACTTGACGGGAGCGAACACAGGCGGCAGTTTTGGACCTAATCAGGCCCATCTGCTATCTGTTACGACACCGAAAGTAGGCATTCTTTGGCACCTGTCAAGACCGAAAGTGGACCGAAGCGGGTCCCTCTAGGGGACCGGCTGGCGGTTCTCCTCGATGTGTTCAGCCCCTGGGAAGGCATCTCCTTGAGCTATCGACAGTTCGCCGCGGCGCTGGGCGGCTCCGTAACTGAAGCTGCCATAAAGAAATGGCCGCATCGGAAGAAATTCCCGGCGGACGTCGCCCGCTTGATCGTGACGAAGGCGAAAGAGCTTGGGATCCCAGACGTTAGCCTCGAGTGGGTCCTGTGGGGGGAGGGACAAGGTCCCCAAAAGGGAACCAAAAAGGTCCCAGTTGCGGAACTACAGCAACATCGCGAGCTGGCGAACAGCATTGCTGAGGCGCTGCGCGTCGACCTGGCCCATAACGAATTCGGCCAATGGTCGTCCGTCGAGGTTCAGCGAACCGTCATCTGGTCGCTCAAGGATTTGGCGCGGCGGCTCTGGGTGCTGCGGTTTCCGATGAGTGAGACGTTCAAGCTGACGGATGAATGGGGTACGAAGATCGGTTTGCCGAGTCGTTCTCTTGCTTCGACGGCGAGCCCTGATGAGTTTTCCGGGCCCGCGCCAAGCGGTGGCGGGGCGCCGGGCCGATAGCTCAACTGGCAGAGCAACTGACTCTTAATCAGTAGGTTCTCGGTTCGATTCCGAGTCGGCCCATCCTGCGGAATGATCACTGTCCATTGATCATTGTCCATTGATCATTGATTATTGATCATTGTTCACAACCTGGTCTCTCTAATGCCCGTACGCGCGCTCCTCGCCTTCCCGCTGATCCCTGTCCTCGCGGCGGCCCAGCAGCGTCCCCTGCCTCCGCTCCCGCCGCCGCTGCATGTGCAGGTTGACACGGCGCACCGTCGCGTCCTGATCACGGGCGGTCCCTACCGCGTGCCCGTGAGCCAGGAAATGGCTGGGATGATGATGGACATGGCCGCCACCCCGGTGCAGAAGTTCGTGTTTCCGGTGGACGGCTGGCTCCAGGGCTTCCGCGTCGACCTGTTCGATGATCACGGCCATGCGCTGCCGCACCGCCTGGTGCATCACCTGATCATGGTGAACTTCTCGCGCCGCCAGTTCATCTACCCGGCGCTCGAGCGGCTGCTGGGCATTGCGGAGGAGAGCGACACCGGCGATGTACGCATCCCGCGCACCATTGGTGTGCCCATGCGGGCCGGTCAGGACTTGGGGGTGTACGCGACCTGGCACAACGATTCGGGGCCCGAGATCCCCGCCGCCTATTGGCGGATAGTCCTGTACATGGCAAACCCGAGCCTCAGGCCCCGGCCGATCAACGTCCTCCCCGCCTATATGGATGTGAACATCCAGACGAACCCCGAGGAGAACCGCTTCAACGTCCCTCCGGGCCACTTCGAGATCGGGTACGAGTTCACCCCCCCGCTCTCCGGGCACCTCCTGGTCGTAACCGGCCACCTGCACGACTACGGCGTGCTGGTGAAGCTCGTCGATGCCGCGAGCGGCAAGACACTCGTGCAGGTCAACGCGAAGCGCGACTCCCTCGGGCATGTGCTCTCGATACCGCGCAAGGCCCTCGCGATCCGCGGTGAGGGCCTACAGCTCAAGGCTGGGCATCGCTACCGGGTGGTGGGGGTGTTTGAGAATCCCACTCGCGACACGTCGTACGGCGCTATGGCGCACATGGTCGGCCTGTTCGCCCCGGACCATTACCGGGAGTGGCCCGCGCTCGACCCCGCCGATCCTTACTATCATCGGGACTTGGTCGCTATGCTGGCGAACGGGGCATCGGACTCGGTGATCGTCGGGGGCGGGGTGCCGGCGCCGGAGCGGCGGCACTAACCCTCCTCCGGAATGATGAATGATCAATGTTCAATGATCATTGATCACTGATCGTTGATCATTCGCGGCCTAGCGCCGCGTCAGGCTCAGCCCCACTTGTAGGAAGCTCACCCGCGCGCTACTCGCCGCCTGTCCCCCATTGTACTTCACGTCGCCGCCGATTACACCCACCGAATAATGGAAGAATGGTCCTACGAGCCAGTCTCGGCTGAACGGGTATTGATAGCCCACTCCCATCTGCGGCCCGATTCCCGATGAGGTGATGACGACGGTGCCGTCGCTGGCGCGGTGCATGACGTACGCGACGCCGCCCTTGAGGTAGAAGCGGCGACGGATGTTCGGATACCAGTAGGCGGCGGCGCCGACCGACATCAATGTCTGTCTGACTGTACCGTCGCGCTCGCGCCACGCGGCGAGCTCTCCCGCGATCCGCAGCACGCGACTCGTGCTCCCACCGATTGCGGCAAAGGCCGAAATCCCTGCCGGACGATTGGCGGCGCAGATCGAGCAGGACACGCGAGCCCAGCCAGGCGCCAGGCCGAAACCGTACCACAACCTGGAGCTGTCGCGCGACGTCGCATCGCCGCGCTGGGCTATCGCGCCACTCGTGCTGCCAAGCGCGACCGTGAATGCGACCACCGCAATGCGGAGCATATCGCACTATAACTCAATCACACTGGCCCATTTGGGGGTGACCGCGGTCACGGCTGAGGTCACAGGACGCGGGCGAACGTGACAGCGAGGGGACGGTCGATGAAACAGGCACTTTTGTTAGTCCTGCTGACCGTGTTCGTCGTCGGATGCGAAACCGTTCCGGCGGCGCCCGACTACGGTCCC
>DATGVF010000094.1:0-9451 GCA_035300645.1 bacterium
CGGGCTCGACCCATCATCGGGCCCGTGACGGTAATGTGAGAGCGCACCACCGGAGCGGCGTCAGTGAAGACGGTCTTGCGAACGATCGTCACTGCACCGGGGACCTGTTGGAAGACGAACACGTGGTGCGGGCGGATCTCGTTGATCACGGTCACATTTGTGATGGTGACGTTGATCCTCTGGACGAACGTCGCGCTGGCCGCAAACGACGGGATAAACACTTCACCCGGCGCCAGGGGGAACCACCCGATGAAATCTCCGATGACGACAAAGACGACCAGGGCTGGGGCAAAGACGGGTTGGACAACCACCGGGCCGGGCACCCATGCCCACACGCTGCCAATGAGCACCCAGCGGCCAAAGTGGAACGGCGCAAAGCCCCAGGGCTCCGCAGCGATCCAGGTCCATCCCCACGGCTCGACCCACACCCAGCGCCCAAACCGGAACGGTGCCCACCCCGCTTGCACGGCCGGGATCCACACCGGGCCAATGCCAGGCACGGCCTGCCACGTCCCGAACTGAGTGAGGTCCCCGAAGCCGGTCATCGTGGACGGCACGTACCGCGCTTCCTGCAGCGCGATCTGTTCCTGGCGCTCCCGAGCTGTGGCCCACTGGTCGAAGGCGTCGGGAGGCGCGGCCGGGTGGATGTCATATGACAGGTTGGTCCCGCTGCGCGAGATCGCCGCGGCCTGTCCCGGGTACACGTGGAAGTCATAGGGGGAGGTGGTGATCTCTGCGTCGCCCGTGCGCACGGTCACCTGCACCGAGGTGCCGTCCACATTGACGTCGAGGCGGTAGTCTCCTCGCTGCAACAGCGAGACGGCGGCGGTCGGCGTATCTACTTCAAAATGCTCACCGGCGACAACCTCGTGCAGGTCAACATTGATGGTGCCCTGAGACATGCGCAGTTGGAGGGTGTCATCGTCGAGATTCAAGATCTCCAGCGCCGTGGATTGGTCCATGCGGATGACCGTCGAGCCAACATGAAACTCGGCGCGGGATTGTTCGTCGCTCCACAGGCTGTCTCCCGTCGTGAGCGGGTAGTTCAAGATGGCAGACGCCCACTCGTTGACGCCCCGCGGAGCGAAGGACACGCTCCCCCTCAGGTAATTGAGGCGTCCGACCCGGGCAGGCGGATCTTGCAGAGCCGCCCAGGCAATTCCATCGGGCCACCCGCTAGACGCGGGCGGGGCCAGCACAGCCGCCAACACAAGCACCACGACAACCAGCAGTCTGAAGCGCATTGGGGGGACCTCCTTGCGCTTGGCACTGCCGCGAGTCCGATTCTCACACGATGCGCGGCACCATTCTCTCTGAGGTTACGTGATACGGCGTCAAAAGGTTCTCTGCGTCACCTCGGTCTGGCCCGCGGGGTACCGGTGCTAGCGGATCGGATCGTGGCCTCCACCGCCGCCCCCTGCCCTAAGCGGTAGCGCCCGCAGCCACCATCCAACCGTGGAATGACAGACTACAAGTGCTTCGGACTTGTGTAACGAGCCGAGTCCCTATGGGCTGTGTGTGACGGCACTGAACGCGTTCGCTTGTCCATGCCCGTTGAATGAGTTGTAGCCAACGCCGCCCCGGCAGACCTGGGGCGCGCCGTTGTCGACCGCCGGGAAGAACGAGTAAATCGAGAGGTCCGGTGGGCAGGCCATCGGGTCTGCAGTCTGCGTGATCACTGCCTGGACCTTCCCTGGCATCATGAGCCCGAACTGGTTCATCACCAGGGCCGCGACGCCCACGACGTGTGGCGAGGCCATCGACGTTCCCTGCGCGTAGCAGTACGTCGCGTTACCGTCGAAGACTCTCCTCGTCCTGGGGCAGGACGTGATCAGTGCCGCAGGCCAGGTCGAGAGTACCCGGCCGTTCGGTGCCGCTGAAGTCTTCTGAAGGATCGAGTCCCCATCGGGCGCGATCACTTGAACGACCCCCACGCCGTAGCTTGAGTAGAATGACTTCAGCTCGAGATTTCCGTCTGCGGTTACCCCGATCACCCCCGGGACCTCCACCGGCACGACGGCACAGTCTTTGTGCATCGCGCGTACGCTAGATCGCAGGTCACTCTAAAGGATAGGCCCGGGTCGGCGGCATTTTCGGTCCCAAAGCAACGTACCCCGTGAGGTCGATGGCAGAGAAAGCCACGGTCCATGGGCTTTCATGAAGGCCCTGAATGCGCGGGTCCTCCCGGCAAAGCCGCGTCGCTCCTGCCTTATCATCGCCAGGTCGACGTGGTCATGCCAGGGGCCGCGCCAGTACCCGCAGTGGAAACCCATCGCCATTCACGTAGTTCACAGGCGCACAGCTGATCGTGCACCGCTGCCCTGGGACCTCATCGATTTCTCCACCTAGATGCTCCACGACAGGAATATTCCGGGCAAACAGGACCGCATGGCTTTGCCAGCTGTTGTCCCCAAACACCGTGTGCGTGGATCCATCAATCGCCGGGGTGTCGATGAGAATCGTGTACACGCCTCGCTCGACCAACCACTGGGCTGACTCCGTACACAATCCGGGGTGCTGCGTGAAATAGTACTGCGCTCCCTCCCGGTCCTGCCCGGGGGTTCTGTACTGACGGTGCCACCCGGTATTGATGACGACCAGATCCCCGGCGCGGATCTCCAGGTTCCCCGCTTCCAGGTCCTGTACGGTGATGTCCTCGTTGGCCCCCTTGGGTATGTGCAGCACCGGTCCTTCCCCAAGGAAGCGGTCGGGGGGGATTTCATGAAGGTACCACGCGCCTCGCCGAAAATGCCTCGGGGCATCCATGTGCGTGCCGGTGTGCGTGAGAAAAGCCACCAAGGAGACGAAACCCTCACCGGTGCCGGACCCCAGGCTGGTTTCCTCGAGATCCGTGAACGTGGCGAAAAACGGCGGGTGATGCCAGCTCTTCCAGAAGAAGTAGGTCGGCATATCACGGGTAAACGGCATGCTCAGATCATAGATGCGCTTGCCCATCATCGCCCTCCGCGTCTCACTTCTGCTGCAGGTCGTCCAACAACGGCGTGAGCGCAAGAAGCTCAAGCGTGGTCTTCCCTCCCCGCAATCCCTCCATTAGCTTCGCTTCCCGCTCTTGACGAGCGCGCGCCTTTGCCACCACCTCTTCCAGGTTGGCGACCGGGAGAATCACCACGCCTGTCTCGTCGGCCACCACCACATCGCCGGGCCATACCAGCAGGCCCCCACACGTGACAGGCATCCGCAGGATGCCCCGTCTGGCCTTGATCGACGCGCGCATCGAAACGGCGCGGCAGAAGACGGGGAACCCCGACCGCTCGAGTGCCTCCACATCCCGCACCGCACCGTCCAAGATCAAACCGGCGATGCCCCGCGCCCGAGCGGCTGTCATGAGCACTTCGCCCCACACGCCAAACGTGAAGTCGTGGCACTGGGCCACGAGGACTTCCCCGGGTAAGGCGCCGGCCACCGCCGCGTGGAGCATCAGATTATCACCCGGCGGACACGCGACGGTGCACGCTGGACCCACCGTCCGCATTCCGCGCGCAAGGGGACGGATCTCCGGGACCATCGCCCCCAGTTGCCCCGCGGCCTCGTAGAGGGTGGCGGTGTCAAACTCTTGGACGGCCTTCAACAGGGGGCCCTTGACGGGGGTGGCGCCTGGTGCACGTTGTCGCATCGTACTCCGCTCCGGCTTCTTCGGCATGGTTGGCCGCTGGTTTAGTCGGACGAGTAGTCTACCTCTGGCGTGTTGCGGAGGCCGACCGCAAAGCAAAAGCATCGGATCGACGCGTGCGGGCTGACCGGCCGCAGACTGTGCACAGCGTCCGGCGGGATGTGCACAAGATCGCCTTGGACGATCTGTCGCTCTTCACCCTCGAGGGTCATGATGCCGCGACCGCTGACGACATAGTAGAACTCATGCGTGGCGTGGCGGTGTGGGTGCACAGATCCGCCGCCTTTCACCTCGAACTCGCTGACGAGTTCGAGATAGCCGCCGAGTGTCGCGGCTTTCAACTCCCGAGGCTTGTAGAGCCACCAGACAGGGACCGTACCCTTGTGCTCGGGTGAGGCCGGTATGCCTTCGATCGATCGCACGTCCATGACTGAACACCTCCTGCGCCACCGCTATCCAGCCGGGGTCGCGCGTGGGACGGGGTCGACCGTGCCCACGCGCGCTCGGTGGCTGGATCGAGGAAGAACGTCTACTTCACGTACACGCGCTTGGCGATCGCGACGAACTCGCTCACGTTCGCCTTCGTCACGAGTTTGAAGGGGATCAGGATGTCCTTGGGCAGCTTCACGCCCGATAGGTGAAGGTAGCAGCCCCATACGCCCCCACCACCCTGGCCTTCGGGGTCCTGGAACACTGTTGCATCCAGCTCCCCCTTCTGAATGGAATCGAGGGCCTCGGGCAAACCGTCCACACCGGCCATATGCACCTTGCCGATGAGCTTGAACTGGCGGACGACCTGGAGCGCGCCCAGAATCA
Source organism: bacterium (assembly GCA_035300645.1). Classification (GTDB taxonomy): domain Bacteria; phylum Sysuimicrobiota; class Sysuimicrobiia; order Sysuimicrobiales; family Kaftiobacteriaceae; genus 13-1-40CM-64-14. The sequence goes on from DATGVF010000094.1 coordinate 4,448, forward strand.
TGTCGTCATTGTTGGCCACGATGAAGTCATAGCTCTTATCGCGCGTGAGCAGACTCTCGGTCACGCTCTGGCCCTTGCCCCGGTCGTAGTCTGCGTACTGCTCAGTGAATGAGACCTTGTCGACCAGGTTCTCCGCCTTGAGCCGATTCTTCAGGCCATCGTTTCGGGCAATGTCCGTGATCTGTCCCGCCACACCACGCAGGTAGATGCCCTTGAGTTGGGGTTTGCCGAGCTGCTTATACAGGCCAGTCAACCAGACCCCGAGTTGAGCACCAGAGTCCGGCTGCTCGGAACCAATGAACGTGACCCACTGGCCACCCTCCGCCTTGCCGTTGAACTGCACGACTGGCACACCCTTCTTGTTGGCGGCCACGATGGACGCGGAGGATGCCTTTAGGCTGGCCGCCTCGAAGGCCAGACAGTTGACGCCCTGCGCCAGCATACTCTCGACGTTCTTCAGTTCTTTCTCTGTGTCGTTGAAGGCGTCGGTTTCCAGACATTTCACACCCAGGGCTTTGCACGCCGCCTGCGCCGCTTTCTGGAGGGCGGCCACATACGGGAACGCCAGGTTCTGGTATGACACGCCAAAGGTCCACGGCTGCGCGGCCGCCGCGGAGGTCCCACCAGCGCCGACCGTCAACAGCACCACCGCGGTCACCAGCACGAATACCTTGAGCATCATCTCCTGCCTCCTTGGTGAAGCATCACCGATTCCTGACCGATCTGAGTGCGCCCGCACCTCCTCTCAACCTCACGAGGGGAACCATCGCCGGCATCCCGGGTCAGTACCCTTTCTGCCGCAGCACCGCGTCGAGCCACACCGCGGTGATGATGATTACGCCGATAACCATCTGCTGAATCGGAGCCGGCACGTTGAGCATCACCAGCCCGGTGAACAACACGCCCATGATGAGCGCTCCAACGATGGTGTTGGTGATCTTGCCGCGGCCGCCGAACAGCGACGCGCCCCCCACCACGGCGGCGGCGATGGCCTGCAGTTCAAATCCCTGACCGGAGATGGCCTGGGCCGCCATGAGGCGCGACGTGAAGATCAACGCGGCCACCCCGACGCAGAAGCCGCTGATCAGATACACGCTGAACTTCAACAGGGGAACGTTGATGCCAGCCGCACGCGCTGCCTCCGGATTGCCGCCCACCACGTAGACGTAGCGGCCATAGCGGGTGTAGTTCAGGACCACCCAGGCCACACCCGCCATGAGGAGCAGGATCACCGCGGGAATGGGGAGGGGGCCCACCGCGCCTTGTCCCACCACCCGGTAGTATGATTGCAGGTCATAGATCGGATTGACGCGATACCACACCACGAAGCCACGATACGCGGTCAGCGTTCCCAGCGTGACGATCAAGGGATTGACTCCAGCCCATGCAATGATCACCCCGTTGATCGCTCCGCCAGCAAGGCCAATCAGGACAGGCAGCATGAACGCCAGGAAGACGTTCGCGGCGGAGGGATCTTTCTGAGCGAAGACCCCGGAGAACATCCCGGCCACCGCCAGCAGGGAGCCGACCGAAAGATCAATCCCAGCCGTCAGGATTGTGAACGTCATCCCAATGGCGATGATGCCGATGACCGACACCTGGAGCAAGACCAGGAGGGCGCTTTCAGGAGTACGGAACTGCGGCAGCGCAACAGCGAAGTACGCGACAAGGAGCGCTAGGGCAAAGTAGATGCCGTAGTCACGGAGGGTCGTGACCAGGGCAGAACGGAAGGAAGGGATCCGCGGTCCCAGCGTCGTTTCTGCCGTGAGCGCCGCGCTGAGGTGGATCGTTGATGGAGGGTCGGGCTCTTTCAGCTGCATCTCCACCTCACGAAGCCGTCCTCTCGGCCGCCCCACCGGCGGCGATTGTCATGATGCGTTCCTCGCTCGCCTCCTGCCGCGTGACCTCTCCCGCCACCGTGCCATCCCTCATGACCACGATGCGGTCGCTCATCCCCAAAATCTCGGGAAGTTCGGAGGAGATCAGTAGGACGGCCAGCCCATCGCGGGCCAACCGGTCGATGATCGCATGGACCTCCGCCTTAGCCCCGACGTCAATGCCGCGGGTCGGCTCGTCAAGGATGAGGACTCTCGGGGGCACCATGAGCCACCGGCCGATGAGGACTTTCTGCTGGTTGCCACCACTGAGCGTGGAGACTTCGACAGTCTGAGACCTGGTGTGGATCGCCAGCGCCTGGATGATGCGCTCGACTTCGGTCCGCTCTCGCAGGCCGCGAATAAAGCCCACCCGGCTCAGAGCCCGCAGGGCACGGAGCGAGAGGTTGGTACGCACGGGGAGCATCGGGACGAGCCCCCGCAGCCGCCGATCCTCCGGCGTCATCGCTATCCCATGCGTGATCGCATCCAGAGGACTGCGGATGCTCACGCACGCGCCATCGAGCAGGATGTCCCCCTCGTGAGCGGGTGTGAGCCCAAACAGAGCTTCCGCGAGCGCGGTGCGGCCAGACCCGATCAGCCCATACAGACCGAGGATCTCACCGCTGCAGACGGCAAACGAAACATTGCGGAAGGCGCCCTTCCGACCCAGGTGCCGCACCTCCAGGCGCACCCCTCCTCGCGCGCCTCGACTGCGCGGGAAGAGGGAGGAGAGATCCCGTCCGACCATCGCCTGCACCAAGGTGGCTTCGGTCCATTCCGAGATCGGCGCCGTCGCCACTCGCCTTCCGTCCCTGAGCACCGTGACGCGATCCGCCACCGCAAAGACCTCGTCGAGTTTGTGGGAAATGTAGACGATCGTCACGCCTCTGGATGCCAGGCCTCTGATGATGTGTCCGAGCCTGCCGATTTCCTGATGCGTCAGCGATGAAGTGGGCTCGTCCAGAATCAGCACCCGGGGATTGAGCGCGACCCCTTTGGCGACTTCTACCAACTGTCTCTCCGCAATACTCAACCGGGCGACCTTCGCCTCTGGGCGGAGAGCAATCCCAAGCTCACGACACAGCGTTCGAGCCTGGATTCGGGCCGCAGTGAGATTGAGGAATCCCGGGACACGGGCAAGGGGTTCCCGTCCGAGGAAGATATTGTCGGCGACTGTCAACTCGGGAACGAGGCTGAGTTCCTGGTGGACCAGCCCAATGCCGAGTGCGCGCGCCTGGCCTGGATGGAGGATGCGAACGGCGCGTCCATCGAGGGCAATTTCCCCGACGTAGTCTGCATAGAACCCAGACAGCACCCGCATCAGGGTCGACTTGCCCGCCCCGTTCTCTCCAACGACACCGTGAATCTCCCCCGGCATCAGGTCAAGATCAACACCGTTCACGGCCACGGTGGAGCCAAATGCTTTAGAGATCGCCCGCATGCGGACAATCGGTGCGTGATCGGACACAGTGAGGAACTCCCTCGGTTCGCGCGGCCCCCTACGGGTGATTGGCGAGGGGTCTGTCGACAGATGCAGTCGACTTAATACACGGTGCCGGCTTTGTTTCGGACAGGGAAGATGAATTCCTGCCGCTTCTGCGAGTGATGGCCTGTATCTACGATCGCCACCCCGTCTTGACCCACCGGAGGGCGCTGCTATCAGGCGACGCGTCGCCGAGCCTCCGCAAGAAGGCGCTCAGTTGACCCGCGTGGTGCTGCATGTGCCGGACGTTGTAGATATGCAGCTCGCCTCGGGACGTCGGGATCCAGGAGAACCCTGAAGCGCCTTCGAGCGATTCAGGAAACTCAGAGGCAAGGACCTCGTCCGCCTTCTGCCGGCAAATCGTCACATACGAGAGTGTCTCGTCCTTGGTCAGACCAGGACTTGGTCCGGAGTCAAGCCGGTCGTCGCCACCTCGCCGGTGCAGGTCGCGCAGCTTGAAGACTTGCTCGTTAGGTGATAGGTACAAGTCAGTGAAGAACAACGTGTGATAGGCGACCTGCCGGAACGTCAGGTTAGCTATCTTGCCCTCCCAGTGGTCGGACGGACATGCCCGCGCGCACTGGTTTAGCATGCACAGCGAAGCTTCGAACTGGCCTGCAAGGATACGATTGATGTAGTCGGCCATAGATCGCCTCGAATTGTTGGGATGGGAATGGTAGGAGCGACCCTCTCTTGCCGCGGGAGTCGAGATGCTCTTGGAGTACTCTTGGAATCGCATCGTTGGCCCACACCCGCAAGCAAGAGGCCAGGATCACACAGCGCGCGCTACCGGCGCAGCGGAATGAGGGCGCGCAGCTGGCTGTCGCGGAAGAAAAGCCCCGCCCAAATCAGCACCACCAAAGTAGACGGGAACGAGGATATAGGTGAACAGTGGATTCCCGGCGCGCAGGTTGGTAGCAACAGCCCCGCCCAAATAGCCTGTCAGCAGGATCGCCCCAAAGATCGAAGTGCGCGGGATCACATAGAGAACAACACAGATGAGCTCAAGGAGCCCGAGGCCGAACACCAGGCTCTCGGGATATCCTAGCCGTGTCGTGCCCTCTATGGCGGGCGGCAACTTCATCACTTTTATGAGGGAATCGAAAAGTAAGAACAACACCACCAGCGTGCTAATGATACGCCCAGCCCAGAGCATCGTCTTTGAGGCCGGAGCATTGTGGGCAGCGGATTGCATCGCTTGTTCCTCCCCTGTGATCTGGTAACTGGACCGACTCTACTACGCCGCTCCATCCCTACGCTCCTTTCAATATCGTAAGCCCCGTGCCTAGAAATCTCAGCCGTGGCCTACGGTTGACTGGATGCCAACATTCAAAACTCAGCAACTAGGGGCTCTCAAGACCGCGGATCCAGATCGCCAAAGTGTACGCAATGGCGGCTGCTGCTACGGCTAACGGGAACAGGATTCTGCTCCGCAGTAGCGCCTGTGATTTCTCCCCAATGAGCACAAGCGCCCCAACCCCGATGGCAAGATAGACGAAGGAGACGAAGTAGGCGACGGTCTGTGCAGTTTGTCGCTGCCGCATTGAATCACTGGTCCTGGCCTTGGGCGTCGTCTGGTTCATCCCCCTACTCGGGGATGTCAGGGCATTGAATGTGGCCACCCAGCCCAGTCCCGAGATAAAG
>DATGVF010000095.1:0-6807 GCA_035300645.1 bacterium
CCGTCTAGAAGCACCTCGCACGGGGCAAAGAGTTCAATGCTCCGGGGTACTAGCGGCAAAAGGAATTGTGCTAGCGTCCTCCGCGGAACTCTGTTCTCCCCGGAAGTCTTAGTAAGGCGGGTGGGGAATGCGACCGACGAGGCGATCTGTACGGGGGCTGCTAGCTGTGGGCCTCCTCATCCTCCCCGCCTACAGCGCATCAGATCGCTGGCTGGTATGGTCTACCTCCCGTGCCATCCCGTTCCTGACCACCGCCACGAGATTTCAGCTTGCTGTCCAGAGGCTGGCCTCAGCATCGATCGGTCCGACCCTCGCGGCACTACAGACAGGGACCGGTGTCGCCGTTCGCGTCCCCACAGCCTCACTCGTACCGATGTCGCTGAATACAGTACCGGCCAAAGCGGTCGTCACCGTGCAGGCCGGCCAGACGCTGTGGGCCATTGCCCAAGCGCACGGTGTGACAGTCGAAGCAGTGCAAGCCGCAAACGGTCTCGCCAAAACTCGCTCGATCGAAGTCGGTCAACAGATCGTGATCCCGGGTCACTCCTCGGCCGCCATCGCCCTGCCCACGACGGCGGTGGCTTCGGCCGCACAGCCGCCTGCGCGTCGCCCACTTTCCGTTGTGGTGGGTGACGGCGAGACGCTGTGGGACATTGCCCAGACCTATGGCGTGCCGGTCGACGCCATCGTGGAGGCCAACGCACTCCCGAACGGCGATCTAATCCGTCCTGGTCAGCGGCTGGTCATGCCCTACGGTGCGACCGAGGTTCCGGCCCGCGTGGCGTTATCGAACCGACTGCGGTCGGTGGTGAGCATTGCCACAACGTTCGTGTGGCCTGCCCGCGGGCGCATCACCTCCGGATTCGGGTTTCGGACGCATCCGGTTTTCGGAACCCGAGAGATGCACACGGGCATCGACATCGGCGCGCCTTTGGGAGCACCCGTCGTGAGTTCCCGTGAGGGCAAGGTGATCTGGGCTGGGTGGTACGGAGGGTATGGGCTGCTTGTGCGCGTCGATCATGGGAGTGGCCTAATCACCGCCTACTCTCACTTGTCAAAGATCTCCGTGAAAGTGGGCCAGATCCTCCACCCAGGAGATCTGATCGGCCGGGTCGGGAGCACCGGGTTTAGCACCGGCCCGCACCTGCTGTTCGAGATCCGAATTCACGGACGACCGCTAGATCCATTGAAGTACCTGTAAACCGCCGCAGGTCAGCCACGAACAAACCTGACAAATCGGACACGGCCCGCGATTGGTGAGTGCCGGAGATAGGTCCTGCGGTTCCGCCCGTGGAAAAGGGCGAGCACCGACGTTACGCCCCCCAGGAGAGTGCACTCAATGCGAAAGGGACTGACCCCCTGCGTCGCCGCTCTGATCCTTACGGCATTCGTGGTCTCGATTTCGCCGCGACCGCTGGCCGCACAAGAACCGTCGCTCAGCTGGCTGGTCGTCAAATTCAAGTTGTCGGTGATCGAGGGCAAACCCCTCATCCAGGTTATGGGCCCGTTCCCCACAAGCAGTATCTGTGACGTAATGCTGAAAATTGTCCAGGAGGGGTTAAGTAAGCAGGGCTTAGACGTCACATCGATTGCCTGCCGAAATGACATCACCCTGATCGTCCCGGATACACGGACTCCGGCCTCCCCTCCGCCATCCCAGGCTCCAAGCGAGGGAGGACATTGAGCTCCTCGCTCGCTTTCTTCCCATGAAACGCTCTAGGGTGTGATGCCAAGACGCCAAGTCTCCTTCCCCCTCCAGATAGTCATCGTAATAGTGCTCCTCATGGGCGCGATGGTTCTCTCTCACGCGGGGGCGCCTGCAAACACTGTCCCGCCCTTCTCCCACATCTTCGTAATTGTTTTGGAGAACCGGGAAGCCAACTCAATCCTCGACTCGCCCGACGCCCCTTACCTGACGTCTCTGGCGCCCCGGTATGCGGTCGCCGAACGCTACTATGGTGTCAGCCACCCGAGTCTCCCGAACTACCTCGCGCTGACGGGCGGCGACACGTTCGGCATCACCACCAACTGTACGGATTGTCGAATTGATGCCCCGAACCTCGTTGACCAACTGGAGGTACACGGCAAGAGCTGGAAGGCCTACCTCGAGGGATTTCCCGGGAATTGCTTCGGAGGCGCCGGGGCCGACGGATATGCGAAAAAGCATAACCCGTTCGTGTACTACACCAGTATCACGACGAACTCAGAGCGCTGCGCCCGGCAGGTGCCGCTAAGTCAACTTCAGCACGATCTCGCGCAGGACTCCATCCCCAATTACGTCTGGATCACGCCCAATATGTGCCACAGCATGCATGACTGCTTGACGCGAGAAGGGGATGAGTGGCTGCGAGTCATTGTTCCGCAGATTCGTGCCTCGCGAGCGTGGGCCAGTCAGGGAGTGCTCTTCATCGTCTGGGATGAGGGGACGACCGGGGCCGGATGTTGCGGGCAATTGGGGGGCGGGCGAGTGGCCTTGTTTGCCATTAGTCCGCTGAGCAAACCGGGATATCGGAGCATGACGCCATCGAATCACTACTCGCTGCTCCGAACGATTGAAGACGCCTGGGCCTTGGGTCATCTCCGCCACGCCGCCGATTCCACGACATCTGTGTTGGCTGACCTCTTCATCGGGACAGCGCGGTGAACCGCGATCCGCCAAGCTGCGTCTGGCCATCACCCTCCGACTCGAGCAGGAAGCGCGGGAGCCCTGCCGTAGACAGTGACGGCAAAATAGTCGGGGTTGGACCATGCATGTAAGGAGGCGGTCGCGTGGATTGGGTTGGCTGGATGGTCGCGATCTTGTTGGTATGGTTCCTGTTCTTCCGCAAGCCGTGAGCATTCGATCACAGACTCCGTCAGGGCTTGGACCATGCGCGCGGGGTCAGTATAATGAGGGACAGGTTGCCCTCCGCTATGGTGGGCGCCGGAGATCAATCGAGCGGGAGTAGCTCAGTGGTAGAGCGTCTCCTTGCCAAGGAGAAGGTCGCGGGTTCAAGTCCCGTCTCCCGCTCCAGTTCGCAAGCGCTCTGGGCGGCGTAGCCAAGAGGCAAGGCAGGGGTCTGCAAAACCCCCATCCCCCGGTTCGAATCCGGGCGCCGCCTCCACCTGAACGCACCAGTTCTCAGACCTCTCCTTCCTTGCCGCGTGACCGTAGCGCAATCGGATAGGTATCCTCAATCAAAAAGCCCGGGGATTCGTTGACAAATGTAGGTCGCTAGCGTTGGCGTTCATTCCTGTTGGTGCCCAGGGAGGAGTTGGAACCCACACCCCACGTAGCGCGCGAGGGCGGTTTCGGCCAATGCGCTCCGAGTCGCCATCATCTCACCTAGCACCGACGTGAGATCGGTGAAAGCTCGTCCTCTCTGTTCGGTATTGTCCACAGATTTCTCCCGATGATACAATTCGCGCATGAAACCCAGATGGACCGAGTCCGATCTACGAGAAGCGGTACAGAATGCTAGGAGTATCCGTCAGGTGCTAGGTTCGCTTAAATTGGTACAAGCTGGTGGCAACTACTCAACGGTGAAAAAGCACATAGAGCACTTCGGACTACCCACGGCCCACTTCAAAGGTTACGCCTGGAACAAAGGTATGAAAGTGGAAATCAAGCCGAAGCGCGCTTTAGGAGAAATCCTGGCGAGGGGTGTCTACTACAAAAGCTTCGAGTTAAAGTCTTCATTGCAGGCTTGAAACCGCAACGATGTGAGGAATGCGGATGGGCACAAAGAACTCCCGAAGGGCATCTACCCTTGGAAATTCATCACGTCAACGGGGATCCGTGCGATAATAGGCTGGAAAATTTGCAGATCATCTGTCCAAATTGTCATTCCCTAAAACCGAATTACCGAAACAGGATCCGAAGTCGGTCAGCTATGCCCAGGTGGTGAAACTGGCAAACACGCGACACTTAAAATGTCGTCCTGCTAAAGCAGGTTGTGGGTTCGACTCCCACCCTGGGCACCAATCATCCGAGGAGAGGTTGTAGCAATTCGTTGATTCGCTTACCCTTCGAGCAATCCGCAACGCGCTGCGGGAACGGATTGCTTCGTCCCGCCCCCTAGTGCTTCCCCCAGGATACATTAATGTAGAAATGCGTACGTCCTGCCCCTTTGGAGCCTGAAGGTAAGCTAACAACCAGCCTTAACCACAGCGGTTCGCCTCAGAGGGTGGCATCTTGAACTTGATGGCGGTCACATGCTTTATTCTGCTCTGATATTCGGCTTCAGCGAGTAGCCGACAGGACCTCGAATCTACGAGGGCTTCGAAGCTATGATCAGTAGGGTCTGGCGCGCACGTCCGAATCTGACTCAACTCCAAAACCTTCTCTTACGCTGCTTCGTCAAGAGGTAGAGAAAGAAAGGCGCCCCCACCCCCGCCGTCACGATCCCCACAGGGATTTCGCGGGGCGCGGCGAGCGTGCGGGCGAGTGTGTCTGCAAGGAGCATCGTCACCGCTCCCCCGAGTGCCGCCGCCGGAAGGAGCCGCCGGTGATCCGGACCAGTCACGAGTCTCAGCAGATGCGGCACGATCAGACCAACAAACCCTATCAGGCCCGACGTGGCCACCGCCGCCGCGGCCATCAGGGCACCCGCCGCGGTCAGTTGTATGCGCACACGGGCGGTGGCCACGCCGAGGGACCGAGCGGTCTCATCGCCCAACACCATTAGGTTCAGATCACGCGCTCCTGCGGCAGCCACGATGTAGCCCACGACCACATAGGGCAGGATCAGCAGCACGTGCTCCCACCGGCGGCCCGAGAAACCCCCGAGCAACCAGAAGAGCACTTGCTGTAGGCTCGCTCCGCCGAGCACCTGCATCGCCGAGATGACCGCGCCCAAGAACGCCCCGATCGCCACTCCGGCCAGCAGCAACTGCTCGATCACAACGTCTCCGCGGTGCCATCCCAGCCGATACACGATCGCCGTCACGGCCACAGCGCCGACGAAGGCAAACACGGTGGCCGCGCTGAGACCACCTGCCGCAAACGTCACGCCAAAGACAATCGCGCCGGTGGCCCCCAGAGCAGCGCCAGCCGAAACGCCGATGATGTACGGATCAGCCATGGGATTGCGGAACAGCCCTTGGAAGATCGCCCCTGACGTCGCCAGGGCCGCGCCGACCAGGGTGGCGAGAATAACGCGGGGCAATCGGAGTTGAAGCACGATGCTCGAAACAATAGGGTCGACGTCTCCTGACCCAAATCCCAGGCGGGCGCCCAGCGCCCCCAGGATCTGCGAGACCGGCAAGCGAACTGGCCCGACCGTGACACCCACTACCGCGACAAGCAGGACAGCGACCGCGAGTCCGCTGAGAAGAGTGTAGGGCCCGGGGCGTGGATCAATTCGCGCCGCGGGCGATGCTGTCGCAGGCTGAGGAACCTGCCCCGTCACAACGACCTGCGGCCCTCGAGGATGGAAAGGAACTCTGCTCGGGTGCGCGGGTCGTCCCGGAAAATGCCACGCGTAGCCGAGGTGACAACTCTGCTGCCCGGTTTCTTCACGCCGCGCGCGGTCATGCATGAGTGCTCAGCCTCGATGACGACCCCCGCTCCCGCGGCACCGAGACCCCCCTGGCAGAGGAAATCTGCAACCTGGGACGTGAGACGTTCCTGAACCTGCGGCCTGCGGGCAAGCATCTCCACGAGCCGTGCGACTTTGCTGACCCCGAGAATCCGGCCCTGGGGAATGTAGCCGACGTGAGCGACCCCATGGAACGGCAAGAAATGATGTTCACAAAGGCTTGTGAAGGGGATGTCTCTCACGATGACCATCTCATGGTGGTCCTCATCATCGAAACCTGTTTCAAGCAGCTGACTGGGATCCTGTGTCAGGCCGGCAAACAGCTCTTCGTACATCTCGGCCATGCGCCGCGGCGTGCCCACCAACCCCTCGCGCGCGGGGTCTTCGCCAATCGCCTTGATAATCACGCTAACGGCTTGCTCGATGCTTTTCTTGTCCACGGGGGACGACCTCCGTCTTCGATTCTGAAGAGACCCGCACGATGGCGGGAGACTGGTATCCGCAGAACAATTCCATCATGCGCGTCACGCGCACCATCGCTTGCACGTCGTGCACGCGCAGCATGTTGGCCCCCTGCGCAACGGCGAACGCGACCGCGGCCGCTGTCCCCTCCAAGAGATCATCGGGGTGCAAGTGCAACAGGTCCCGGATGTAGTCCTTGCGGGATGTCGCCACGAAAATCGGAAAGCCCAAATTACGCAGCTCTGGCAGTCGACGCATGAGCTCGAGATCACGGGTGGGGCGCTTGCCGAAGTTGAGACCAGGATCAACCAGGATGCGCTGGTGAGGGAGGCCTGCGGCGGTGACTTTGTCAGTCCGATTCTTGAGAAACGCCGCTACCCACTCCATCATAGACGGGACGTCGATATCGGTGTAATGCTGCCGGGGACGCCCGTGCAGGTGCATGATCACGATACCCGCCTCACTGCCGGCGAGCACGCGCACCATCTCCGGATCTGCGGCGCCGCTGATGTCGTTGACAAGAACTGCCCCGGCCTCGATCGCCGCCTTCGCCACATCCGGCTTGTACGTATCCACAGCCACGGGCCTGTCGAAGCGGCGGACGAGTTCGGTAATCAACGGCACCACGCGGGCGATCTCCTGGCGCACCGGGAGCGGATCGCCTTCTTGCGCCGTCTCACCGCCAACTTCGATGACATCGGCGCCCTCACGCACTATCTCCTCCGCCCGAGCCAGCGCAGCGTCCTTCCCATAAAACCGCCCTCGGTCATAAAACGAATCGGGCGTGTTGTTGAGGATCCCGGCCACATAGACGTGGGTGGCGAAG
>DATGVF010000096.1:0-5586 GCA_035300645.1 bacterium
CGCGCCGCTTTACTGACGCACAACGCACGCGAGCGTACGCTGCTCCTGGAGCGTGCCGCTGCGTGCCCGCGCGGATCGGCGCACGCGTAGTCATCCGTTGGCCAGCTGAGACGCCGTTTGATATCACGCGTGACAGAGAACCGCCTGTGGAACTCCTACAGCAACGAATGCTAAGCCCCTCAATCTCTCCATGCGGTTGCTTCGCTGCACGGTGGGCGTCATCTTATTTATGATCGGATCCTGGTCGTAGGGGGCCGGTGAACCTGTAGCTCGGCCGGGGTGTGCAGGTCGAGCATTTTGCCGATCTCGGTTCCGCCGGGACGATTGCGCCGACTGCTTCCTCACGCAGGGTCGGGACGAAAATCCCGCCTAGCCTAGCGCGGACAGCTTCCGTTGCGCTGACGTGGATAGGCTCGGCCGGTGATGGATGCCCGTGCAGAGCAAGGACGCCGAGGCGCTGGCGCGCGCGCTCGAGCCCGCCCCGCAACGGATTTTTAGGCTGTCCCAGAGGGGCTTCTCCTCAGCCGCCTCGTCGGTACCTGGTAGCGCAGGTCACATCCGATCGCTCCGTATGAAGTACTTCTTGGCGTACGCAACGATTTCTCTGTCGGTCGGATGATCCACGGTCTCAATCCCAACAACTCTTGCTTGGAGCTTTTTGTCGTAGTCTTGCACGTACCTGAGGAATTCGAGCTTCGCTGACGACGGACCAACGATGATAACGGCATCCGTACCGTCGAGCAATCGCGCGACCTCGTGGAAGAACCTCTTGGCGTCATCGGGGTGCTCTTTTGCCTCTCCCCGCCCCTTGGGATGTCTATGGATAAGGTGTTGCGGAGACAGGATCGTTGTTTCGTCGATTGCCTCCGGTTGCACATGGCCGACCGTTTCCGGTTGAACGTGAAAGATGCGAGCTTCCTTGTGATCGATCCAGATGACAGCGTGCGTAGGCATGAGATGATCCTCCATGGTCAAAGTAGATCATTCGACGAATCGCTCGCTGGGAGCTATATTACTGGAGATCCGTACCGCCGAGGACTGCGCTGCACCGCTCAAACACGGCTCTCGGCCTCCGATTCGCCCCGTTCCGCCACATCTTCAGGGTGGGATGGCGTTCCGCACTCTTCAGATCTCCGGTTGTCAATGGAAATATTTTCTTACGTCATCCCCACTTGCATTTGCTCATTGTGCTCGGGGGCAATCCGTGTGACACTATATGAGTAGCGCACGATTGCTGCAGCGGTCGCATCGCTAGTACGCACGCTCCCTTCCTCTCGATTCAGTCCCACTGGCGACAATTACGTGGAGCCCACCGGGATAAGCGAATCGCCGGGTAGGCTGCCCACTCTCGTTCACCGCAGGGAGAGTGAGGAAAATTCTCAGAGGAGAACCACATGTCATACGAAGAGAACCGCATGTCACCGGAAGAGACCAAAGCTTTTGGCCGCCGCCTCGTAGAGGCGCTCAACACGGGCAACCTGCCGGCAATCGACGAAGTGTTCGCCGCCGGCTACGTTGACCGAAATCCCTTTCCTGGGACAACCCCGGATCGGGAGGGCCTCAAGCAGGGCCTAGCCAAGTTTCGGGCGGCCTTCCCAGACTACCGCTACACGATTGAGGACGAGATCACGGCAGGCGACAAGCTCGTTCACCGGCTCTCGGCGCGGGGCACGCAGAAGGGTGAGTTCCAGGGCGTGACGCCGACGGGCAAGCAGGTCAACTGGACGGAAATTCACATCGCCCGCTTAGCCAACGGCAAGGTCGTGGAGCATTGGGGCATCGAGGATCAGCTCGGTATGATGCAGCAGCTCGGGCTTGCTCCTGCAGCGAAGGTTCCGGTATCGGCGTAAGGACCCGAAAAAACGATAGGCCGGTACGCGACGCTTAGCGACCAGGACGGTAGGAGTCACTTCCTAACGTCCTGGTTTTCGTTTAGGAAGCAGGCGCTCCTGAGGGTGTTTACTAGCTAGAAATATGAAGGAGATCCACGATTCAGGGACATTTCGTCATTGTACCTACACACGATTTGTGAGATAATAAGGTTGCGTTACAGAGTCTGGATAGGATCTGTGATAGCTCTTAAGGTAAAGGGGTTACAGCATGGCAACAGGGATCGTGAAGTGGTTCAACAGTGAGAAGGGTTATGGGTTCATCACTCCGGAGGACGGCACGAAGGACGTGTTCGTGCACTTTAGTGGCATCGAGGGCGAAGGCTACAAGTCCCTCAATGAGGGTCAGAAGGTGGAATACGCGGTGACGCAGGGCCAGAAGGGCCCCCAGGCATCCGGGGTCCGACCTATCGGTTAGTCCCTCAACACACTCAGGAGATGAAGACGGGCCGGGGCGACAACGCTCCGGCCCGTTAAGTTTTGTGTAGGACCGATGTCGGACGTTTCCCCCAGGAGGCTTGGTCGTCGCACCGGTCAGCCGGCAATGCAGACGACGCGGCTTACGAAGCCCGATGTGTGTGCAAAGTTCCGCTCGGCCAGCCTCTTAGACCAACCTGCGGGAAGGAAGGACCATCGACTAGGGGCTCCGGTCCTTCTCCATCTCCTGCACTGCGGACGGGAGACTACCCGCCCAGGATTTGTCCGAGTTGCTCTGATGAGATGTTTCCCCCACTCAGGACCAGGGCGATAGCTTTCCCATGGTACTGATCGCGTAGCTTCAACGCGCCCGCCAATGCTGCCGCCCCTGCCGGTTCGGCCAGAGTCTTCGCCTTCTCAAGGTAAAGCCGTACCCCTTCTTGCAACTCCGCATCTTCCACCAGGACGAAGTCGTCCAGTCCCTGCCACATCATCTGCTGGGGCAGCATGAAAGGCCGTCGGGTAGCCAAGCCTTCGGCGAGCGTTCCCATGGCTGCGTCGGTCGGGCGCCGATTCTTCCACGTCAGGTAGGCAGCGGGTGCGGCAGCCGACTGGACACCGATGACTTGGATGCGCGCGTCGATGGTCTTGGCGACCAAACAAGCCCCCGCTGCACCGCTTCCGCCGCCAACGGGGACGAAGATCGCCTCGACGTCGGGCCGCTCGTCTAGAATCTCCAGGGTTTGCGTGGCGACGCCCGCAATCAGATCCGGTTCATCTCCGGACGAGATGTACCGCAGCTCCTCCTCTTCTGAGACCCGCTCACAGTAGGAGCGTGCGTCGTCGAAGTCCTCACCATGAACACGGATTTCCGCTCCATAGCCCCGCATAGCCTCGACCTTGACCGGGTTGGCCCGCTCCGGGATCGCGATGATTGCTCGGATGCCGAAAAGAGCTGCCGCATAGGCAATGGATTGTCCGTGGTTGCCGGTAGATGCGGTGATGACGCCCCGGATCCGCTGCGCGGCCAGGCGCGACATTAAGTAGATGCCCCCGCGTATCTTAAAGGCGCCAATCGGCTGATAGTTTTCGTGCTTCACATAGACTCGAGCGTCCAGTAGATGATCCAATGCCGGATAGCGATGCAGAGGTGTCCGCGGGAGGTGGGCTTGAATTACCTGACGGGCCCGCAACACATCGGAGAAACTGGGCGCAGACAGTTCCTTCATCATCGGATCTCCAGGATCACTGGTAGAGTTCGTGAAGAAGCAGGGGATGACCTCGGCAGCGTGATTAATCTCATCCGCGGCTCCGTAGTCCAGGTCTGTGAGAGGATGAGAATTCGTGATCGCTCTTCAGCCAACTCGTCACGGCGGTCAGTGATGGGCGCTTGATGACCTCCACGGACATGTTTTGTCTCACCGACCGCATTGCCGTTGTCACGGGCGCCGGACGCGGCATTGGCCGGGCGATCGCAATGGCGCTCGCCGGAGCTGGGGCCAATGTTGTGGCCGTCGGCCGGCGGCCAGCATCCGACCTCGTGGCCGAAGTCGAGCGCTTGGGTCGCCGCTGCGTGGCCGTGACGGCGGACTTGGAGGATCCCACTCAGGTGGAGACTGTGATCCCTCGCGCGCTTCAGGCGATGGGACGGGTGGACATCCTCGTCAACAATGCCGGACTCATTGTCCGGAAGCCGGCGGTCGAGGTCACCGCCGAGGACTGGCATCGGGTCATCCAAGTCAACCTGCACGCGGTGTTTCGGCTCTGTCAGGACGCGGCGCGCGACATGCTGCCGCGCCGGCGCGGCAAGATCATCAACGTGGGCTCTCTCATGAGTTTTGAAGGCGGGATCCTCATCAGTTCCTACACCGCGAGCAAGGGTGCCATCGGACAGTTAACGAAGGCGCTCGCGAACGAGTGGGCGCCTCAGGGCGTCAATGTGAATGCGATCGTCCCCGGGTACATAGCGACGGATCTCACGCAGGCTCTCCAGGACGATCCAGTACGCAATCCCGCGATTCTCGCGCGTCTTCCCGCAGGACGCTGGGGACGTCCCGACGATCTGGCGGGCGCCGCCGTGTTCTTGGCGTCGGCCGCCTCAGACTACGTCCACGGCCATCTGCTGGCCGTAGATGGCGGATGGCTGGCGAGGTAACGCGCTCGGAGTGCTGTCACACCCCGGGTTCTAGTGCATCGCCACCCCGTCAACCTCGTTTGGCGAGCAGCTTGTCGAGTTCGGCGTACGACTGGTTCATGCCCTCTTCCATACCCGAGTTCAGCATCCCGTCTCGCTCTTCGGTGGTGTGGGCCAGCAGCATGGTGACGACCCGCGTTCGACCGTCGCCGAGGTCCTCGAAATTGGTGGTCTCAATCATCACGTAGCCCGGCATCCCGTCCCACTCGAAGGTCTGCACGAGGCGCTGCGGCGGTGTCACCTCGCGGTAGCGCCCCTCGAAGCCCTGAGGGCGGTCGGGGGTATGCTCGACGTATCGCCAGTGCCCGCCCCGTTCTACCTCCATGCGCTCGATGACGAGCTTGTGGCCGCGTCCCCACCACTGAGCGACCATCTTCGGGTCAGTGAACGCCTGCCAAACGTGCGCGCGGGGCGCGTTGAAGATGCGCTCGATGCGAATCTCACGATCGGTGGGAGTGGTTACCCGCGAAGTGGTGACGGGGGGCTTCCCTGTCGTGCTCATGATGGGGCTCCTTTGGTGTGCTCGAGGAATTTGCCGAGCCGGTCGAGTCGGGCTTCCAACATCTGTCGGTGCTTCGCGATCCAAGCGGTTTCTATATCCAGCCGGCGCGGGCCTAGTCTGCAGTGGCGCACCCGCCCCACTTTCTGCGTGGTGACCAGCCCGGCACCCTCGAGGATCCTCACGTGTTTCTTGATGCCCGTGAGAGTCATATTGAAGTTCGCGGCCAAAGCGCTGATCGAAGCGTCTGCGCGGCCGAGACGTTCCAGGATGGCGCGGCGAGTCGGATCAGACAGCGCCGCAAAGGAGATATCGAGCTGAGGTGAATACTGAACCATGTGGTTCAGTATATGGGTGGACGTCAAACTATGTCAAGGGGGGAGGCTGACCTTCATGCGCAGGGAGGGGAGTGCGATCGGGTGATTGCGCCTGAGGAGCCTGAAGTGAAAGAGAGGATCTTGTTCGATTACCCTGACCGCTTCATCTCTCGTGTCATCTCGAAGACCCAGCCCTACCCGAGCACTCCTAACCTGATGTCAGCGAAGATCTCAATAAAAACATTGGGGGCGCAGTTCGCGCCCCCAACA
>DATGVF010000097.1:0-2086 GCA_035300645.1 bacterium
CCCACATGGGTCGGCTATTTGGCGACGCGCCCCTACGGGCGGGATCTCCGAAGGAAAGAATCGATCGGACGCTCGCAGACGGCGGGATCGTCTCGCTATGCCATCCCTCATGGAACGGAAACCTGTGGACGGGTGCGTGGAAGGAGCAAACTCTCGTCTCGCTGCGGGGGTTTCACCTGCTGGAGGTCTGGAACCCCCACTCCCGCTCGGGGGAGGACACGCGGCTGTGGGACGCCGTGTTGCGTGCCCGCGGGCCGGCCGCGCCCGTCTGGGGGGTGGCCGTGGATGACTGCCACAGCCATAAGCAGCTCAACCGCGGCTGGATCTCAGTCAAAGTGCCTGAGATCTCTGCTGCTGCTTTGCGAGGGGCACTGCTGGGCGGAGCGTTCTATGCGTCGACAGGGGCATCTGGAGACTTTTCTGCTGTAGGACAGACCATCACTGTGCGGTTAGAGGACCGGGGCCACATCCGGTTTGTTGACAGTCGAGGGACCGTGCGCAGCGAAGTCGACGGTACCGAAGGTCGGTACGCAGTCCGGGGTGACGAGCAGTTCGTACGCGTGGAAGTGAGTTCGCCAGCGGGAATGGCGTGGTCGCAGCCGTTCTGGCTGGACTCAGGACGCTAGCGGCAGCTGCCAAACCACAACAGAGCTCCTGCCACACCCGCCGTAACGATCTGTGCCAGGACGCCGAGAGCGGCGTGCTGGCGCCCCACCGTCCAGTGCAGACGGCGCACGTGCAAGATCATCTTGCCCCACACCGCCTGCAGAGGAATGTCCACGAGGTCGGGCAGCAACCCGCCTACTGCGCCCAGGACAACAAGGTCGGCCCTCGCTCCCGAACAAGCCACCGTCAGACGCCACAGTAACGCAGCTCCAACAAGGACCTCGGCTCCCGCTTCAAGCACGTCGACACGAAGCAGAGATATCCCGCGCAAGCCGAACGTCTCGCCTTCAGCATGGGGGAGCGCGTCCAAAAGTTCGTGGCTCAATACACCGCCTGCGAAGGCCCAGGGACCCCCAGGAGACGCCTGTCCCAGAGCGGCTCCAGCGAGCATGTGCGCCAGCGGGTTCATCGGAGCGAAGAGTAGTCGGACGCCCGTTCCGGCCTCCTCACCGCGACCCCGGATGCCGGGGGAACTCTGAGGGCGTGGACACCGCGGATGTGGAGGTGCTCCAAGGCCAGCTCAATCGCCTCGGGGTCATCAGGCCCGCTTGATGTTACGAGTAGGGCGGCGGGAGAGAGGAGGTGATCCGCGGCTTTCAGTACTGCCTCGTATCCTGGGTGCTGTTGCGCGCGGGTGACATGCGCTCGGTATTCAAACTGCAGCACGCGGGCAAGCCGCATGGCCGGGCTGGCGTTGCTCGCCAGTAACCGCTCCACCCGCCGGCGCAGCCGGGCCAGCTGAGCCGGTTGCAGGACGCGGGTCGGCCGCGCGACCTGTCGCATCGCGCCGACCAAATGGAGCGCGTGGAGCACGGCCTGACGAGGGCTGAGGACAGAAGTCACGGATACGATAGCCTCGTCTGTATACGCGGCGAAGACCATCGGGACGTCTTCGCGGGCCAGCGTCAACGCGCCGACCACGGTGTTGTAGGCCGTCTGGTCGAGGTCGTCGGCGGTGCTGCCCCAGACGTTCACCGCAAGAATCACAGCCTCACCCTGCGGGCTTCGGCGCTCTTTCACCACGAGCTGGCGAAGCTTGAGGGTGTGCTTCCAGAAGACATCTCGCAGCGGGTCGCCCGGCTCGTACCTCCGAGCCCCATAGTAATCCAGCCCCCTCTGCGCCCCGCGAGTGCCTTCCTGCGTCTGTGGCAGCGCGGCGAGCGCGTCATTTCCTCCAGCGGTCTGCGCGAGGTACACCCGGGCTAGATGTCCCGCATAGATCGCCCGCGGAATCACGACAACATGTGCCAACTGAACGTGCTGCGTGGTGACGATGAGTCCCCAAGGATCCACGCAACGGGTGCGCGCGAGCAGAGTCTTCGATCCGGCCAGTAGTGGAGTCACCTTCAGCCGGACGACCACAGGCAGGGTTTTTCCCACAAACCTGCTAGGGGAAACTGACGCCCATGTGTCGTCGAGG
>DATGVF010000098.1:0-2865 GCA_035300645.1 bacterium
GGACAGTCTCGGCGTGAGCCTCCGCGGGCTCTGCGCAGCAAGGTCCTCTGGTCAGCAAGCTCCTGGCCGTCGTGCGTCGGCCGCCTCTCACTCGTTTCTCTTACCACCGTTGCTCCCGCGGGAGCCGCTTCTCTCCTGCGCACCGGAGGACGCCCGGTGATATCACGTCGCCGTTTCATCACGGGCTTCGTCACGGGGTTGACGCCCCTCGCCGCCACGGCCAGCGCGCAGGAGTATAAGGCGCAGCAGGCGGGAAAGATTCCCCGGATCGGCATGCTCTTGACCTTCTCCCCCGAGCATCCTCTGGCGCGTGAACTATCCGACGCATTCCGGCAGGGGTTGCGTGAAATGGGCTACGCGGAGGGCCAGAACCTCGTCCTCGAGTATCGATCGGCCCAGGACAGACCCGAGCGGCTCCCGGAGCTCTTCGTCGAGCTGGTGCGTCTCAAGGTCAACCTCATCGTGCCTCAGGGAGGTACGCCAGCGGCTCGTGCGGCCAAGCAAGCGAACACTATGATCCCCGTCGTCGTACCAGCCATGGCCGATCCGGTTAGCGACGGGCTTATCGCAAGCCTTGCCCAGCCAGGCGGGAATATCACTGGATCGACGTTCCTTGGCCCCGGATTAGTCCCCAAACGCGTCCAGCTCCTCAAGGAGGCGGTCCCCGGAGTCTCCCGAGTGGCAGCGCTCTGGCATCCTGGGGTGTACGGCGATCGCACAATGAGAGAGATGTTGAAGGAGACAGAAGATGCGGCCCAGCGGTTGGGCCTTCGGCTTCAACACACGGAGGCGCGAGGTCCCAAGGACTTCGACAGGGCGTTCTCGGTGATAACACGACAGCGCGCGGGCGCCCTCATCGTTCTGCCGAGCCCGATGTTCTATGGCGAGCACAAACGCATCGCAGACCTCGCGACACAGCATCGGCTACCGTCAATATTCGCGTTCAGGGAAGGGGCGGAGGCGGGCGGCCTCATGGGTTATGGGGCGAGTCTTCCTGATCTCTTCCGGCGCGCCGCTACCCAAGTTGACAAGATCCTGAGGGGCGCAAACCCCGCCGACCTTCCCGTCGAGCGGCCCACCAAGTTCGGGCTGGTCATCAATCTCAAGACCGCCAAGGCTCTCGGCCTGACGATCCCGGCCGCGCTCCTGCAGCGGGCGGATCAGGTGATCGAATAGTGAGGGGGAATCCTCCAGGAATCCCGGCCGGGCTGCTCATGGCCGGAATCCTCCAGGGATGCTGGATATCGCCGGCCCAGGTGGACGCCATCCGCAGGGCATGGGAGGAAAGGGACGCGATGATCCTTGACGAGTGCCGGAAAGCTCGTGACCTGCTCCTGCGGCTGGGGGCGGGAGTGCGTGTCAGGGTGGGCGGCGCAGTCTGTGAGCAAGCTGCATCAGAAGCTTGGGGTGGCTGACGCTGAGCACGTCACCAGAATTGAGGGGGCCGGGGGACAGTGCGGGTGAGCGACAGTTCACCCTGACCTAGCGCTCCGAGCGTACCCCGGTGTTCACGGCTCGCCCGCCAGTACAGGCGCGGAAACTATGTGCCGGTCCGGTAGAGCTTTCCCGCCATTCCTAGCCGTCCTGGCTTACTGGCGCCGCACCCTCTGCAATGTTTCTCTGCGTTTCGCAGGCGGCATCCCTCTTGCCTATTGTGTAGGAGGCAGTCGTGGGGGAGCAGGCGATGTGTCCGCGATGCGGGGGCGAGCTTCAACTGGTGCGCCGCTTCACGCGATGGGGCCGGGCGGTCTTAATCTTGATGTGCCGGGATTGCCAGTACGCGAAGCACGACGCGAACACCCAACCCAGCCGCCTAGAGTGTCCAGACCCGGATTGGTGTAGACACGTTGACCCTCCCAGAGTGCGGCATGACGTCATGCGCGAGCGGCGCCCCAGAAGAGCGCGGCTGGGGTACGGCCGCGGACGCGATAGCCTTGGTGGGGCCGCTCGTGATTGTAGGACTGCATGAACGCCTCGAGACTCCGCTGCAAGGCCGTCCGACTGGTGAAGTAGCGGCGACGAAAGGCGACGCGCCAATGTTCCTGCAGGATCGTGCCTTGGAGCCGTTCGACGAAGCCGTTGGTCCAGGCATGCCGCGGCTTCGTCCGGGTATGGCGCAATCCCAGGGCGCGGCAGGCCTCATCGAACGCGCCTTTGAACTCGGGGCCGCCGTCGGTGAGCACGCGACGCAGCCGCCAGCCGGCTCGGCGGTAGAGCGGTATCACGACCCGACGCAGAAAGTGGGCGGCGGCTTCGGCGGTGTGCGCCGGGAGCAGCCAGGCCATGCCGTAGGAGCACGCGGCATCGCAGGCGGTGATCTGCCAGACCTTGCCCACGCCCTTGAGCTGCCCGATGTAGAAGGTGTCCAGGCACAGCAGCTCGCCGGGCTCGCGGGCCGCGACGTGCCGCGGCTCGCCGTGCTGGGCGTGCCCCAGCGCCCGGCGCGTGCGCTCCGTGAGCAGGCCCGCCGTCTGCAGGGCACGATGCTCGAGCACGGTGAGCCGCTGCCGGCGTGTCGCCAGCCCCGCGCGCCGCAAGGCCCGCTGCACGGTGCTGGGGGCTACGCGCAGCTGCCAGCGGTGGTGCAGATACGCCGCGATCCGGCTCGCCCCCCAGGTCGCTGCGCTGACGGCCACGCTCAGCAGCAGCCGCTCGGTCTCGGCCGCCAACTGCACCGGCCGCCCGGGCCGGGCCCGGTGCCGGCGCGGATGCACGCCATCCTGCCCATACCGCTCCAGCCGCTGGCGCCAGCGATAGAACAGGGCCCGCGAGATCCCGGCCTCCCGGCACGCCCGGCTGACGTTGCCCAGCTGCTCGGCCCGCCGGATGACTTGCAGGCGCAGTCCATGTACCTTGTCGTCGAGG
>DATGVF010000099.1:0-2440 GCA_035300645.1 bacterium
GAACTCGACGAGATACTGCTGCGGGAGTCACTGGCCCTGCCAGCGGCCGTCAGGGAATGGTACTTGCTCGCGGCCCGCTGGAGCCAAGGCGGGTTGAATGTCTGGATCAGCCCTCAGGAACTGGCCGCCGAGGACGGGATGGTCGAGGTCTTGACCGACACGCAAGGGGCCAACCGCTGGGGGGTCCGGGTTGCGGACCACGACATCGAGGATCCGCCCGTCTACGATCTGGACGCGAATCCCACCCAAATCGACTTCCCGAGTTTCACGTCGCTCGTCGCGGCCATGATCGTCAATGACGTGATCTTCGGCTCTGACACTGATGAACCGGTGGAACTGAACCCTGGTGTCGCTCGCGCCGGTTTGACGTGCTTCGTCTCGACCCGCCGTGGGGACTTCTACGCCGACGCGGTTCTCGACGCTGCGGCCATCGTCATGTTCACCTACCCTGGGAATGGCCCGGCGTGCGGCAAAGCGCGAACTTACGCAGGGCATACACTGCTTCAGCGGTTCCAACTATAAACGGCCAAGCCGGTCCAATCCCCGCCGGCCTTGGAACTCTGCTATTGAACTTCCCAACTTCGGAACGCGGCCGGGACGATGCCCGCACCATATCACGCAGGCGCCGTTTTTCAGCACGAGTTTGTTTGCGGTGCCAGAGTCCGGAAATGGCCCAACTCTTCCGTCGCCGATATCCGCCCCGAGCGGCAGCTATCTGGGTAGCGTCAGGAGAACAGGAGAGGAGGATGACCGTATGATCTGAAACCTTTCGCAGTGATCCAGAGGGTTCGACTCCCTCCCGGTAAAGGCCAGCCAGCCAGCCGGAAGCCAGCCTTGCGCGTGAGTGGCAACACGAAACGCGAAGCGTAGGAGAGCAGGTGTCGAAGCTGCGTGATTGAGCCCCGAAATGCTTATCGTCTGAAGCCTTCACTGTCCCAGAAGTGGGGGCAGCACCGATGTGACCGCCAAGGCAAGGGCACATCGGTTCGACCGGGGTCCAGGAGCGGAGCAAAGACACGGGATGGATCACCTGGAGACCTGAGAGATCCCATTGGCGTCCACGTGAGTGAGCCGGAACTGCGGGTGGCCGGCATCCAAGACCCGGGGCCGGGAGGGGACCTCCGCCCCTCCAGGAGCGCGACGGCGCCTCGGGCGCAATGGCGAACACAAACACAGAGGGATCACGTGGGCGGCGGAAGTGAACAAAATAAGCGACCGCTGATGCGCAAGTGGGAAGTCGTAGCGCCTTCATAGTACCTGCGAGAGCGGGGAACCAGGCTCGCTGGGACCCGAAGGAGGGAAGGGAGGCGTCGCGAGGAGAGGACCATGTCGAGAAACAAGGGACGGGACATGCACCCGGCAAACCTTGTCCACGATACGACATGGATAGCTAAACTGACGAGATAAATACCTTCGGTCAGTGAGTGTCGATGGCACAGGATGGCTCCAAAGGCATCCATGACATCGTCAGCGAAGCTCTCGCGTGAGGAACCGAATGCGTGAATCGCGCACGTTCGGGTCTGTGGGGGGCGAGGGTGGTAACGTCCTCGCCTACCCGGCGATAAGCCGCCGCCGCCGAGTCAACGAGCCGTTTGCGGCACCACGATCTTCCCATTGACCCGTACCGGCACGTACACGGCCCACCGGCCTTCTACGTCGGTCACCGTGATCGCCTGGGGCATGCTGTCCGGAATTCCCACCCTGGTTTGGCTCACAACCGTGTCCCTGAGAAGGTTGCCACCTCCTGCGGATTGTCCATCGGTCACTTCCTATAGGAGAACACGTTCGTCGCCGCTAGGCGCACCCCTGGTTGCCGGATCAGGACCTCGTCCCTCCGCAAAGGCGAGTTCTTCCATGCGCCCCCCATGCGGATCGGTCCTGTGACACGAGCGCCGCCATGAGTACTGGTGGTGCACAACTGTACGAGAGATGAAGGAGGGGTACTTCGAGTTCGGCAATCAGGTGTTAGCCGCCGTAAGCCTGGGCCAAGACCTTCGCCTTTCTCCGCAAGGTCGTGCCCGTGAATTTCCAGTGTGCCACACACAGCCGGCGACGACCACAGTCGTCGGCCCCAATCACCCGAGCAAATCGAGGGGCCTCATCATCTCGTCAAGGCGGTCTCACCGGACGGAGACTTTCACAGGTGCTGACTCGTGCTATATTTGAGCCATTCGAAGCAACGATATTATTCGGGAGGATGCCCATGGCGCAGCTCACCCTCATGGTCGATGGCAGCGCACGCACGATCGAGGTTGACGACCCTGACATGCCGCTCCTTTACGCGCTGCGCGACGACCTCCAATTGAACAATCCGCGCTTCGGCTGCGGGCTCGGCCAGTGCGGCGCCTGTACGGTGCAGATCGACGGTCACGCGGTGCGCTCGTGCATCACGCCCGTCGGCGCAGTCACCGAAGCCAGGATCACCACGCTCGCCGGGCTC
>DATGVF010000100.1:0-7148 GCA_035300645.1 bacterium
AAGACCTCGTGGACCCATGGTCAATCCTCCTTTTGACTCTTCCATCGATCCTATTGTCAACGTAAAAGGTGAACGTACTGTGAAGACGCCAAGGAGACACAATGAAACGATTACGTGGCGTTACGGGGGATGACCAACGAGAAGGGTACCAGACCGAGGCGCTCGTATCGCAAACCAATAGGCCTAGTCGAGGCCGATAACGACCGCCGGGACGCGCCTCCTATGGCGTACGGGGTAACGGCGCGGTAATCAGACCAGTGCCAAAATCCAGTCGTGCAGCGCGCAGGTAGGCAAACGCCGTCTCCGCGATCTGGGTGGCGTCTGTCGACGAGAGAGGCCGCCGGCTGCCGACCCGCCCCGTCGCGTGCCCCTCCCGGTAGAACACCGTGGTGGTCAACGTGGTGAGGACCGGGGACAGCTGGACCTGCAACACCCCCTGGCCCCAGGTAATCATCCAGTGGCGTCCCCCGACCTCCGTCGTCAGGACTTCCGTGGCCGTCTCCGTCATCGGCTGGTGGACCTCATAGAGTTCCCGCGAATCCCCCGCGGGGACAAGGGCGATGCTGTCGACTGCAGCGAGGCGGACGCGGACCCGCGCATCCTGAGAGGGTCGGAACTCGGCCAACCCGAGCCGGCGTCTGGTTTGCGCGCGCAAATCGGTCAGGGCGCGAAACCGTCGCTCGATCTCCTCCGCAGGCAAGTCTGCAGGGATGAGGCGGTCTGGACGCCGCCACGCGGCCACGACCCGGACGCCGTCAGAGTTCATCACTAGCGGCAGAGGCTCTCCCCGCAGATGGATCTCCGCCTCGACCGGCTCGCCGTCCAGGATTGTGAGGACACGTCCACTCATGATCTCCTGTTCCGTGACGGCGGACAGGCTCAGTTCCTCTTCGTCAAGGAATCTGAACGCATACTCGACGGCGTATCCGTAGTCGGCGAGTAACCGATTGGACGTGATGTGCAGCGACCAGACGCTGGCGCGTTCGAACCGAAGAACAGAAACCGTGGTCCTCCCGCCGTGCCGGGCATCACCTTGGATGGCTCCCGCCGTCGCCGGGATGACCTGCCCAACGACAAGCGCGACAATCAAGAGCGCACGAGACCGCATCGTGGCCCGCCAGCCCGCGATCTCTCTACCCCGCGGTCGCGCCATGAGACCCCCCTAGTTCTGCAGTTTGAGGAAAAGGAGGCATCCGTGCCCTCCAAGCGACGGGCCTGAAACGCACACCAACGAGGAAGAAGCTCGCATGACGCCCTCAGCGGGCGCCGGGAACGATAGCCGGAACTGGTGGCCGACGCGGGATGGGACCCACCCAGCGCAGCACGGTGACCCCGCCGCCGTTCCCGTCCGTCATATAGATCAGCGCCGAGTCGGGATCCTGGTACGCCTCCCGGACTTGGCGATTGGGAAATCGGCCCGGGTATCGGGGTGATAGATAGTACCCCACCTCGCGGGGCAGGAAGGGATCCGAAATATCCCACACCCGGAGCCCCTGCTCAATCCACGCCGTGTAGAGAAGACTGGCGGACCGAAAATCAAACCACGGATGGTGAATGTATCCCCCATTGGAAGGACACCGGAACTGGCCAGTGGCGTAGTCAAAGTTGTCGGTCACATGGGGTATCCGGAGGGTGGAAATCACCTGGGGGTTACCAAGATCGGAAATGTCCACAATGCGGCCGAACCCCGGCGGGCAGGCAATTATCTCGTCTGTGACGACCACCAACGTGGGGTACTTATCGGCGTCCACGATCACGGGCGCCGTGGTGTGTGTCGCGCCGAGGCTGCCACCATGGAAGGGAGGCACATAATCGAAACGCGAAATGATGCGCGGCTCGGTGCGATCGCGCACGTCCACGATGACCATACCTGCATCTCTCCAGGCGACATAGAGCCTGTCCTTGTGCAAGTTCACTTCATGACACCATACGTGCTGCGGGGTCCCGTCAAAGTTTCTCTGATCCCGCGGCTCATACTCCTCTCCGACATGCTGCCCTTGAATGTGGACAGTGCTAACCACACCGGGGTGCCCTGGGTCGCCGTAGTCAATGATCGCTAGTTCTTGGTCCCCGGGTTTGGTGAGCCCCAGCCGTGCGCACGCGTAGACATACCGGTCGTCAATCTCAAACCCATGTGTCGCCCCGTTGGGGAGCGTGAGGAAAAACGCGAGCAGCCGGGGAGTCCGCGGTTCAGAGACATCGTAGAAAGCGACTCCAGCTTGGGGGACCAGGCCTCCCGTAGGCTGGCTCGGGTTCGCCTGATTGGCATCCATCCCGACGACCAGGATCTTCCGTCGTGCGTTCAGGCGGAGGTAGTTGCATCGAGTCCCGGGATTGCAGGGGATGAAGCTGAGAAACTTCATCTCGGCCGGATTGCTGACATCTGCAATTAGGACTCCGAAGCAGGTGGGGGGCGCGTCGTACCCGGCAAAATACCCGATGCCTTTCTCGACCCGGAGCGAGTTGAACCCGCATCCCATCCCGCGGTCGCGCGCCGACGAGACGACCCAATCACCCTTAAAGTAGCTGTGCCCGACGATCTCAAAGTTGTTGCTTCGGGAGTATTTCTTCGTCTCGTCCAGGGTCAGGTCGAACGCTTTTTGGGCCGGCAGCGAGGGAGGCTCAGGGACGTGCACCCCAGCCCCCTGGCCGTATGCGACGATGGTACTCACGACCAGCACGAGTGCCGCAACCGTTGCGGTTATGCGAAAGCTCTCACGCCTCACGGTGCTCCCCCCCACGGCCTGTCAACGGGTATGGCCGCTCCTCTGACCGGGAGCGTCCCGGCCAGTCAAGTGCCTCTCCGTGGAATATTTGCCGCCCTTTCTCTTCCACGGAATGAAGTTCCTGCGACAATCACCCCTGCAGGATTATCGCGCGGGGCAGAGCTTCAACAGGCGACCGCCGGCATGAGATTCATCCGGTAATTATGACTGGTCCAGCCTTTCTCATCTTGGCGAGCATACCGACCCGCAGACGCGCCAAGCACGGTGTCCGGCCCGCTGAATTCCCTCTGCCGCCCGGACTCGCCAAGAGGCCCTCCTAGTCTTGCAGTTTGAGGAGCAACCCGCGGCGGCGCGCCAGCGAAAACATGAAGGCGAAGAACCCGAAGGCCCCCAGCAGGTAAATCGCATCCAGGCCAAACGCCCAGATCAACTGGGGCGATGGGAGAGGCTGCCCCGCGAGAACGGCACGCATGCCCTCGAAGATGTGCGGCAGCGGGAAGATCAACAACACCTGCCTCAGCCACGGGGGGTAGACGGAGAGGGGAAAGTACACCGCCCCAAACGGCTGAAACAGAAACGCCAAGCTCCAGGCCAGCGTTTCCGCGCTTTGGCCATAGCGCAGGATGACGGCCGTGATCGCGGTGCCGACCGCCCAGCCGAACACGATGAGGCTGGTCACCAAGGGAACGAGGCTGATCCCGAGCGTGAAGATGTTGAACTGGTACAGGACAAAGGCGACGGTGGCCATCAACGTGACGGTGATCGAAATCTTGATCAATCCCCAGAGCATCATCGCGACGACAAATTCAGTGAGGGTGACGGGGGTGACGAAGATATTGATCAGGTTGCGCGTCCACAGTTCGGTGAGAAACGACACCGAGATCGCCTGCTGGATCCGGAAGAACAAATCCCACAGAATGAGGGCCCCCAGCAACACCGCCGCCAACAGCGGCACCCCGCTCTCCGTCCTCAGGTACAGCGAGAGGAAACCGAAGAAAAACAGATCCAGCAGGGGCCAGTAGAACAGATCTGTAATGCGCGCGAAGCTGCGGCGCATCAGGAACAGCTGCCGGAGGTTGAGCGCCCAGATCCGCCCCCAGCTCACGACAGCCCCTGGTGCCCTGACCGCGCCAGCGCGACGAAAAAGTCTTCTAGGTCCTTCTTCCCGTAGTGTTGCACGATCTCGCGAGCCGGACCGTCAGCGACGATTCGGCCCTCATGCAAAAACACAATGCGGGTGGAGAGCCGCTCAACCTCGCGCATGTTGTGGGACGTGTAGAAGATCGTGATCCCGCGCTCTTCTTTCATCCGTAACAGCAAGGAGCGCACCGTGTCCGCCGCCGCCGGGTCTAGCGCGGCGGTCGGCTCGTCTAGGAAGAGAATCTCGGGATCGTTGATGAGGGCCTTGATCAGGTTCACGCGGGCCATCTCCCCCGACGACAGCAACCCCGTCCGCCGCGTCCACAAGTGCGCCACTTCGAACAGCTCGGCCAACGAGCGCAGGCGCTTCCGACGATCCGCCACGCCATACAGTCGCGCAAATACCTCCAGGTTCTCGTCGACCGTGAGGTCGTAGGGCAGCGCGACGTAGGGGGACGAGAAATTCACGCGGCTCAGCACCGCTTGGCGCTCCTGCGGCATCGGTCGTCCGAGGACCCGAATGCTTCCGCGGGTGGGTTCAATCAGCCCGAGGAGGATTGCGATCGTGGTGGTCTTGCCGGCGCCGTTGGGCCCGAGAAAGGCCACGATCTCCCCCGCCCCGACGCGAAAGGAGATGTCATCGATCGCCATCGTCGTGCCAAACGTCTTGGTGAGGTTGTGGACCTCGATAGCGTCGGAGGTCACAGCGTCTTGGCCTCGCCCGAGGGGAGGCCGCGCCGACGCGCCAACAACTGCGCGAAATCCGCGATGGCGGCTTGATGGCCGACGTCGCGGCGGGCACGCTCAGAGAGGTACCATTTGTGTTCCAACAGCTGACTGTACACCTCAGCAGGAGGTGTCGTCCGGTCCGCCAGCGGCTGGAGCCGGGCCATCGCGGGTTGGTAGATCTCCGTGAGCCAGCGGTACGCCGCCGCACTCAGGGCGACACTCCGATTAGCCCGCTGCGCGAGGGTGGCCTGCTGCTCGCGAATCTCGTTGACCATCTGTCGGGCCTGCGATTCCTCCGCCTCAATCCCCGTCAGACTCTGCAGCAGGTCTCGGTGGAAGCTCCGGTCAGCCACGAAGGTCCGCAGGCGCAACTGCTGGCCTCCCTGCGCGGCGGCCAGTTCGACTTCCTCCACAGAAAATCCTAAGTCGTTGAGCGCGCGGATGCGCTCCTGGATGCGATATTGCTCCGCCGGCACGATGACCTCCACGCGCGTCACCTCGTCCCACAGAGCCGTGTACCGCCGCCGGATCTCGGGACCTACCTCCTCGACGGCGTAGTCGGGACGGAGCGCCTGGACCGCCACCAAATCCATCAGGGCCCCGGCGACGTTTTCTTCCATGATGGCGAGATCGTGCTCCCGAAGCCCAGGGGCCACGTGCGGATGGACTTCGGACGTCTCCGCGTCCACCAGGTATGCTTGCAGCGTCCCCGCGTCGCGGCGAAACAACGTGTTGGACAGTGAACAGTCCCCCCAGTAGACTCCGCCGAGGTGGAGCTGCACGAGCAGCCCGGCGAGCGCATCGAGAAGGTGCCGGCGGTACCGTTCCAGGTCCGGCTGCATGAACAAGAGATGGTAGGGCAGAGAATAGTCGAGGTACCGCGTGATGAGCACGCCCGCCTCCTCCCCGCGGTGGCGTGCACGCACGTAACCGACCGCGTTCACCGCGGGCAGCCGGAGGTCTGCCATGCGCCTGAGGAGGCCATATTCCTTCGCGGCGATCTCCGGCGGGAGTTCCTTAAGCGCGTAGAGGACGCCTGCGTAACTGACGAAGAGGACAGGGTGACGCGACGGGCCGCTGGGCAGATGTTCCAGCCGCGCCGTCCGCCCTTCCCACTCCGCGAGCGGCAAATCCCAGGGGAGGTCCAGAAAATCGGGGTGCCCCGGCCGGAGGGCAGAGCCAACGAGCCCATCGGCGGGATCGGCTGGACCGGCCACCGGCCTCGGGTCTACCGTCCAGACCCTCCCAAGCGCGCTGGGACGAGCCCTCGGCGTTTGATCGCCAGGAGGAGGGCGACAGAAAGCGCTGTGTTGATGACGCTTGCCAGCGCATTAAAAGGGATGATAACCGGCCAGACTAAGGCCGCCACTTTCGCGGGCGGCATCCCAAACTGCCAGTTGAGGAGGAGGAAGTTCACGGGAATCATCACCAGGATGCGGGCCACGGCGCCCAGCCCACAGGATGCAATAAACCACGCGGCCGAGGGCTGCGGCCGGCGACGGTACACCCACCCCGCCACCCCGACGAAGGTCGCAACCGCAATGAGGTCCCCCAATGGGCCAAAGAATGACCGCGCACGGAAGAACAGGTAGAGCACGTCCTTCAACACGACGACCGCGACGCCCGGAAGAGGTCCGGCGACCGATGCCATCAGCAGCGCGACGACATCGCTGGGATTGTACCGGAGATACGGAGCTCCTGGCAGCACAGGCACCTGTACGGCGACCATCAGAATAAACGCCGCCGCCGCCAATACACCAATGAGGACCAACAGCCGTGTGTCTCGCATCTGCCTACAACCTCTCCACGGGTCCGCTCGCGGACGACTCCGCCCGACTCAGCATATCCGTCATTCGAGCGACACGCACCATAGCCTGAACATCATGCACGCGAATCATATCGGCGCCGTGCACAATGGACACGACCACCGCGGCGGCTGTTCCTTCGACGCGGTCGTCCACCGGCAGCCCCCCCAAAAGTCGACCAATCGTCCCCTTGCGGGAGGGACCGATGACGATGGGCTGCCCGAGCACTCGCAGGGTGCCTAAATGTCTGAGGACGTCCAGGTTCTGCTCCACGGTCTTGCCAAACCCAAAGCCAGGATCGAGCAAAATGGACTCCCGGGGGATGCCGGCAGCAACGGCGAACCCGATGCGGTCGCGCAGAAACTCTACCACCTCAGCCATCACGTCGCCAGTGCTCGCAGAAGGGGCCATCGTCCCTCCATACCCATGCATCAGCACCACCGGGGCTCGGTGCGCGGCGACGACTGGGGCCATCGCGGGATCGGTTCGGAGCGCGCTGACGTCATTGATCATCACTGCCCCAGACTCTAATCCCCGACGCGCCACCTCGGCTTTCTGGGTATCGATCGACACTACTGCCCCGAGATTGCGCACAAGCGCCTGCACCACGGGGACAACCCGGCGCAGTTCTTCTTCCACCGCCACCAGGTGTGCCCCCGGCCGCGTGGATTCTCCGCCGACATCGATGACATCTGCCCCCTCGGCGAGCATCTGCCGGGCGCGGTCCACAGCCTCGGACACGTCCAGG
>DATGVF010000101.1:0-16139 GCA_035300645.1 bacterium
TGGAGTACGGGATCCTCAAAGCCCTGATCGTGCAGGCGGGAAAGGTGTTGACGCATGGACACTTGCTCGCGGCAGTCTGGGGACCGGGGTATCAGAACCAACGGCACCTGCTGCAAGTGAACGTCAGCAACCTCAGGCGGAAGCTCGAAGCAGACCCCACCGCCCACGCTACGTCGTTACGGAGCCCGGCGTGGGCTACCGACTAACTGAAAGCTGACGTATCGACCGACCAAGTCGACATCTCGAGTCACTGCGTGCGCCCGCGAAATGTCCTGGGAGTTCCCTCTGGAACCCCTATCCCCGAGGTAGCCCAAGACATAGGTGTGTGTTTGCCCGTCCTCCTCGTCCTAGGGTTCGGAGGCGGCCGCAGCCTGCACGCGATCTAGCAGGTTCTCGCCCGCCGCAATAAGCGCGTGGGCGTCCCCCTCGGAGATCGAGTTCCCTCCAAATGCGGCAGCGTAGAGGGCAGCCTTCATGCGTGTTGCCAGTCGATCGCGTTCCGCTGTCCAGTCTTGGAGCTGTTGAGTTAGCCGCGCATAGGTGGGTTCGTTAGTCGTAGCCAGCGCGCGAGTGGACACAGACAAGCTCGCCCGTGCAAGATCTCCTATGGGAGCATTGATCTTCTTGTAGAGAGTCGCCAGTCGAATGAAGATCTCGCGGCGCGTGCGGAGTGAGTCGGGCAACCGTCCCGGCGAGATGATCTCCGCCAAGACTCGCCCATCGGATATGTACTGGTCCTGGAGCCCGAGGAGAGCCAGCATGGTCGGCCGGACATCTGCGTGGTCCGCCCAGACCTCATCCCTCTGCCCGGATTGGCGGACTCCGGGACCCGCGAAACCGACCCACGTCTGCATGATTTCGGGGTCAATGGTCCCGTGGCTCCAGGCATAGGGCCGCTGCACCGCGACACAAGGGGACGCACAGTCGGCCGCATCCTTAAAGATGTAGTAGTCGGCCCGCCCAAACAGCGTAAAAGTGGGCGTGCGATACGGGTCGGAGGTGATCATATGCAGCAGCTTCATCTCCGCCGGACCCGCTAGCGCTTCTGTCACCGACTCGACCGCACCGGTGATCGGATGTGTGACCGTCAGCCGGCTCGCATCCTGCTCGAACCGGCGAGTCACAGGGTCTGAGGGACCTGGATTACCGTCGATGTAGATCGTGGGTCCGGCATCGGCGTGGACCATAAACGCCGTCGTGTTCCCCCGCTGCGTGGCCAGCAGCCCGCGAAGATTCACGTTGACCTCGCCAAGCACTGGGTACGTGCAGGGCGTCGTGACGCCATCGCAGCCCGATGGACTGGCGGGCCCTCCCACAAAGTGGTCGCCTTCGTCGGAGGAGAAGACGAAGAGCGTGTTGCGCGGGGTGATCCCCGCCGCGGCCAGCCGGGCGAAGAACTTCCCGAACGCATCGTCGTAGGCGCGCAATTGCGCGACGTACCTCGCTTCCCCCGGCCCGAATGCAACATGCGGAGAAGGAGGCGGGTTCTGGTCATGCGTCGCGGAGAGGTAGGTGTAGGTCACAGCAATCCCGGCCTCGAGCATCGTCGCCGTGTAGCCGAGGGCGACTGCCGCTGTTAGGCTGTCCCAGCCTGGGAAGCCCACACGTCCCGCTGAATCGGCGATCGTGGTCCCGTTGATATCGGTGAGGGGGTGGGCAGGGCTGATCACGGGCGCGACGTACTTATGGCCAAAGAGAGCCATGTAGCCGTCATAGCCTCCCGGCTCATCGGGGAGCAGGTCAGGTCGGGCGTGAGCCGGGGTCGAGCATAAGCCACTCTCTTGTGCGCAGTGCACCCCGATACCCACGAAGTCGGCAAAAGCTTGTTTGTTGTCCGCGCGAACGGCCGCTGCCTCAGGGGAGTTGGGGCCGAACACGGTCGGGATGTCGATGGCGACGTTCTCGAGGACGGTATTCGCCATTCCGACGATCCCCACGTCGCAGTGGGACCTCGTGTACGCGACCCACGGCGCCGGGGCGATCTTTCCGCGTTCATCGATCATCGTCGGAGTGAAGTTGGTCTGTCCCGCACCGCTCACGTCAAACACCGGCGCGGTCCAGTAGGCGAACGATACGGCGTTGCGGCTCGCCCCCGACGGGGTGAAGTAGCGGTAGGTATTGCTGACGGGCTGCCCCATACGGTCGGGGTAGAGCCCTGTGATGGTGCTGAGAAATCCCGTCGCGGTGTGCGAGATGAGCACCGTGTGGTCGTTGGTGAGCAGCGTCCCGTTGTCTGTAATGAAGCTGAGGAGGTGTGGCATCTGCTCAAGATCCGATGGCACATTCGGGACATCGCGCCGGAAGTGAACATTATCGAATTGGATAAAAACCACGCGGCGGATGTCCTCTTGAGCACCCAGCCGGCACTCGGACTCTGCTGAGGCGACACGGCTCTCCTGGAATAGCACCCGAGATCTCAGCGGAGCGCCGCCCGATGTCACCATGACCAGTGCAAGAGAAGGGATAACAATGAAACGGAACACCCTGTTCCTTGCCGCCATGACCATCCTTCTCACAACGGATCTCGCTTCACAGCCCAACCCAATCTAATCGCGCGAGGGTGCAGCGGATGCCTCTCGGGTGCCGATCGTGGTGCCAAATGCTGGTGACGGTGGAAGCGGGCGACAACTCGCCGTGACTCACCGCGTTGGCCGGGGATCCGATCAGGTGACGGCGAGCGGGCACTCTGTCCATTCGCAAGATCTCACTGCCCCTAGGTCCAACACACTCCAGATCGTCTTGGCGTTTCCTGGTAAGCCGCGAAATCCCTTCTAAGTGTGCCTCATTTTCGCTGGCCCTCCGCGGGAGCACATCCCGCGCGTGTCGAGGTTGTACTGATCTCGAGGGCGGCTAACCTGACGGTACCTGGAAGGAGACTTGCGACGAGCGAAGGGTGATCTAAGGCTAGGTGAAGATTGCGTAAAAGACGGTGATCGTCCGCAACAGCGAGAGAGTCAAAGTTCTGCGATATCTGTACAGGGCAACAGGGCACAATTAGACCCGGTCCATCCCCCCGACAGAAACGGCGAGCAGAAATCTCAACGGGCGGTTTTTGACGCTCAGCGCTGGCGTTTAAATGCTCAACAACCGCCAGCTAGCCCTTATCAGGAGATCGCGGCGTAGAGGTCGATTCCCTTAAGAACCTATGCAGGATTGCGCGGCCGCCTTCAGACGTACGGACTCGCGGCGCGGGGAGCGGCAGGCGCAAGACCAGTTTGCTCCGCGGGGTCCCATAGGTCGCTTCAGCGCAGACACGAGAGCAGAACGGATCGTCGTGCTTGCGCGCAGTCGGCGGAATGCGACTACCGCAGCGCTTACAAAGCGTTCGGGCCCTCTTTCGGGGCGTATGTTTTGCACGAAGGGTGCTCATTTATGCTCTCCAGATTCTCAGCCTATCCCATACCAAACGGTTTTCCCATCGAGAGAATTCCCTCATCCAGTCCACCCTTTTAGCTACTGAGGGGTACATTCCCCTAATCGGCGATGAAAGAGCGGGCTTAATGCCCGCGAGTCCCCAAGACCAACAGGCCATAATACGCTACTAAAAGGAATCTAAAGGAACTATAATAACAATAATATCATGCCGACGGACAGAGAAATGGACATCATGGACCCCCGCCAAGCGGCGTCGCTTCTAGGACTTCATGCCAAGACGGTGGTGCGGATGGCGCGTCAGGGCCGCCTCCCCGCCACGAAGGCACTGGGGCGCTGGCGGTTCATTCGGAGGGCCCTGGAAGATTGGCTTGCAGGTCAATCCGCTCGCACGAAACCCGCGTCAGACCTCCCTCCTCCTTCGGGGAACATTGCGCTGAGTGCGCGGAATCAACTTCGGGGAGTCGTCGGGCGCGTGGCGGTAGACGGCTTGATGGCGGAAGTGACAGTCAATCTGGAGCCCGGGACCCTGGTCGCCGTCATCACTCGCGCATCCGCCGAACGCCTGGGTCTCCAGCCGAACAAACCCGTGACTGCGGTCATCAAGGCCACCGAAGTTCTCATCGGAACGCAGGAACCATGACGCGCCTCGTCGCCGTCGCCCTGCTCCTCGTGTTGACCGGACCCGCAGTCCGCAGCGCGCAGGGAGGACCGGTGGTGGAGGTGGCGGCCGCTGCGGACACTCGATTTGCTGTGGATGAACTCGCTGCCCAGTTCATGCGACGGCAGGGGGTGCAGGTTCAGATCACCTATGGCTCCTCGGGGCAGCTGGCCACGCAGATCGAACAGGGAGCGCCGTTCGACCTCTTCTTCTCGGCGGATGAGCAATTGATTCGCCACCTCAGCGCGAAGGGTCTCATCGCCGAGCAGACGGAGCAGATTTACGGCATCGGACGGATCGTCCTCTGGGTGCGCAATGGCTCGCCCATCGATCCCCAGCACGGGCTTCGCGTACTCACTGACGACCGCATTCGGTTCATCGCCATCGCCAACCCCGAGCACGCCCCCTATGGCCGAGCGGCAGCGCAAGCTCTCCGTGCCAGCGGATTGTGGGATGTGGTCCACGGAAAACTGGTGCTCGCTGAAAACATCAGTCAGGCGCTGCAGTTCGCAAGGACCGGGAACGCCGATGTCGGGATTATCGCACTTTCTCTCGCGGTAGCGCCTCCGATCCAGCCCACCGGGCGGTATTGGCTCATTGCCGCTTCATTGCACGACCCACTTCGCCAAGCCGCGGGGGTCGTCGCGCGGTCGCCACGGCTGGAACAAGCCAAAGCTTTTCTGGCCTTTGTCACCGGCCCGGAAGGCAGACAGGTGCTGCGCCGGTACGGGTTCGTCCTCCCCGGAGAAAGTCAGTAGCCTCCGAGATATGATCTGGTCGCCGTTCTGGCTCTCGTTGCAAGTGGCACTCCTCGCCACAGTCATCTCGGCCCTCGCGGGAATCTTCCTTGCGTACTGGCTGGCGGAGAGTCACGCACCGGGTCGTGGGGTGGTGGAATCCCTTACCGCGTTGCCGCTTCTGCTACCCCCAACCGTCCTTGGCTACTACTTACTCGTGTCACTCGGCCGGTCCACGGCCCTCGGGTCGTGGTTTGAACGCGTGACAGGATCTCCTCTCGTGTTCACCTGGCGCGGGGCGGTCGTCGCAGCCGTCGTCGCTTCCTTTCCGTACGTTGTCCGCACCGCGCGCGCAGCCTTCGAAGATGTCGATCTCAGCGTCCGCGAGGCCGCGCGTATTGACGGCGCATCCCGCGCATACTTGCTCGTGTTCCTATTACTCCCCCTGGCCCGCCGGGGCATCCTGGCGGGAATCGCGCTGGCCTTTGCCCGAGCCCTGGGAGAGTTTGGGGCGACGCTGATGGTCGCGGGAAATATTCCGGGGCGCACGCAGACGATGCCCCTGGCGATCTATGATGCGGTTCAAGACGGACGCTTTGACGCAGCGAACGTCCTCGTCCTAGTGCTCACCGTAGTCGCTGTCGTCGTCCTCTGGCTGGCCGGCCGCCTCGGGATGGCAATCTGAACGCGGGGACCGATCCTCGTGAGATTGCAGGACATCCGTGACACATCGAGGTAGAGCTCTAGGCCGAGGATGCGCCCCATTCGTCAGAATGATTGGAAGGCTCTTGGCTTACGGCCGCACCCTTCGACTCCTTGACCGCCCAGTGGCAAATCTCCTAAGATACCCGGAGACCCAGTGACACCTGCTTCTGGCAAAGAACCACTGGCGCACCGTTCCCCCCTGCGCGCGGAGTTAGGAGTGCCGGCTGGAGGGCACCACAGAAGGGTGAGAATGCGTCCGTGACCACTGAAACTCTGCCAATACCGCCGGAGAAACCCTCCTCACGATTTTCCCTCCGCCGGATCCTACTGGGGTCGCCTCTGGCGACCCACGAAATGTCCCGACAGACCGTCGGCAAGCTGGTGGGACTCGCCGTCTTCGCCTCAGACGCGCTCTCGTCTACGGCGTACGCGACCGACGAGATCTTGTTCGTTTTGGCTGCGGCCGGGGCGGCGTTCTTCTACTTCTCTATCCCCATCTCGCTGGCGATCGCCGCCCTTCTGCTCATCCTTACCATCTCTTACCGGCAGACGATCTTTGCCTACCCAAATGGCGGTGGGGCGTATATCGTCGCACGAGACAACCTCGGGGAACTGGCGGCCCAAACTGCAGGGGCATCGCTACTCACAGACTACATTCTCACCGTGTCAGTGAGTGTCGCCTCGGGCGTCGCGCAGATCGCCTCGGCGTTCCCGATCTTGTGGCCATGGCGTGTCGAACTATCGGTTGGTTTGATCCTGGCGATGATGTTGGTGAATCTGCGGGGCACGCGTGAGTCCGGGAAAATCTTCGCCGTCCCGACATATTTCTTCCTCGTCTTGATGATGGTGATGTTGGGGGTGGGCTTCTTTCAGATGCTGTCGGGGCGCCTACCTACCGTCAGTGGCGTGCAGTCGGAGGTCCTAGGCGGCGCAGGCTTGACCGTCTTCCTGCTGCTCCGGGCATTCGCGAGCGGCAGCGTGGCGGTCACCGGCACGGAAGCCATTAGCAACGGGATCCAGGCCTTCGCCGAGCCGAAGAGTCGAAATGCCGCGGCAACGATGGCGTGGATGAGCACCTTCTTGGGTGTGATGTTCGTGGGAACGACTATCCTGGCCTACCGCGCGCACGCCCTGCCCACCGACGCGGAGACCATCATCTCGCAACTGGCACGCACGATCTACGGACCCGGCTTGCTCCACGTGCTCACGCTCGCGTCGACGACAGCCATCCTGGTCTTAGCCGCCAACACTTCGTTCGCCGACTTCCCGCGCTTGGCCGCCCTACACGCCGCCGACGGGTTCCTGCCCCGCCAGCTGACGTATCGGGGAAGCCGCTTGGTCTTCTCCTGGGGCATTGTCTTCTTGGCGTCCATCTCGTCGCTGCTGGTCGTCTTGTTCCGCGCCCGCGTGACCGCGCTTATCCCCCTCTACGCGATCGGTGTCTTCCTCTCGTTTACGATGTCGCAACTCGGGATGGTGGTCCGCTGGACGAAGATCGGGCGACTGAAGCCGGACGAGGTCCTGGAGACCAAGGCCTCCCGGCTCCACTACAATCCGCAGTGGCGGCAGAAGCGGGCAGTGAACGCAGTCGGCGCCGTTGTCACCTGTCTCGTCATGCTCGTCCAATCGGTCACGAAATTCATGGCGGGCGCGTGGATTGTTGTCATCCTCATTCCGGCGATGGTGTGGACGTTCTTCCGCATCCACCATCATTACCAGATGGTGCGGCGCTTCCTAAGCATCGAGGGCACCAAGCGATTGGGTGGGCCTGCGCCCATCATCCACGTGGTACTGATCTCCGGGGTCCACGCGGCTGCCCTTCGTCAGATCAACTTTGTCGAATCGCTCGGTGTAAAGTGGTCTGCCGTGTACGTCGCGACGGATGAAGACCGCACTGCCGATGTCCGCCGCAAATGGGACCGGTTCTTCCCCCACGAACAACTCACGATCCTGCCCTCGCCGTTTCGAGATCTCGTCGGACCGGTCCGCCAATATGTCGAGCAGCTCCGAATAGCACATCCGGAGGCCTATATCCACGTCGTGGTGTCCCAAATCTTGATGGACCACTACCTGGAACAAGTTCTTCACCAGAATGCAACGGTGATATTCAAACTCGCACTACAGCACATCCGCCAGGTCGTGGTGACCGACGTCGCGTATCCCCTGCATCTGAGCGGGCTCCCGGTGCTCCCCCCTGCTCCGCCGGCGGGCCAGCCCGCAGAGTCTTGAAGTGGCAGACGAAAGTGTCAGCTGACCTCGCACTCGCGCGCCCTGGGGCGGAACTGGTAACCTGAACCTTTTACCCGATCTTTTCTGTTCGGTATCGAACCAGTTATCATGGGAACATGTCCCGGCTGGATGCCAAAAAGCGCGCCCGTCTTCGGGAAAGTGCCTTCGCGTACGTCGACTCCCATGGCCGGCGGCGACTGCCGATTCACGACGAGGCGCACGTGCGCAACGCCCTCTCCCGGTTCAACCAAGTCGTGTTCGAGAGTGAGACGGCTCGGGAGCGCGCTCGCAAGCGGCTGCTGACTGAGGCGAAGAAGTATGGCATCATCCCCATCGGGTTCATCACGGGGCAGCTGCAGTCGGAGCGCAGACACGCGACGGCCGGTCGTCTCGTGATCGAATTGGGCCGCAATGGCGCCCCAGGAGACCTCGAACAACGCCTGCGCGGCGTTCTCCGCGACCCGACCCTGACCGTCCTGTACTGGTCAAACGCTGCGGGGGCGTATCTCGATGGCGGGGGGAAGCCCGTCCCCCTCCCCGCCAAAAAAGATAAGCGCGTCGTGACCTATCTCGAGCGAGACGGTCGGCCGATGACCGCCCTCGTGCACGATCCCGCGGCCTTGGATGACCCAGACCTCACTGAAACCGTGCTGGCTGCGGTGCGCTTCGTCGTCGAGAGGGACCGGGCGTACGGGCAACTTCCGGCCACCGCGATCGACGCTGCCGCGCTCCCGACCGGGTTTGTCACGCTCTTGATGAGCGACATTGAGGCCTCGACCACCCTCCTGAATCGGTTGGGTGACAAGTACCGCGACGTACTAAATGACGTCCGTGGCATGCTGCGGTCGGGCGTGTCGAGCGCAGATGGCCGCGAGATTGATGCCCGCGCCGATGAGTTCTTCGCTGTCTTCGAGCGCGCCGCAGATGCCGTCCAGGCTGCCGCCGCCATCCAGCGTGCGTTCGGCAGGAAACGCTGGCCTGATGATCTCCCGGTCCGAGTGCGCATCGGTATCCACAGCGGCCGGCCCACGCTGACCGATATCGGGTACATCGGCCTGGCCGTCCACATCGTCGCCCGTGTCTGCTCGGCGGCCCATGGGGGTCAAATCGTCATCTCCGAGATGGCGAAAGACGCGGTGGCAGAATCGTCATCGACTAGCGTCCGCTATCGCAACCTCGGTCGGCATCGTTTACCGGGCCTGATGGAACCTCAGGGCCTCTTTCAGATCGAGGCGGACGGTCTTCCCGCCACCTTCCCCCCTCCGCGGACGGAGGCCCGTTCCCGATAGCGGGGCGGGAGCGGCTACGTCATCACCGCTCCCCCGGCCACGTCCAGGACGATGCCCGTGATCCACCCCGACTCCTCTGAGGCGAGGAACAGGGCGGCCTGCGCCACGTCGTCGGGTGTTCCCAGGCGTCTGATGGCGTGCAGATCGACCAGCGCCTTTTTTTGCTCGTCGGGGATCCGTTGCTGATTGCGTTCCGTGAGGATCGTTTCGGGTGCGATGCAGTTCACCCGGATGCCGTAGGGCCCGACCTGCGAAGCGAGATCCTTGCTGAGGATTTCAATACCTGCTTTGGCGGCGGCATACGGGATGGGAGACCTGGGGTGAGGACGGTGGCCGGCAACTGACGACATCGTGATGATGTTGCCGGCTTTCCGTTCCTTCATCCCCGGAAGAACACTCTTGATCGTCAGAAACGTCGCCGTCAGGTTGCCGTCAACGGATGCGTGCCATCCGTCCTCGCTGATCTGCTCGAGGGGTCCCGGGATCGTGAAGCTACCGCCCGCATTGGCGACGAGGACATCGACCGGTCCTAACTCATGTTCAACCTGACGACGCAGTGCCTCGATCTCGGCGAACTTCGTCACATCGGCAACGACCTGCGTGACCGTGCCGCCCGCGCTCTCGATGTCGGAGCGCACGGCGGCTATCGCCGCGGTATCCCGGCCGTGTACCGCCACCTTTGCACCTTGCTGCGCAAACAATCTTGCGATCGCTGCACCGATACCCCGTGAACTGCCCGTCACCAGCACGACTTTCCCGTCCAGACCGCTTCCTCCCATCGAACCAATCTCCCCGAGGGCCATCGCGATAGACTCCCCCGCTAACGCACACACCAACACCCCATGCCCTCACGTAAGTTTATTACGGTTCTTCGTGAACTGGCTGTGAACACCCGGCGAAGGCTGGATGAACCTCCCCGCGATGGAGAGAAACGCGACCGCTCAATCGACAGCGTCTCGGCTTGGCCCTCACAGAGGGCAGAGGGAAAACCCTTCGGGCTGTAGAACCGTCGCGCATCTGCCCATGCTTCAAACATCCGTTAGGACATCCATCTCTGGGGGTCGGTTTCTCCGTGCGGTTGCCCCAGGGCACGGCACCCTCACGGGTCGTTTGAGCACGCGCAGGCACATCAGCGCCTACTCAAAATTTCAGAAAGGTGGAGGAAAGTGATATGACGCGGACACTTGGATGGCACACGCGGGTCGCGCTATTCCTGATCGTCATGGCACTCGCGGCAGGGTTTGGGAGCAGGATGGGTTCGTCTGCCTCGGCCGCGGCGGCCAAGAACGCCACGCTGGCGATCTTGCACTTTAGCGTCATCAAGGGGACTACGTGGTCCGGCGCCCACGACCGTGCCGGGAAGCGCCTCGCGGAGAAGTATCCCAACGTGAAGTACGTCTACCGGGAAGAGGTCGGCCCGGACGTCGCCATTCCCTACGCGGAAGAACTCATCCGGCAAGGCGCCAACATCGTCGTGGGGAACGCCGAGTTCATGGGGCTGCCCCTGAAAGACATTGCGGACAAGTATCCGGCCGCGTACCTCGGGTCGGTGGTCGCCAGTGACATCGCCACCAAGAGAAACTTCATCCGATTCTTCCCGCGCCAATACCAAGCCCTCTACCTCGAGGGACTGATCGCGGGGGCCCTCACCAAGACCGGGAACGTGGGAATTGTCTCCGCCTTCCCCAACATCCAGGTCCTGCGTCGCACGGCTGGCTTCTACCTGGGCGTCCAGGACGCGGCCAAGGCCCTCAATAAGCGCGTCAACGTGTACGTAAAGTACGTCGGAGACTGGTACAAGCCGACGGAGGAACGTGACATCGCCTCCACCCTGGTGAGCCAGTACAAGGTGGACGTGCTCACCCAGCAGACGGACTCTGGCTCGCCGCTGGACGTGGCGCAGGAGAAGAAGATCTGGTTTGTGGGGAAGGATATGGACACGGTGGGGTTCTACGGCTGGTCGAACACCGACACCGTGGCCGTCTCGTTCGACACGCGCTGGGAGGTCCTCTACGACCGCATACTCCAGGACTGGATGGCCGGCAAACAGAACCCGCGCACCTTCCTTTACCTCGGCATGAAGGACACCATGACACTCGCCGACGGCACGGTAGAGCCTACGGTCGACATCATGAACAACAAGAAGATCGGTGTGGACGCGATCAGTCCGAAAGCGCTGCCCTTGATTCCCAAATCGATCGTGCAGCTCGTGGGCCAACGGCGGGAGCAGATGCTCAAGGGCGAGTGGGATCCGTTTACTGAGCACGCGTTCGTCAGCAATGGGACGGGGCTGGAGCTCAAGGGTACCCCAAGCACTCCCATTCCGCCTAAGGGCACGGTGGTCAAGAAGGCTCAGCAGGTGCCGACCGACGCCTGGCTGCTTGGGCAGTTCAACTTCGACCTCGACGGGATGATCATCCTCAAGTGAGGCGGGTGCGGGCATCCCGTCCGTGAGAAGGTTTGAGACTACTCCGCCCGCCCCGACAGGGGCGGGCGGAGTGGCATTTCTCCCTTCAGCGTGAACCGCGCCCGATCCGAGAGGTACCGATTTGCCGAAGACGTTGCACCTACCTCCTGCAGATCCCATCCTTGTGGCCCGCGCCCTCACGA
Organism: bacterium; assembly: GCA_035300645.1. Classification (GTDB taxonomy): domain Bacteria; phylum Sysuimicrobiota; class Sysuimicrobiia; order Sysuimicrobiales; family Kaftiobacteriaceae; genus 13-1-40CM-64-14. The sequence goes on from DATGVF010000101.1 coordinate 11,604, forward strand.
AGCGTTTCCCGGGAGTATTGGCCCTTGATCACGTTGACGTGGAGTTCCAGGAGCGCGAGATCCATGCCATCCTGGGGCAGAACGGAGCCGGCAAGACCACCCTCATGAACATCCTTTTCGGCCTGGTACAGCCTGACGAAGGTGCGCTCTTCCTTCGCGGGCAGCAGGTCGAGTTCCGATCCCCCCACGACGCGCTCGCACACGGGATCGGCATGGTCCACCAGACTCGGAGACTCGTCTCCGCGCACACGGTGCTCGAGAACATCGTCCTCGGACACCCCCGCGTCCGGGGTTTTCTCAATCTCCGAAGCGTCGCCCCGGAAGTGGAGGAACTCTGCAACAAGTACGGTTTCACCGTGGATCTGGCCGCGCGAGTGTGGCAGCTCCCCGAAGGCGAACGCCAATGGGTGGAGATCCTCAAAGCCCTGTACCGCGGGGCGCAGGTTCTCATCTTGGACGAACCCACATCCGCGCTGACGCCCCCGGAAGTAAAGACACTCCTAGCGGGACTGCAGGCTCTGGTCCGCGACCAGGGCGTCACAATTCTCCTGGTCACGCACAAACTCCCAATCGTCCTGGCCGCCAGCCACCGTGTGACAGTTCTCCGGTCCGGGAAAGTCGTGGCGCGCGTGCGGACGGGGGAGGCCACCGAGGAGATGCTTGTTCGCCACATGATCGGCCGTGACATCGTCGCCCGCACGGGGAAGCGATCCAGTGAAGCGGGGCCCCCCCTGCTGCAGGTAGACCATCTGTCTGTCGTCAACGACAAGGGCCAACCCGCCCTGCAGGATGTCTCGTTCTCCCTTCGTGAAGGCGAGATTCTCGGCGTCGCCGGTGTGACTGGCAATGGCCAAGATGAACTGGCCCAGGTCTTGGCCGGGCTGCGTGATGCGGTCTCGGGAACCGTGCGGTTTAAGGACCGCGACGTGACTCGCCTCTCGCCGCTCGCGCGTTGGCGCATGGGGATGGGTTATGTCCCTGCCGAACGCGTCGAGGTCGCGTCCATCGCCGCCTTTTCGCTGGTGGAGAACACGGCGCTGAACTACCACTTTGATCCCGCGTTCGCCCGGCGCGGCCTGCTCGACGATGCGGGATTGGAGCAGCTCACCCGGAACATCATCTCCGGCTACGAAGTCAAAACCCCCACCGCACGCACGCGGGCCCAGCACTTGTCCGGGGGAAATTTGCAAAAGCTCATTTTGGGCCGGGTCTTGTCCCGCAAGCCCCGGCTCCTCATCGCGCACTTACCCACGCAAGGTCTGGACGTCGAAGCCGCTGCCTTCGTCCGCGCAGCCCTCCTGGACGCGAAAGCCGACGGGGCAGCGATCTTACTCATCTCCGAGGACTTGGACGAGATCTTGTCTTTGGCGGACTGGGTGGCTCCGATCTACGAGGGCCGATTCGGAGGCGTCCTCCCTCGAGCCGAGGCCGACATCGAAACTATCGGCGCGATGATGGCAGGATTGTCCGCGAAAGAGGTCCGCGCCCAGTGAGGCTCGGCCGGTACGACGTCACCCTGGAGCCCCGGACCACGCGTCCTGCGTTCTACTCGGCGCTTACGGCGGTCGGGGCCATCCTGTTGGCCCTTGCCCTCGCCAGCGTGCTGTTCCTGTCGGCCCAAACCCCTCTCCTCGATGCGTACCGGGCCATCTTCTCGTACGCCTTTTTCAATCCTAACGGCCTCCTTGCCACCATTCACCGGTCCATCTATCTCCTGCTCTGTACTTATGCCTTCCTCGTGCCTCTGCGCGCGGGGCTCTGGAACATTGGCCTCCCCGGTCAGGTCTATGCCGGGGGAATCGCGGTGTTTGCGATCCCATTCGTCTTCCGCACGCAGGAATCTCAGACGCTTTCTCTCCCGCCTGTGTTCCTCATCCTGCTCATGGTCGCCTCTGCCGCTGCGGCGGGAGCAGTGGTCGGTGGCTTCGCCGGTGTCTTGCGTGCCCGGTTCCAGGTGAACGAGATTCTCGTCACGATGATGCTGAACTCTATCCTGTTCTGGTTTGTCGCATACATGATCAAGGAGGGCGGGCCGTTCATGAGCCCCAGGGGCGAAGGGGAGAGTTTCGCTCTCCCCCCACCATTGCACGCACCTCTGTTATGGGGCGTGCCCTTCACCGCAGTGCTTGCGCTGGGAGCCGCGGTCTTCCTCGACGTCCTCTTCGCTAAGACCCCTCTCGGATATCGCATCCGGGCCTTCGGCCAGAACCCGGCGGCCGCGCGCTACGGCGGCATCATCCCCCTCGCCTTGTCTCTGTTTGTCTTCCTGCTGGGTGGGGGCTTCGCTGGCCTAGCCGGGTACCACTACTTTGCTGCCCTCCCTGGCGTATACAAGATCTCGGGGAACTACGGGTACTTTGGGGACCTCAGTTTTTATGGAATCATCTCCGCGCTGATCGCACGGGGCTCCTCCCTTGGAGCCGTCCCCATCGCCGTACTTTTCGCGGGGCTGTCCTTGGGGGCACGGTTCGCCCAAGGACAGTTGCGACTGCCGTTCGGAGTCGACTATGCCCTCCTGGGCTTACTAATGATGACATTTGTCGCCTCGCACGTTCTCTACCAGTTCCGCGTTGCGTGGCGGCGAGTCCCCTCCCCAACCTTGCGACCAGCTCCCACGCAACTGCCCCCAGGGTGATCGCACGTGTGGGAGTTGCTGGCCCGAAGCTTAGAGGCGTCGACGATCTTCCTGTTTGCGGCGCTCGGGGAACTCATCAACCAACGCGCCGGCGTTCTCAACGTCGGTCTGGAAGGGCTCATGCTGTTTGGAGGGACCGCGGCCTTCATCACGGCGCAGGCCACGGGGAGTTATCCGCTGGGATTCCTTGCGGGCCTGGCCATCGGGGGCCTCCTCGGCCTCGCCCATGGCTTCTTCTCCATCACGCTGCGGGGCGATCAGGTCGTGAGCGGGATGGGTCTGTGGATTCTCAGCTTCGGTCTCACGACCTACCTCGGCAACCCGCATACGGGGCCGCTTGGACTCGCACGCATCACAAGCTTTTTCGGGCTCTCGCCGTTCTTCGTGCTGGGGGTCGTGCTGGTAGGGATTGCCTGGTTCCTCCTCTTTAGGACGACACAGGGGTTGGCGATTCGATCCGTGGGGGAGAATCCGGCAGCCGCGGAGGCCTCTGGGGTTTCCGTCACTGCCGTCCGGTACGTCTGCGTCCTGTGCGGGGGCGTCTTAGCCGGCCTGTCGGGCGCGGCGTATACACTGTCCTACAACCCCGTGTGGAACTACAATTTTCTCATGGGCTGGGGGTTTGTGAGCCTAGCCTTGGTGTTCTTCTCAATGTGGAACCCTTGGATCTTGCTCGCGGGGGCATCGCTGTTTGGAATCATGTGGCAACTCTCGCTCAGCCCAGAACTTGTCCTCCCCGGTGTCCTGTCGCGCTACGTATGGAGGATGGTCCCCTTTGCCATCACGATCCCGATCCTCACCGTGATCTCCACGCCCTGGTTCCGAAGGCGATGGGGCCTTGCCCGGCCCGAAGCGCTGGGCCGACCTTACGAGAAGAGTTAGGTCTGGATAGACGCCTAGGCGGAGTACACTGCGGTCGCTAGACTTGCGTTCCTGCGCGCCTAGATGTGCTCGGCCAGTAGTTGCTGAATGACGCGCTCGGTCTCCTCGTACGCTCCCTCGCCGACATGCGTGTACCGGATCAGGCCCTTTTTGTCGATGAGGTAGAGGGTGGGCCAGTAAACGTTACGGTACGCATTCCAAATCTTGAAGTCATTATCCATGACTACCGGGTAGCGAATCCCTAACTTGGCTACCGCGTCGCGCACGTACTGAGCCGACCGCTCGTGGGCGAACTCCGGGGAGTGGACTCCAACGATGGTGAATCCCTGGGATCTATACGCCTCGTTCCAGGTTTTCAACCAGGGCACGACGTTCAGGCAGTTGTAGCATCCCGCCGTCCACATATCGACGGCGACAACTTTCCCCTTGAGCGCAGCCAAATGCAGCTCCTGCCCTCCGGTGTTAAACCAGGAGCCTCCTCCTATGAAGTCCGGAGCCGTCGTGGCCGCCAGGGCAGCCCGTCCGGGGGTAATCATTCCTACGATCGTGACCACCAGAAGCACATTCCTGAGCACCCGCATCCAGCCCACCCCCTTATCGCCGCGTACATTGGGACACCATCTTCAGTGAACAGGACGACTGTGAGGATTTGATAAGCCTCTTGCGGGTCTAGGACGGATTTTGGGACCCAGGGCCTCGACAGTAGTGACCAAAACGTCCTTCCAGCGACAACACTTCAGACGGTTGCGGGAGGCTATCTATTCTTGCGCATGTGGTTGCCGTCGGCGGGGCAAATCCTTCCGGGCGCGCCAGCCTCACCACTGACGATCCCCGACGGACACGAAGTCGATGACACTTACGATGCCCGCTCCCCTCGCACTTCTGCCTGGAGACGGTTCCCCTGCATGCGCGCCGCGCGCAGGACCTCACCCATTTGGGCGGCGTCAATCGGCTTCGCAAAGAAGTAGCCTTGCGCCGCGTTGCAGCCCAGCGCCCGTAATTCGCTAGCCTCCTCCGCA
>DATGVF010000102.1:0-6282 GCA_035300645.1 bacterium
ATTCCGCGCCAGTCCACCTTCAGCCTTCCCGCGCCGATTCTGGTTCGCATCCCCGTCGGGTGCCCGCAGTCCCTATTCCCGGATCGTCGCCCGCAGGTTCTTCTGAAGCGCGCCGGTAATGCGCACGACGGCGGTGTCGACATCGGATGCGGACAGAGTCCGGTCGGACGACCGAAAGGACAACGCATATGCCAAGTTCCGGTGGCCGGGCGGGACCGGTGGCCCGCTGTACACATCGAAGAGCTCTATTGATTCCAACAAGTCGCCGCCTGCCTCCCCGATGACGCGTTCGACCTCTGCGGCTGATACGCCCTGGGGTACCACGACCGCGAGGTCGCGGCGCAGCGACGGATACTTCGGCAGTGGCGTGAACTGTGGCTGGAACACGGCATGCCTCAGCACTTCATCCAGATCCAGTTCAGCGACATACACTCCCACAGGCAGCTCGGCTGAGGCCGCGACGTCGGGGTGCAGTTCCCCCAACGTGCCCAGGGGGTGCCCTGAGATTGAGACCTGCGCAGCGCGTCCTGGATGCAACCACGGGACGTTTACGGGTGTGAAGGAGGTGCGACCAACACGCAGCTCCGCCGCGAGCGATTCTACGACCCCCTTGAGATGGAAGAAGGTGGCGGTCGACACCTGCTCGGGCGTGTTCCACGAGCCGCGCAGAATACGGCCCGTCATCAGGACCCCCGCCGTGCGGCGCTCCAGGACCGCAGCCCCGGAGGAATGGAACGTCCGGCCCAACTCGAAGATGAGGACATCCATGACCCGGCGGTGGATATTCCCGCGCGCAACCTGGAGGAGCCCCGGCAGCAGGGTCGTACGCAAGTGGGTGTGGTCCTCGATCAAGGGGTTGCGCAAGGGCACCATCGCGCGCCACGGATGGTCAGACGGCAGCCGCAGTTCGTCAAGAACTTTGGGCGTGGTGAGCGATACCGTGAGGACTTCCGTGAGTCCGGTGCGGATCAACACGTCGCGCACGGCGCGGATGGCGTCTAACTCGGGAGCACGGGTGGCCTGCGCAGTCCCCTCCACCGGCATGGCTTCTGGAATACGGTCATAGCCGTGGTGGCGCGCGACCTCCTCGATGAGGTCCTCTACTCGTTCCACATCGCGGCGAAAAGACGGCACCGTGACAGTAAGTCTGTCGCCTTGCTTGGTCACCCCAAACCCCAAGCTGCGCAGCATGGCCTCGCCTTCCGTCTGCGCGACCTCGATCCCTAATAACCGCCCCACGCGAGGCCAATGCAGCGCGAGCTGCCGCGGGGGCTGAGGGGATGGATAGCGATCAAGCAGGTCGGAGGCGATCCGCCCCCCGGCCACTTCCATCAGGAGCTGCTGGGCGCGCGCTGAGGCCGCCTCCGCGCCGCCGATGTCGACACCGCGCTCGAACCGCGCACTGCTCTCCGTCCGCACTCCGACGCGCATCGCCGTGCGCCGGATCATGGGAGGATCCCAGATCGCCGCCTCCAGCAGGACACGCCGGGTCGAGGCGGTGATCTCCGTCTCCGTCCCGCCGATGATTCCGCCGATGCTCACCGCACGGGTGGCGTCTGCGACGACCAGCGTCTTCGAATCGAGAACGCGCGCCACGCCGTCGAGAGTCGTGAGGCGTTCACCAGGTGAGGCGAATCTGACAATCAGCCCACCCCCCTGGAGCAGATCGTAGTCAAAAGCGTGCATCGGCTGGCTGAGTTCCAGCATCACGTAGTTCGTGACATCGACCACGTTGTTGATGCTGCGCACACCGCAGGCATCAAGACGGCGCGCCAGCCACCGTGGAGAGGGTCCGACGCGGACATCGGCAATGAGCACGGCCGTGAAGCGAGGGCACAGCTGTGGTTCACGTACGTCCACGTGAACGGCGTCTGCGGTTTTGGTGCGATCCTGCCGGGCTGCGGTGGCGGGGGGACGGATCGCGGTTCGGTTGGCGGCGGCCAGCTCCCGCGCCACGCCCACATGGCACATGAGGTCCCCGCGGTTGGCGGGCAGCTCCAGATCGAACACTGCGTCGCTCTCGTGCCGTTCCACACGCTCCATGCCTAGCCCCAGAGCCGGCAGACGCTCGGCGAGTTCGTCGACGGTCTGGGGAATGTCGACATACTCTTTCAACCACGAAAGCAGGACTTTCACCCGTTTCCCCTACCGATGCGCGCATGTGCAAAGACGCTGCAGTGCATCATCGTCTGCCCTCAGAACTGCTCGAGCAACCGGAGATCGTTCTCCCAGAAGAGACGGATGTCCGGAATTCCATACCGCACCATCGCCGGGCGGTCCACGCCCAGTCCGAAAGCAAAAGCCGTATACCGCGTTGGATCAATACCTGCCATCTCCAAGACCCGGGGGTGGAACATCCCACTACCCGCGAGCTCTAGCCAGCGATTGCCAAACCACACCAGCAGCTCCGCGCTGGGCTCCGTAAACGGGAAGTAGCTGGGCACGAAGCGATAGACAGCCTGCGGACCGAACATCTGCCGGACAAAGGACGCCAGCACGCCCCGCAGGTCGGCGAACGTGATGCGTTCTCCGACCATGAACCCATCCACTTGGTGAAAGACGGGCATGTGCGTGGCGTCGGGGGCATCGCGTCGGTAGCAGCGGCCTGAATTCAGGATCCGCATCGGCGGCTTGCGGCCCACCATGACCCGGGCGTCGACGACCGTCGTATGGGTCCGGAGGAGCAGGTCGCCGCTCAGGTAGAAGGAATCTTGCGTATCCCGCGCGGGATGGTCCCGTCCCATGTTTAGCCGCTCGAAGTTGAACTCGTCGGTCTCCACTTCCGTCCCCTCCACGACCTCGAACCCCATGCCAAAGAAGATCCGTTCCATCTCCTCGAGCGTCCGGGTGAGGACATGTCGACGACCCAGCCGTATCCGGCGGCCGGGAAGTGTGACATCGAGCTCTTCGGCCTGCGTCCGAGTTGTCTGGAGCTGCTGGTGGAGTGTAGCCTCCTTGTGCCCGTGTTTTTCCGTGAGTTCATGCTGCAACGCATTGAGCCGCTCCCCTACCCGTTTGCGCTGATCCGCGGAGAGCGTCGGCAGCCCAGCAAAGAGTTTGGCCAGGATCCCCTTGCGCCCTAGGTATCGCCGTTTGACCTCGTCGAGGTCTTCGACGGTCCGCGCAGCCTCGATGGCAGATGCGGCTTCCTTGTGAATTCGTTCCAACTCTAGCATCGAAGGCATATTTACCTCTCCAAATGAAAAACACCGCCTCGCACAAAGGACGAAAGCGGCGCTTCCGCGGTACCACCTCAGTTCTAGCCTCCCTCCCCCGGGAAATGCGCTCTCCACAAGGGAAAGGGCTAGCCCTCATCCCGATATCGGCGGGAACCGGACCACCTACGTGACCGAGACCCCGGCTCTCGGCTTCAGCGATCAGCTCCGGAGAGAATTTCCCCCATCTCCGTCCCGAAGAGGCTTGCAGCCACAGGCCTCTCCTCTCTCAGGGAACCGGATGAGGTACTCGCTCCGTCGTTGCTGTTACGTTAGTTCAGCGAAATCTTCAGGAGCAGGCTCATGCTTAGCGAAACAATCCGGCGGTACACCAAGTAAGCCCGGATGGACCCGCTGGACTCGAACAACCGCCAAAATGCTTGCGGGGACGCCAGTTGCATCGGCCTGCCCACCTCCCGGTTACTTCCCGTTTACATCCCACCCGTGCTTCGCTGTTGGCTCGGAGTATAACACAACTCCGACAAAACGTCCCCGATCACCGTCCGACATCCGAGCGCTGCGTCACCCAAATCGCGTGACCCGCCGCTCGACCTCACACCTCCCGCAAGCGTCCGGCTTCGTAGAGGAGCAACGCAGCAGCCACAGCGACATTGAGCGAGTCCGCCCGCCCGTACAGAGGAATTCGCACAGTGGTCGGAGAGGCAGTCCGCCAGAGCGCATCCGGCCCTTCGCCCTCGTTACCGAGCACAAGTGCGATCGGGGGTCGATAATCCACCTGCGTGTAGTCAGACGACCCTGCGGGATCGGCCAGCAGAATTCGCACCCGGCGCTCTCGCAGGGCCGCAATCAGCTGTGGGGTGGGCGCGGTGGCAACAGGAAGGTGAAACAACGATCCCATCGTGGCGCGGACCGCCTTCGGGTTACGCGCATCCACGGACCCGGTGGTCGATACGACGGCCGAGGCTCCAGCCGCGTCCGCGATGCGAATGATCGCCCCCAGGTTCCCGGGGTCCTGGATCCGGTCCGCAATCACCACGATCAGCCGGGGGGAGGCGAGCACGTCGGACAGAGCGGCGCGCGGATGGGCCACGACCGCGATGATGCCCTGCGCCGTCTCCACCTGGCTGCACGCTGCGACGACGCGCGTGGTCGCGGTCACCAGTCGCACCCCCTGCTGTCGTGCTCGGTCCAAGACCGCCACCGCGCGGGGTCCGGTCATCGCCGTGGGATCGTACAGGATCACCTCGACAGCCACACCGCTCGCGAGAACTTCTTCTATCATGCGCACGCCCTCAACCACCAAGCGGTCGTCAGCCTCTTGGATGTCCCGGTCGGCGAGGGCACGGATGCCTTTGATTAAGGGGTTTTTGGTGCTGGTGATTTGAGTCGTTGCCATGGTCACATCACGGGTGGTACGTCAGGGAGACCGCGCCGTGCCAGAGCCCTGATGCGGACTTGTCGGTCCAAGAGGCAATAGTTTGCAGTCGTGCCCGGCGAAGACACGTGCGGCCCGAAAACGACGCGTCGCAGGGCGGGGTGTATGCCGATCCGTGCTGACCGTGTCCCCGACCAGCACCTCGGTCATGCGTGGTCCGGGGCCGGTTAGGGCTTGAGGACTTCCTTGGCTTTGGCGACGAGGCCGGCGAACGCCGCCCCGTCGGTCACGGCCAAATCGGCCAGCACCTTGCGGTTGATGGTGACGCCTGCTTTGCGTAACCCGCTCACGAGCCGGCTGTACGAAACTCCATTGGTTCGGGCCGCTGCGTTAATGCGGGCGATCCAGAGCCGACGAAAGTCTCTTTTTCGCTGGCGACGGTCGCGGTAGGCCGCAGCCAACGCGCGGACGACGTACTGGTTGGCCAGCTTGAACCAGCGGTGTTTCGCCCCGTAAAATCCTCGGGCGAGCTTGAGAATTTTCTTGTGCCGGCGGCGGACGGTAATGCCGCGCTTCACTCGTGCCATGGTCCCTCACCCCACTTCACGGTCAGCCCACCGACGCCTCGACGCGCGGCACGCATCGGGCCGTCCGTGATTATTGCGTTATCGATACGGCAGCAACCGCTCGATCTTCCGCAGAAAGTGCGCGTGCACCGGCACCTCTTGAGCCAACGCCCTCTGGCGCCTGGGCGACTTGACCACCTTGAAGTGCCCGGACATTTGGTGGCCTCGCAAAAGCTTGCCGCGCCCGGTCACCTTGATCCGTTTGGCCGTTCCTTGATGCGTCTTCGTCTTCCCCATCCGCGTCCCTAGCCTTTCTTTGGCGTCAGGATCATGATCATATTGCGGCCCTCCAGCAACGGCGGCCGCTCCACCATGCCCACTTCGCCAACGATCTCTGCCAAGCGCGCTAACAGTTTCTCCCCCGCTTTGGGGTAGGCCATCTCGCGTCCCCGGAACCAAACCGAGGCCCGGACTTTGTTGCCTTCTTTCAAGAACTCATGGACGTGGCGCGCCTTCACCTGGAAATCGTGCTCGCCGATCTTCGGGCTGAACCGCATCCCTTTGATGTCGCTCGCCCGATGGTGCTGGCCGCGCGCCTTCTTCTGCTGTTCGTACTTGTACTTTCCGTAGTCAATGATCCGGCAGACCGGCGGCACTGAGGTCGGAGCGACCTCGACGAGGTCGAGCTCCGCTTCCTGAGCCTTGGCGAGCGCGTCACGGACCGTCATCACGCCCAATTGCTCGCCGTTCGGTCCGATCACGCGGACCTCCCGGGCACGGATCTTCTCGTTTACGCGTGGCTCGCGTTCGATACGCGCTCCCCCCAGATGTTGCGACTTGTCCCTACCTGTCGTCGTTCAGCCGACAAAAAAGGGGCATGGCTCCCGCCATCCCCTCCTAGCTCTTTCGGTCTACCGGAGTTGACCGGCGCGACACTCGGACATCGGCCGGTGAGAAGCGGGTGGCTTCTACTTATCACAACGCCTGGCAGTATAACATAGGCTCCTCAAAGGGTGCAACACGGCGATCTGACTCGTAATTCCGGTTACCGACCGGCGTATTGTTGCCTCATAAATCCGGTTACCCAGCGGAGGAGGCAACATGAGCCCTGGAAGCATCCGAGAATACGCGACCACGCTGCGCCCCCGATACCTTGCTGCCGCTC
>DATGVF010000103.1:0-11079 GCA_035300645.1 bacterium
GCGCCCGCCGTGCGTCCGATGATGACCCTGACCCTGGCGTGCGACCACCGCGTGGTTGACGGCGCCCGCGCCGCCCAGTTCCTCGAGACCGTGGCGCGCGGGCTGGAAAGCCTGGAGGGTTTGGTCCTGTGAGGGCGGATGACCGGATCAGTCCTCTTCCAGCGGTTATACGCGCGCCTGCACCCATCCAGGCGACGGTGGTTGTCGATCAGGTCAGCAAGAGTTTCTGGCGCCGGGGGACAGCCGCATTGCAAACGTGCAGTCTCGAAGTCCCCTCAAACGAAATTGTGTGCGTCATCGGTCCCAGCGGATGCGGAAAGACGACGCTGCTCCGCATCGTCGACGGGCTGATCCCTGTCGATAGCGGCCGCGTCCTGATCAACGGGACCGAGGTGGAGGCGCCGCGACGGGATGTGGCCATGGTGTTTCAACACGTGGGGTTACTCCCGTGGAAAACGGTCTCCGACAACGTGGCCTACGGGCTGCGTCTCCAGGGCCACCCCGAGCGCGAGGTCATAGACACCATTGCCCGCTACATCGACCTCGTCGGCCTCCGCGGATTTGAATCCGCCTACCCCTACCAGCTGTCTGGGGGGATGCAACAACGGGTCGGCTTGGCGCGGGCCCTTGCGGTCAATCCCACAGTCCTCCTCATGGACGAGCCTTTTGGCTCCCTGGATGCCCAAACGCGTGAGCTGATGCAGGAGGAGTTGCTGCGGGTGTGGCGCAGCCAGCCCACGACGATGATCTTCGTCACTCACAGCATCGATGAGGCGATCATCCTGGGAAGCCATGTGGCCCTCATGACCCGTCGACCGGGACGGATCAAGGAAGTGATCGACGTGAACCTCCCCCGGCCTCGGGATCCCGAGGCGGTCCGCCGATCGCCGCGCTATCTGGAAATGCGGGAGCACATCTGGCACGAGCTGAAAGTCGAAGTGGGGGGGAGGGCTCTCTCATGAGTGCGGTGGCCGGCCCGAATCGACCGGGGCAGCGTCGGCGGGAGGGTACGGGGACGCCGTCGCCCGCGATGGTCCGCGTCCTGTCTGTGCTGATTGGATTGGTGGCGTGGGAGGTCTACGGCCGCGCGATGCACTCTGTCATTCTGACCTACCCGTCAGCCGTGGTCCGCGCCGCATATGAACTCGTCCGCGCGGGAGAACTCCAGTTCTATCTCCAAAGCAGCGTCGTCGTGCTCGTTCTGGGACTTGCCTCGGCGGTGGCCGTGGGCATTCCCCTGGGGATCCTGATGGGCCGCCGCGCGATCATTGAGCACGCGTTCGATCCATACGTGAACGCCTTGTACGCCACGCCGCTGGTCGCCGCCATTCCCGTCATCGTCGTCTGGTTCGGCTTTCAGACCACGGCCAAAGTCGTCCTCGTGTTTTTGTTCTGTGTCTTTCCCGTACTCATCAACACGTTCCAGGGCGTCAAGAATACCGACGCCCGGCTCGTCGAGGTGGCGCGGTCGTTCTGTTCTTCGGAGTGGCGGTTGTGGCGCGACTTGGTCCTGCCCTCGTCGGTCCCGTTTATTCTGGCTGGCATTCGCTTGGCGATTGGCCGGGGGCTGGTGGGCATGGTGGTGGCGGAGTTTTACACGACCATTACGGGATTAGGCTATATGATCGTCCAGTACGCCAACTCGTTCCGGATGGACCGGCTCTTTGTCCCCATCGTCGTTTTGATGCTCATGGGAGTGGGATTGACGGGGGTATTACGGCACCTCGAACGCCGGATCGCCCCGTGGCTCCAGGTGCCGCAAGAGGAATGACGGAGTGACGACTGATCGGAGGTGCGGAATGCAGAGGAATCTGGCGCGATTGGTCCGCGTCGCGGTGGTCGTGGCGGTCCTGCTGGCCAGCGCGATGGGCTGGGGGACCGCTCAGCCGAAGATGAAAACAGTTGGGTTTGCCATGCCGACCACACCGCCTAACGTGGTGCACATGCCCGTCTGGGTCGCCCAGGACGCCGGCATCTTCGCCAAGTACGGCCTCGATGCCAAAATCTTCACGTTTGAAGGTGGACCTGCCGCGATGCGTGCATTAATCGGCGGCGGAGGCCAGATCACCGTCGCCGCTCCGGGGATTCCTCCCTTCGTTTCCGCGCTGGCGCAAGGTGCCGAGCTGAAGGCGATCGGCACGTATGCCGTCCGGCACCCCGTGGCCCTGGTCGCGCAAGCGGAGATCACGCGGTGCGAAGATCTGCGGGGCAAGAAGATCGGGACCCCGGGGGGCACCGGCGCGTACGCCGAGGTGATGGCCCGCGGCTATTTGCAGTCCTGCGGGTTGACTCCCCGCGATGTCCAGTACGTGAACCTGGCGATCGGCGCGCGGGTGGCCGCGTTGGCCACGAATCAAATTGATGCGATCGTCTTACATGTGGACCAAGTCTTCGAGGCGAACAAGACCAAACCGTCATTGCACATCGTCGCCCATATGGCACAAGTCCTGCCCAACGGGTGGTACGCCGCGTACGTGGTTACCGGAGACCAGATTCGCACCGATCCCCAGCTGGTCCAGAGTCTGGTGATGGCGCTGGTCGAGGCGAATCGCTTCATCTACCAGAACCGCACGGCGACGGTCGACATCGGCGTGAAGTACACCAAGTTCAGCCGAGACGTGGTCGAGAAGACCTATGATGAGCTGGCACGCATCGGGATTTGGCCGGTGAACGAAGGACTCACGCCAGAGCGGGTCACCGCGGGAATTGAGACTGAGGTGCAACTCGGGACGATCGCGGCCGATACCAAGCCGACGTACGAGCAGGCGGTGCAGTGGGGTTTTCTGCGCGCCGCGATTACGAAGCTGGGGCGGTGGACGGGTGACCCGCGTTGGCACTAAGTTTGCCTGCGATGGGAACGGTGACAACGCGGCGACAGAGCTGCGGTCGATTGGCCGGTATCGTTAGTGCAACTGATGCAGAGTGCCTCCGTGCCTGATCAGAGGATCCAGGACGCGATCGCCCACTGGGCGTCCCGTTTCATTGCGCAGGGGGTGGACTACAACGACTTCGTGCGCACGACGTCGCCTCTCGAGCGCTGGGAACAGTGGCTGGACGCCTGGGTCGCCACCGCAGAGGGCCATGTACACCAGGCCGAAGAGGCCGAACGGCGCGGGAGGAAACTGACGGCGGGCGAGGCGTACGTCCGCGCTGCCGTCTGCTTTCACTTTGCGAAGTTTGTCTGGCTGGTCGATCTGTCGAAACGGCGCGCCGTCGCCGACCGCGCCGTCCGCACGCTGTATGCCGCCCTCAGCCTTCTCGATCCGACCGCGTTGCGGTTGGAGATTCCCTTCTCCAGCACGACGATGGTCGCCAACGTCCGCCGGCCCTCCTCCGTCGGTCGCCACCCCCTTGTGCTCCTTCTGCCTGGGCTCGACTCTACGAAAGAGGAGTTCTTTCACTGGGAAAACGTCTTTCTGGCCCGGGGCCTCGCCACGCTCTCGTTAGATGGGCCGGGGCAAGGAGAGACCGGGTATGCGACCATAATTCGTCCGGACTATGAGGCGGCGGTGACCAAAACCCTCGACGCACTAGCCCCTCGGACAGATCTCGATCTCAACCGAGTGGCGGCCGTGGGGGTGAGTCTGGGCGGGTATTATGCCCCGCGTGCCGCCGCGTTTGAGCCCGCGATCAAAGCGGTCGCCGCTATCGGCGGACCTTACGATTTCGGAGCGTGCTGGGAGCAGCTCCCTTCGCTCACGCGTGAAGCGTTCATCCATCATGCCGGCGCGAGCGGTGAGATCGAGGGGCACACCAAAGCGTCCCACCTATCTTTGGCGGGCGTGCTGGGCCAGGTTCGTCAGCCGTTCTTAATCGTGGCGGGTAAGCAGGACCGGCTCATCCCTTACCAGCAAGCCGAACGTGTCGCCGCCGAGGCCCCCAATGCCACGCTCGCACTGTACCCGGAGGGCACGCACGTGTGCAACAACATTCCCTACAAGTACCGGCCACTCGTGGCGGACTGGATCGTCGAGCGGCTCCGCGAGGTCAGGTGATGCCATCTGGGTCTCCGTGAGCGACGGTGGTGACCGAGGCGACGACACGATGGGTCGGGCGAGCGGTACGGCGCCTCGAGGACCCGCGTTTTCTGCGTGGCCAGGCGCGCTACGTCGACGACATCGTGCTGCCGCAGATGGCGTATCTCGCGGTCGTCCGCAGCGCGGCCGCGCATGCGCAGGTGCGCCGCGTGGATGTGCGCGCCGCCGCGGCGGGTCCCGCGGTGCTGACCGTCGTGGTGGGGACCGACCTCGCCGGGTCCATCTCCCCCGTTCCGCCTAACGCCGTCGAAGGTGCTCAGGTTGCCCCGGTGCCGCACCCAGTCCTTGCCCAGGACCGTGTGCGCTATGTCGGTGAGCCAGTCGCCGCTGTCCTGGCCGAGACCCGTGCGGCAGCCGAAGATGCCGCGTCGTTAATTGACATCGAATATGACACGCTGCCGGTGATCACCGACTCCCTGCAGGCGCAATCGGCAGCGGCGCTCCACGGCGCGGCCCCACAGAACGTCTTGCTCCGCTGGGTGCGTTCCTCTGGAGACGTGCAAGGCGCTTTTGCGTCTGCCTCCCGGATCGTCGCGCAGCGTTTTCACATACCCCGCCTTGCCGCCGCGCCGATTGAGCCGCGCGGCGCTGTGGCGTCCTACGATCCCGGCACCGACCGGCTCACCGTGTGGTGCTCGGCGCAGGATCCTCACCGGCCACTCGCGCAGCTCAGCCGCGCGCTGAGTCGGCCAGACGACCGCATCCGCGTCATTGTCCCCGACGTCGGCGGGGCATTTGGGAGCAAGGGCGCCGTACCCGTGGAAGTCATCTTGGCGGCGTGGCTCGCGATGCGGGTGGGGCGGCCCGTTAAATGGGTGGAAGACCGTCGCGACAATCTGGCGGCATCCTACCAGGGTCGGGGGTTGGATGCGGAGATCGAGATCGCGCTGGACGCCGGGGGCACCATCCGGGCTCTGAGGGCGCGGTTGACCGCCGATCTGGGCGCCTACTTGTTCCCCTCCACTGCCGTTGTGCCGGTGACGACCGCCATGCTGTTGACGGGGACATATGCGATTCCGGCGGCCGCCGTGGAACTCGTCGGCGTCGCGACCAATAAAGTCCCCACCGGACCCTATCGCGGTGCTGGCCGTCCGGAGGCAGCATACCTGCTAGAACGCGTGGTGGAGCTAGCTGCCCATGAAGTCGGCATCGATCCCGTTGCACTGCGGCGGCGCAACTTGGTGTCTGCCGACCAGTTCCCCTATCGCACCCCGTTGGGATTCACCTACGACTCGGGGAACTACGCTCGCGCCCTGGAACGGGCGTGCACGCTACTGGATTACGACCGCTGGCGCAGAGACCAAGCGGCCGCGCGCCAGGAGGGACGTCTTGTAGGAATCGGAGTGGCGATGTATGTCGAACGCGCGGGAAGCGCGGTGTGGGAGAGTGCGGCGGTCAGCGTGACGCCCGCCGGACATGCCATCGTGCGCATTGGATCCACCCCCACCGGTCAGGGCCACGTCACCACGTTCAGTCAGATCGTCGTTGATGCGCTGGGCATCGAGTTCGATGCAGTCACCATCGAGCAGGGCGACTCCGCCATCGTGCCGCGCGGGGTGGGGACCTTTGGCAGCCGCTCCATCACGATCGGGGGATCCGCGCTACTGACCGCTCTCGAACAGATCAAGGTCAAAGCGGGACTAATCGCTGCCCACCTGCTCGAAGCGGGTGGGCAGGATGTGGTCTGGACCGAGGGTCAGTTCCATGTGCGAGGCGCCCCGCAGCGCGGCGTCACACTGGCGGAGGTGGCCGCGGCGGCCTATCAACCCAGCCGCCTCCCGCGGGGGATGGCTCTGGGATTAGAGGCCCACGGCGTGTTCCAGCTGCCGGGTCCCGTTTTTCCCTTTGGAACGTATGCAGCGGTGGTCGAGGTCGATCCTCTCACCGGCGAGGTCACGGTTCACAAGCTCGTGGCCGTCGATGACGCGGGCCGGATCGTAAACCCGCTGCTCGCCGAAGGGCAAGTGATCGGCGCCGCCGCGCAGGGATTTGGGCAGGCGTGCCTTGAGGAGGTCGTCTACGGGGAAGACGGCCAGCTGCTCACGACGACGTTTGCGGACTATGCCCTCGCCCGTGCGCCGCAAGTTCCGACATTGACTGCGACATTTTTGGAAACGCTGTCCCCGCTGAACCCCTTGGGGGCCAAGGGCATCGGCGAGGCGGGTTCGATCGCGACCCCCTCCGCCCTCGCCAATGCGGTTCTCGACGCCCTGGCGCCATTGGGGATACGGCACATGGACTTTCCGCTCACCCCCCGCCGCATCTGGGACGCGATCGAAACCGCCACCCCGGGCCGCGTGGCGAGAGCGTAACAGGACGGGTTCTCCCAGCTCCGATCGGGCGGAACCTGTGGCGGCCACGTCGAAGAGGACGATGGATCGGTGGGTGTGCCATGAGTGTCTATCTCATTCTGAAGTTTGTGCACGTCGTGCTCGCCATCGTCGCTGTGGGCGCGAACGTTACCTATGGTGTGTGGCTGGCGCTGGGCGCCCGCGAGCCGCAGCACCTGCGCATTCTCCTACGCGGAGTTCTATTTCTCGACCGGCGCATCGCGAATCCCGCCTACGGACTGCTGCTGCTCACCGGGCTGGCGATGGTGGTGGTGGGTCAGCTGAACGTGCGGACGCCGTGGATCACAGCTGCGATGATCCTCTACGTGCTGGCCATCGCAGTGGGGGTCGTGGGTTTCGGCCGCGCGATGAAACAGCAGGTCCGCGCCGCGGATGGACCGGGGCCCGCATCGGACGCCTACCGTCGGGCCGCGTCCGGCGCACGAACCTGGGGACTCGTGTTCATGATTATCGTGCTGGTTCTCGTCTTCGACATGGTGACCAAGCCAGCGTTGTGGTGACGGGGTCGCCGCAATCTCTCTCGGAGGAACGCGCATGGAACGGAGGAGCCTGCCTGGCATCATCCTGATCGTTTTGGGCGTGATCTTCATCGTCGGGCAGCGAATGGGTATCGGGGGCGAGGGCACGACCGCTGCAATCGGTCTCGCCTTCTTAGTGGCATTTGTCTCGACCCGTAACTACGGCTTCCTCGTGCCTGGGGGGATCATGACGGGATTGGGCCTCGGGATCGTGTTTCAGAACCGCATCGGTGGCGATGGTGCGCCGGTCCTGTTGGGGCTAGGATTAGGTTTTTGCAGCATTTATGCGCTGGACGCAGTGAACCGCCGCACAACCTGGGGGTGGTGGCCCTTAATCCCCGGAGGCGTGCTTGCGCTGGTCGGTCTGGTGAAGGCCTCGAGCAGCAACGGCTGGCTGGGTGTCGCCGGACAGTGGTGGCCGCTGGCCCTCATCGTCGTGGGCGCCTACCTCTTGCTGCGCCCGCGTCTGGGCCCACCCAAACCATAGGCTTGCCCGAATGGATTCGCAGGCATCCTCTGACCTCCCCATGTCCCATCCATCGCTTGGCCTTGATCACGTCGTCATCTTTGTCGATGACTTGCAGCGTGCCTCAGAAGATTATGCGGCGCTGGGGTTTGAGGTTGTTCCCGGTGGGGCGCACGCCGGCGGGTTGACGCACAACGCGCTGATTCCGTTTGCCGATAGCACTTACTTGGAGCTGCTGGCGCCCACCAAGCGCTGGAAGGTGGCCGCGTTCCGGCTGCCCGGACTGCGGCGCCTGAGCCGTGTCGTGTTTCGGAGTTCTCCTTCGCTTCGGCGTGTCGTCCGCCGAGTGCATGCAGGAGAAGGCCTCGTCGATTTTGCGATGGCCTGCTCGCCGCTGGCCGCGGCGGTCGAGGTCTTGGGAGACTCCCAACACGTGGAAGGTCCGATTCCGGGTGGGCGGACGCGACCGGACGGAGAGCAGGTCGCCTGGCAGGTGGCGTTTCCCGACGCGCCGGTCCTTCCGTTTCTGATCGAAGACACCACCCCGCGAGCCTTGCGCGTTCCGCCGGCAAAGACGCACCCCTGTGGGGCGACGGGCATCCACGCCGTCAGCATCGCGACCGGGAGTTTCGATCGGACCGTGGCTCTCTATAAGACCCTCCTGGGCCGCGAGCCGTTTGAGACCGTCGCTCCGATCCCGCGGTCGCTTGCCGTCGAATTCCGCCTGGGTGCAACATTGCTTCGGGTGCTGGCGCCGATGGGCGCGAATCCAGTGTTGCGCACCCATTTGGCGCGTCGGGGTGAGGGTCTCTACAATTTGATCCTCCGGGCGGACCGGTCCTCGAACCTCGATCCGGTTCGGGCGCACGGGGCCCAGATCACGCTGGCTAGGAGTTGAGACCAACCATGGACCTTGCCATTATGGTGGAAGGACAGAACGGCTTAACGTGGTCTCGCTGGGAACGCATCGCGAAGGCCGTCGAAGGACTCCGCTTCGCTGGATTGTATCGCTCCGACCACTTCACGAACGCTTCCCCGCCGGATAAGGATTCGTTGGAACTCTGGACCTCGCTCGCGTGGCTCGCCTCACACACGACACGCATTGAGTTCGGCCCGCTGTGCACGCCGACGTCGTTTCGGCACCCGACGCTGACGGCTCGCATGGCCGCCGCGGTCGACGACTTGTCCGGCGGTCGTCTGACGCTCGGCTTGGGGGCGGGCTGGCAAGAACGAGAACACACCGCGTTCGGGTTTGATCTCCTCAGCATGCGCGAGCGGTTCGTGCGGTTTGAGGAGTCCCTGGAAGTGGTGACGAGGCTGTTAGGTGGGGAGGGCCCTGTGACGTATTCGGGCCGATACTATCGGTTACAAGGTGCACAGCTGTTACCTCGACCCCACCGTCCATCCGGCCCGCCGATCCTGGTGGGGGGAAACGGGATGCGCAAAACCTTGCCGCTGGCGGCCCGCTATGCCGCCGAATGGAACGCAACGTTTCAGACGCCGGACAACTTTGCTCAACTCACCCGGCGCCTGGATGATCTCCTGGAGCGGAGTCATCGCCGGCCGTCGTCGGTGCGTCGGTCCTTGATGACCGGATTGATCTTCGGGGCCGACGATGCTGAGGTGCAACGGAAGGTCGCACAGAGAGAGCAGACAGTCCCCGCACTGCGGGGCCGCGGAGTGGTGGTGGGGACTCCCTCTGAGGTGGTGGATCAGCTGGGCGCTCTTCAAGGTGCAGGCGTGCAACGCATCATGCTGCAGTGGCTCGATTTGGACGATCTTGACGGACTCCAGGCGTTTGGACAATCTGTGATTTCCGTCTTTCCCCAGACGCGCAGGAACTGAGGGTGAGCGGCAAAACGGTAGTCGAGGTGTATGACAATGCAAATTGAGTCGCGCATGAGAGGCACGATTGCGCTAGCAGCCGCGGCGATCGTGACGGCGCTGGCGTGGTGCGCGAATCTCCAGGCAGCGTCTCCCGCCGGGTACATGCTGCAAGAGTTTCCGGTGCCGCCGCGGTCGCACCCGCATGACGTCGCACCCGCGCCGGATGGGGGCGTGTGGTACACGGCGCAGGTGGGGGGAGTGCTCGGCTACCTGGACCCTGCAACCGGACGCATCCGGGAGATCAAACTGGGCGCGGGCTCCGCGCCTCACGGTGTGATCGTTGGACCGGATGGCGCCCCGTGGATCACCGACGGAGGGTTGAACGCGATCGTGCGTGTCGATCCCAAGACTACCAGCCTGACGCGGTTTCCCCTCCCCCGCGGGAGGGAGGGGGCGAATCTGAACACAGCGACCTTCGATCACCGCGGGGTGTTGTGGTTCACGGGGCAAAGTGGAGTGTACGGGCGACTCGATCCCGCCACTGGGAAGTTAGATGTGTTCGACGCACCTCGCGGGCGCGGGCCGTACGGCATCTGCACCGCCCCGGACGGGAGCGTGTATTTTGCCTCCCTAGCTGGAAGCTTCGTGGCCCGACTGGATACCATAAGCGGCGGCGCGACGGTGCTGGATCCGCCTACGGCGCATCAGGGGGCCAGGAGAGTCTGGGCAGATTCCAAAGGCCGTATTTGGGTGAGCGAGTGGAACGCAGGTCAGCTCGGGGCCTACGACCCAGTGTCTCGCCGCTGGCACGAGTGGCGGGTGTCCTCAGGCGACGCCCAGCCGTACGCCGTCTTCGTGGATGATCAGAACATCGTCTGGCTGAGTGATTGGGCGGGCAACACGTTGGTGCGGTTCGATCCTGCCCTTGAAACGTTCGAGCGCTTCTCGCTACCGACTCCTCAGGCGTCCGTGCGCCAGCTCCTTGGCCGACCAGGAGAAGTGTGGGGTGCCGAATCCGGCACAGACAAGCTTGTTGTCGCGCGCCGCAAGTGAGCCACCGCACACACGGGCAAGCCCCATCAACTCGGTCTAAAGAGTTTGGTCGGCCCGGCAGCTAACTGGCTTGCACCGCTGTAGATCAGATCAGGTTTGCACCGACTCCTCGCCCGCCAGCCTACCGTCTAGCGTAGCAATTTCAGTGGTACGACACTGGCGGGATGTGAGGGGAGAGGGAACGATGCTCTGTCGGTCGTGCGGCCGCATGAACCGCGATGATGATCTCTTTTGTAGTTCGTGTGGCGCGAAGCTCTTGCGATCTAAGGCCTGTCGAGCGTGCGGGACCAAGAATCGACATGATGCTACATTCTGTGGATCGTGTGGGGCCAAGCTTCCCGACGACGGCATGCACTGTTCTTCCTGTGGACATCCCCTCGCGCCTCGCGCCCAATTCTGCGCGAACTGCGGCACGCAGGTGGTGGAGGGGATCGTTTGCGCAGTCTGCCACGAAGCCAACCGCGGAGATTCTCTCTACTGCGCGACCTGCGGTTCTGCTCTGAAGATCCCAGCGACGGCAAGCGCCCCTCGCCCGGGGAGTCGCGACTAAGGGCTCATCGTGCGAGCATCAGAGTTCGAAGCCGGCGATGCGCCGGCTTCACTACTTTCGTGGGGCCGAATCGTCCAGCCGTGACGTATCCAGTTCGAGCAGCAGCGCCCTCTCCGCAAACCCTACGCTCTTGTACAGCTGGATCGCGCGCGCATTGTCAAAATCTGTCCAGGCATGAACTTCGACGGCTTGTTCGCGGCTCGACTGGTCCACGGCGGCGTGCAGCAGGTCCTTGCCCAGACCGCGTCTGCGAAAGGGTTCTCCCACAATCAGGTCA
>DATGVF010000104.1:0-14097 GCA_035300645.1 bacterium
AGCGCTCGGGCGATCTCGACCCGGCGGGGGAGCGGCTGCTCAGCGAATACGTGGCCCAGGAGCTTCATCATCAGTTCGTGTTTGTCACCGACTATCCGGCCGCCGGGCGCGCCTTCTATCACATGCGCTATGAACACGAGCCCGCGCTCACCAAGGGGTTCGATCTGTTGTGGAACGGAATCGAAGTCACTACCGGAGCCCAGCGGGAGCACCGGTACAATGTCCTCGTGGCCCAAGCAGAAGAGAAAGGATTGAGCCTGGAGCCGATCCAGTTCTACTTGGACTTTTTCAAGTACGGGTGCCCGCCGCACGGTGGGTTTGGGTTCGGGCTGAGTCGAATGCTCATGGTTTTATTGGCGCGACCGAATATCCGTGAAGTGACCTTTGTTTATCGCGGGCCGACTCGGCTGTTCCCTTAAAGGACCAAATGCGAGGAGGGAAGACGCGATGACCGTGAAGGAAGTGTTGACCTACCTTCTCGAGTATACGTACGAAAGAAAAGATGGAGCCTATCCCCCTCTGGCCACTGCCCTCACCGGGCTAACCGCCGGGCAGGCGTCTTGGAAGCCCACGCCCGAACGCCATTCAATCTGGCAAATCGTCCGGCATATGGCCCGCTGGATGGATGCAGGGATCGACGCGCTTGCCGGGCGGCCCCACGTCAACGCGGACCTGGAGCGAGCAGATTGGGGCGTAGTATCTGGGGGTGAGGAGGAATGGCAGGCAGATGTGGCGCGTCTTCACGGGGACTATCGACGGTTCAAAGAACGACTGCAAGCGATGAGCGAAGAAGATCTTGCCGCATTGATTGAGCCCTACCGGGGGATGAATCGATATCCTGCCGCCATCCGGTTCATCAAAACGGCCACCCACGATACCTATCACATCGGTCAGATTCGCTACCTGCGCGCCCTCCAAGGCACACGGTGAGCGAGAGTTGTGTCGTACGAAGATAAGATGCGTCCACTGCAAGCGGTAGTGGCAACGTAAGTCACCATGCACCTACTGCTGGTTTTCATCATCTTCGGAGGACGTGATTGCAACCGGGCTCGGCCAGGCGTACGATAGTGGAAGCGTAGGGTTCCTGCCGTGCGCGTGTAGGTCGGTAGTTCCGAGCCAACACCGATTACACCGGGAGCCCGGTCTCCAGGCGAGGATGGCACGCCCCGACTGTTGGGGACACCAGAGACGACTGGGAGGGCACCCACCTGCTTAGGCAGGTTCGGGACTGCTGCCTTACGGCACGGCGGGGTAAATAGTACAGGACGCGGCTTCCAGCTTGTCGGCTGGAAGCCGCGTCAGTTTGCTGGGAACGCAGTCGGCCCTGCGACCAGAGCCGACGGGACAAGACTTACGCGGGGCGCCGATTGCGCGCGCCCCGCGTGTTTGCGGTCGATTTATCCGAAGCGAGGATCTTTATTTACTGGGGCCGAGGATCGCGTCCTTCGCTGCCTTGGCGACGCGGAACCGCACCACACGCTTGGCGGGGATGCGAATTGGTTCGCCCGTCTGTGGGTTGCGGCCCATGCGTGCTTTCCGGTTGACCAGGACCAGTTTCCCGAGCCCGGGGAGGGTAAACGAGTTCTTTGCCTCCCGGTAAGCGAGCTGGGCCATTTCTTCCAGGAACTGGGCGGCCGTCTTCTTGGGAAGGTCCATCTTGCTTGCCAAGGCTTCGGCGACCTTCGCTTTCGTCATCGATTTGACCATTCGTGTGCCCTCCTGAGGCAGAGTGGGTTTCGTACCGCATGCGATTTTCCGCGCCAGGCCTGAATTTCCTGCTTGTCGCGTGAGAATTTGCAGGCCTGGCGCGGGGTTTAGCGCTCTCGGTCCAGGGGGTTACCGTGGTGTGCTACCATCGAGGCGGTTACGGCTCGAGGGGGAGGGCGGGGTGGAACTGTTCAAGCAGGCGACAACCCAGCGAACGGCCGCCCAGGCGCCGCTAGCGGCCCGAATGCGGCCTCAGACCCTAGAGGAGTTCGTGGGGCAGGCCCACCTTGTCGGGTCGGACCGGGTTCTCCGGCGGGCGATCGAACGCGACGAGCTATCATCTCTCATCCTCTATGGTCCGCCCGGCACAGGGAAGACGTCGCTGGCCCACATCATCGCCCAGGCCACACGGTCAGACGTAGAGCGGGTCAACGCCGTCACCGCCGGGGTGGCCGAGCTCAAGCAGGTTATCGCCCGCGCACAGGAACGGCAAGCCCTCTACAGTCGGCGGACCATCCTCTTCGTGGATGAGATCCACCGGTTCAACAAGGCCCAGCAGGATGTGCTGCTTCCTCAGGTTGAGGATGGGACGCTCATCCTGATCGGGGCGACGACGGAAAACCCCTTCTTCGAGGTCAACTCCACGTTGGTGTCGCGGTCCCGCGTCCTGCGCCTCGAACCGCTGCGCGACGAGGATATCAAGACGATCATCAGCCGCGCGCTGACCGACACCGAGCGGGGGCTGGGGCGCTACCAGGTTACCCTCGACGACGAGGCGATGGGGCACCTGATCGCGATCAGCAATGGAGACGCCCGTGCGGCGTTAAACACGCTGGAGGTGGCGACGATGACCACGCCACCCGACGCGTCGGGTGTGCGCCGCGTCACCATACAGACGGTCGAGGAAATCGTCCAACGCCGCGCGCTGATCTACGACCGGGAGGGTGACGCGCACTACGACCACATCTCGGCATTCATCAAGAGCATGCGGGGATCGGATCCCGATGCCGCCGTCTACTGGCTGGCGCGAATGATCGCAGCGGGCGAAGACCCTCGGTACATCGCCCGGCGTATGGTCGTGCACGCAGCCGAAGATGTGGGGATGGCGGATCCGATGGCGTTGGTGGTAGCGACTTCCGCAGCCCACGCGGTCGAGTTCGTAGGACTGCCGGAAGCGCAGATTCCTATGACGGAAGCGGCGATCTACATCGCCACCGCGCCCAAGAGTAATGCGGTAGTCCGGGCGATCGGCGCTGCGATGCGTGATGTCGACGAGCGCAAGGCGGGTCCTGTCCCCGTGCACCTGCGCGATTCCAGCCACCCTCAGGCGGTTCGGCAGTTCGGCCACGGGCAGGACTACAAGTATGCCCACGATCATCCCGGAGGGTTCATCCCTCAGGAGTACCTTCCAGACGGCGTCGCCGGACGCATCTACTATGCGCCTAGTGAGCAAGGATTTGAGGCGGAGGTGCGCCGGCGGCTGCGCACGTGGTGGAAGGGTCTCAAGCACTACACGCCTGAGTGAGGATGAAGGGTGTAAAAGAACGCTAGGCACGCGGGCGGGTGTCCTCGGCGCGCGCGGACTGCTATCATATGGTGTCGGAGCGGGAACTTCGCTGCAGAGACGGCGAGGGATCCGCGGTTTGCATGGATCGCGCCGTATCGTCCAGACTGAGGTTCCTGTAGCAGGAGGATCGCGCATGGGGAAGTGGGCCGTCGCGATGAGCGGCGGAGTCGACAGCGCAGTGGCGGCGGCATTGATGGTGGCCGAAGGGCATGAGGTCGTTGGCTTGACGATGAACCTCTGGCCCGACTGGCTGCCGGAGCCTGATGATGCCTTCAGGGCGTGTTGCGGAGTCTCGGCCATTGATGATGCCCGTGCTGTCGCGCGGCGGTTGGGCATTCGCCACTACGTGTTGAACATGCGGGAGGAGTTTGAGGAATCAGTGATCGGCTATTTCGCCGACGAGTACGCGCGCGGGCGGACGCCCAACCCTTGTATCGCATGCAACCAGAGTATTAAGTTCTCGCTGCTCCTCGACAAAGTCACTGCCTTAGGGCTAGACGGGGTGGCCACGGGTCATTACGCCCGCGTCGCCGACGACCCAGCCTCCGGGCGTCGCCTGCTTCTCCGCGCCCACGATCCGCACAAAGACCAGTCGTATGTTCTGTCCGGCCTCACCCAGGGTCAGCTGCGGCGTGTGCGCTTTCCGGTTGGCGATCAGACGAAACCCCAGGTCCGGGCTCTAGCCAAACAATCTGGTTTGCCTGTGGCGGACAAGCCCGATAGCCAGGAGATTTGTTTCGTCCCGCGCGGCTCCTATACGGACGTTGTGGCGCGATTTCGTCCGGAGGCTCTGCGGCCCGGCCCGATCCTGGACACCTCCGGTCAGGTCATCGGCGAACATCAAGGCATCGCCCGCTA
Organism: bacterium; assembly: GCA_035300645.1. Classification (GTDB taxonomy): domain Bacteria; phylum Sysuimicrobiota; class Sysuimicrobiia; order Sysuimicrobiales; family Kaftiobacteriaceae; genus 13-1-40CM-64-14. The sequence goes on from DATGVF010000104.1 coordinate 4,133, forward strand.
CACGGTCGGCCAGCGGCGGGGCCTGGGTCTATCGGGGACCGAACCCCGCTACGTGGTGGGGATCGATGCGCGTCGCAACGCGGTGATCGTCGGGGATGCCGACGACCTTCTGTGCGACGAACTCACCGCCTCCGATGTGAACTGGATTGCCGTGCCATCTCTGGACGCCCCCCGCAGAGTCACCGCCCGCCTCCGACACGCCGCTGCTGATGTAGAAGCGCTGGTTCGCCCTAGCACAGGTGGCGGAGACGTCGTCGTGCAGTTCGCACAACCCCAGAGGGTTCCCTCAGCGGGCCAAGCCGTTGCCCTCTATGACGGCGAAGCCGTTTTAGGTGGCGGCATCATTACGGAAGTCCGCACGCCGGCGCGCACCTACGCGTAGGTCGGCCGACGTCTTGCGCCACAATTTTGTCGCCCCCGGCCGACTAGATTCTGCCGCGTCCGAGTCGATAGACTGAGCTTCATGAACCATCGACCCCGTCTCCTCGCCCTGCTGGTCATCGTGGTCGTGGTCTGTGCGGGCTCAGAGCCCCTGCAGGCCCAGTTGGCCTCCGACGTCGTCAACGGGCTCGTGCGCGACACCTACACGACGATCCGCGACGACGCGCTGCGCCCGCCTGATCTTTTGACGCTCTTGCATCACACGGCGCTTGCGGCCCAACAGGGTCTGATTTCCTCTGGCGCAGCGGATCCGCCGCCGCTGCCTGTGTTGACCGGGCAGGAGGCGCAAGATCTTACCTCTACTGCCGCATATGTCCAGGCGGCCGTCGCGGCGGTTCCCACCGGAGGAGACCGGATCCTCGCATCCGTTTTGCGTGCGATGGTCCGGACGGTTACGGATCCACAAGGTGCCGTCTATGGTCCATTGGAGTTAACCTGGTTCAACCGGGAGATTTATGGAGAGCACTCGGGGATCGGCGTTCAGGTCGACGTCGTCCAAGGCCGCATTGTCATCACCGACGTGACGGGGACGGGTCCTGCGGGGCGCGCTGGCGTGCAGATCGGGGACGCCTTGGTCGACGTCGGCGGGCGTTCGGTTGTTGGCAGCACCCCGGACCAGATCGTGGAGCGGCTGCGGGGAGCGCCAGGGACGACGGTGACCCTTGCTGTCCGCCGGGCGGATGGGACGGTAGTGCGCCTCTCGCTTGCCCGCGACGCGTCGCGCGAGAATCCCACGCGGTGGCAGATGCTCGCGCCTCGCTTTGGGTACCTGCGCTTACTGGAATTTCCCAAGGGCGCATCGATCGATATCAACCACGCGCTGACCGCATTGAAGAACGCAGGTGCGGTCGCGTTGTTGCTGGACCTGCGCAAGAACGGCGGGGGGCTGTTCGATGAGGGGATCGCCGTGGCCAGTGCGTTTCTTCCCGACGGTATCGTGGCCATGGAAGAACACCGCGGCACGCTCACGGCGATGGACGTGCTTCCCAACGTGCAACGGTTCTCGGGCCCTATGGTCGTGCTGGTGAGCGGGTTCACGGCGAGCGCCGCAGAGGTCGTGGCCGGGGCGCTTCAGGATAATGGTGTCCCCCTGGTGGGGGAGAAGACCTTCGGCAAGGGGACGATCCAGACGATTTACACCCTGCGTGGAGGGTGGGGGCTTCGCATCACCACGTCATCCTATTACACACGGAATGGGCGCGCTATCGACGGACGCGGCCTTCAACCGGATGTTCGGATTCTCCTAAACGAAGACCTCATCCAGAGTCCCCAGGACGCGCAACTGCGGGAGGCGACGGCGGTGCTGCAGGCGAGGCTGGCCTCCATCCCACGCGTCCGGCCGTGAAAGCCCGGACGTTGCGAGATGGAGCAGTCGAGGTCGTGCGCCTGCTGCGCGACCGCGGGTTCGAGGCGTACTGGGTCGGGGGGTGCGTGCGCGACTTGGAGATGGGCCGCGAACCCCACGACTATGACATTGCGACAAGTGCGCGCCCAAGCGAAGTCGCGACACTATTTGAAAACACAGTGCTCGTCGGCGTGCGTTTCGGGGTAGTCATCGTCACGCTGGACGGCTATCACTACGAGGTGTCGACGTTTCGAGCGGAAGGCCCGTATGTGGATGGCCGGCGTCCGAGCCGGGTCGAGTTTGTGGACGCGAAGACGGATGTCTCCCGTCGCGACTTCACTATCAACGGACTGTTGCACGATCCGCTCACCCAGACGACGGTGGACTACGTGGGAGGGCGGGCCGATATTGCACACCGGCTCGTCCGGACGATTGGGGACCCCGTAGTCCGGTTCGGCGAGGACCGCCTCCGCATGTTGCGTGCCGTTCGCTTGGCGGCTGAGCTCGAGTTTGATGTGGAGGAGCAGACCTTCCAGGCGATCCGTGCACATCGGGAGGCAATCCGAGACGTCAGCGCTGAGCGCATCCGCGACGAACTGCTGCGGTTGCTCACAAGCGCTGGTCGGGGACGGGGCCTCCGACTCTTGCACGACAGCGGCCTGCTGGCGGTCATCCTGCCCGAAGTGGCTGCCACCGTGGGCGTCCCGCAGCCGCCCGAGTTTCACCCCGAAGGCGACGTTTTCACCCACACGGTGCTCGCGTTAGAGCGCCTGCGGGATCCATCCCCTGTCCTGGCGATGGCGACACTCCTCCACGACATCGGCAAGCCGCCGACGTTCTCGCAGTCGGATCGGATCCGTTTTAACGAGCATGACGACGTCGGCGCCCGGATGGCAGAAGACATCTGCCGTCGACTGCGGTTGTCGGGGCACCAGACGGAACGGATCGTCGCGCTCGTCCGGGATCATCTCCGCATCAAGGACCTCCCCAAGATGCGTCCGGCCAAAGCGAAGCGCTTCCTCTTACAACCGGACATCGCAGACCACCTCGAACTCCACCGGGCGGATTGTCTGGCCAGCCACGGAGACCTGAGTGTCTACACCTGGGCGACAGAGGCTCTGGAGGAACTGAACGCGCAGCAGCCAGTCCGTCAGCGGCTAGTGACCGGAGATGATCTCCTGGCGCTGGGCTACCCGCCGGGCGCGCAGTTCAAGACGATTCTGGACTACGTCGAGGATGCACGGCTGGAAGGCCGCGTGGCCTCGCGTGAGGCTGCGCTGGCCCTCATTCGGCAGACGTTTCCCCCGCCTCCAGGCCGGGATGAGAGTTCTGGCGGCGTCCGCGGCACAGAGGAGGGTGCGTCCAATTCCAGAACTCCAAGGACGGGGTGATCCTGCGTGAGCGAACTTTCTATCGTCTATGTCGTGCTCGGGCTCCTCGCGGCGTTCGTCGTCATTGGGGCTCTCCTCCCGAAGTACGTGCCCTCCCTCGTGGCCTACATCAACGCTCACGTGCTGAAAGAGGAGAAGGCATCAGGCTCCGCACGCCCGCACTGAGCAGTCCGTCAGGCCTCGCATTTTCGATGTTTGTGTGTACGCACCGCGTCTTCATTTGATATAGCCACCCAACGCGACCACCACTGCTGTGAAGGCTGCCACCACAAACACCGTGACTGCTGCGGTCAACGCGAATTTGGCGAGGCCGTTCATCTTGGAGCGGACGATCCTCGCATTTGTCGTGAGACCCAAGGCACCCACAATCCCACCCAGAGCTCCCCCCACAAACACGAGGAGGATGGGCAATGCGATCCACACCCATACATACCACTTGAGGGGATCGACTGCGCGAATGGTTTTTCCCTCGACAACAAGTTGCGGCACGTCCAATCCGAAGACGCTAGGTTTCAACCTCGCAACAACGCTCGCACCATCATTGCGACGCAGGAGTATCTCGCGGCCCTTGCCCTTGGAAGCTGGCTGGTGGTTTACGAAGACTTTGGGACCAGAGAACAGGCCTCCGGGCTGAATCTCGAGAGTTTGACCTTCAAACCCGTCAAGCTGGACAGGATATCTCATCGCGAGGATCGTCGGGCGTTATCCGATCCGTGATCGTGGCATGAGGTGAAGGAGGAAACGAAGCCCGCGTCAGTCACAGAACCCCTGACCGGGCCCCGATCCGTCCGATGCGGAACAATGCGGAGTGGGAGGCTTATTCCGACCCAGCCGGGGCGCCGGCGGTCTGTTGCCTGACCTTGAACTCTCGGTCGAGGCCTTTCAGCCGTGCCACGATGCCCCCGTACTCGAGCTCCGACATCGGCAGCATGGCGGGGCCAAAGAATCCCTGCCGGCGCATCTCTATGGCTTTCAGCGAGATGTGATCACGCACGGCGTGCCAGAACGGATCGGCAAAGAGGTCAGACGGCTCCGTCAGCCGTCCCTCATGCATCGAGAAGCCCAAGCCGCACACCATGGGGCAGCAGAAGAATGTCGATGCGGGCGTGTTCATGGGAACGGGCATCAACGGTAGATTGTGACTCCCCCGAGTATCCCCCGCCACGAATGGCCCCAAGGCGAAAGCCGGACCAAACTCTTCGGTGGCGGGGAAGATCTTCTGCACCCGAACGACGGCACAGGGGTCATCCTTGCCCACATACTTGCCGGCGATATTCCGCAACCGCGAGGTACTGACCGCGACCGCTTGCTCGTCAGGATATTTGCGTGACTGAATGGACTCGATCACGTAGCGGTGGGTGTCGCGGAGCAATGCCGCGATGTCGTACAGGCGCTCGGGCGCATCCAGCGTGATCACCCGATCTCCCTCGGTGTGGTCCACGTCCATAATGTGGAACCGAAAACCGCTAGTGAGCGATTCGGACAGTAGCAGTCCGGAGGAGTACATGGGATCGGCGAAGACGAGGTACAGCGGCAAGTTGAATGCCCCGGGTTCAGTCTTGTCCGCGGTCAGAATCATGAGCGCTTCGTTGGGGCGTTCCTCGAACTCGATCTCCGATGACCCCGGTCCGAGCCCGCGGACATTACCGGAGAACGCGTCTTTAAGGAGATCTTGCCCGGCGCCATAGAGTCCTTGGCGCTTGGCCATCTCGGTTGCTTCGCGAAACGCGTCCCATGCGAGCTGATGAACGGTGGGGTCGTCGACACCGCGCGTGTGCGTCATCACCATCGCAATGTCGTCGCCGGTGTGGTACACGGTCGCGTCGATGAGTAAGTTGCCGCGTGCGCGGGTCACGCGGTCTCGCACTACCCGCAAGACCTCGGCACTGGGGATGGTGTGTCCACCGATGGCGCCGATGTCCGCCTTGATTACACTCACGGTCACGCGCATAGGTCGTTCTCCTCCGGCCGAGGGGATTGCTTACCCTGTTCGGGCCCCCTGGAGGAAAACCTCTCCAATGGGTCGAACACGCAACCGAACAGTGCACGATGCGGTGCCTGTTTCCCCCCACAAGGCCCGTGCCGGTGGCCCCGATTTCGGGGCGAGGGACGAATGGTGCGGTTACGAGTTGGGGGGGTGCGCGTCGAGCGGACGCCAGGACGCGTGGCGGTCACTGTGAATCTGCTTCACGATAGCAATGTGTTGACCGCTCGCGTGGAGCGGCCGAACGGAGAGTCCGGGAGCGTGCAGGTCGCAGCCGAAGCCGCGATCGCCGCGGTGGGGCAAGTGGCCCCCCCGGGAACCAGGTTCGTTCTGCAGCGGGCGCTGAGCCATCCGGTAAGCGCCGGACCCGCGGTCATCACCCACATCCTGGTCGAAACGCCGCGCGGTCAGGAGCACCTCGTCGGTAGTGCGTTGGGCCGAGGCGGTCCGCTGGAAGACGCCGCTGCTGCATCGGTTGTCGACGCGATCGACCGGCGGCTAGACTGGTACTTGCGGCGCTGACTCCCATCCGGGCTTGGGTCTCGGGGGCCCGCCGCTTTGTCCGGGGGTGGGTGCAGGACGCGGACGGTCAGGACGCGGATGGTCAGAACGCGGACGGTCAGGACGCGGATGGTCAGGACGCGGATGGTCAGGAGGGTTGCGTGACGCACTCTGGGTCCGCCCGAGTGATCGCACTAGTCAACCAAAAGGGCGGATGCGCGAAGACGACGACTGCAGTTAATCTCGCGGCCTGCATGGCAGCAACCGGCCGCAAGACCCTCGTCATCGACATGGATCCGCAGGCCAATGCCTCTGTCAGCTTGGGTGTCGACCCCGGCGGTCTGACTCGGACGGTGTACCACGTCCTGGTGGGGGCGGAGACTGACGACAGGGGGGTGACGCTGCCTCAGGTTATCGTGCCCACGACCGTCAGCAACCTCTCGCTCGCACCGTCATCGATTGATTTGGCCGCCGCTGAGCTCGAACTCGCCGCCCGGATCGGGCGCGAGAACTCCTTGCGTAAGCGCATGGGTCCGGTGTTGAGCGAGTATGCGTACATCTTTATTGATACACCGCCCAGCCTCGGGTTGCTGACGCTCAACGCGCTCGTTGCCTGTGACGAAGTCATCATCCCGATCCAGACGCACTACTACGCGCTCTTGGGGATGCGCCAGCTGCTGCGCACCTTGAAGATGGTCCGAGAGGAAGTGGGCCATCAGGTGGAGATTGCGGGCGTGTTGCCGACGATGTACGACTCGCGGACCAATATGAGCAAGGAGATTGTCCAAGGGATCAAGGATTTCTTTGGAGACAAGGTGTTCGACACGACGATTCACTTCAACATCAAGCTGGTAGAATCGTCTATGGTAGGAGTGCCGTTGTTCATCCACGAACCGGCATCTCGGGGCGCGCAGGAATACATGGAACTGGCGAAGGAGGTGATCAAGACGCATGAAGAAAGGGCGCGAGGAGCTGCGGCGCGGCATTAGGGCATTTATTCAGGATGCATCCGCTGAGTTGGCGGAGTTTACGGCGACCTCGGCGCCCCCTCTCCCCAAGCCCTCCCCCGAGTCCCGGGAGCCCGTGCCCGCCGACCGTCCCATTCTCCGGTTGGTGCGTGAGGCTCCGACGGCCGAGCCGATGCGGGGGGTCGAGGAACTCACCTTGCACCCGCGTAAGGGCGTGTGCGCCGCCTACTTCGTGAACAAGAAATGCTGGGAACTTCCGGAGGCATTCTGCAACCAAGCGCTGCACGTGTGTCGTCTGCGAGAGTGTCCCGTCTACGCCCTCCATCAAGACGAGATGGAGCGGCGCTTCGCGGCCAAGTTCAAACACCTCTGGTAGCGCCTAGCGTCCCGCCTCCGGGGCGCTGACCTCAAGACGCAAGAGATCCCCCAACTCGGCGATCCACGCCCAGATCGGAAGACCACGCGCGTCAATCGTGGCCCGCTTGCCCCCGATGCCGATGAACCGGACATTCGCCTCCCGGGCCGCCTGCGCGTCAATCCAGGCATCACCCACCAGATACGCGATGCGGACGGGGGGGAGGTGCGCCAGGACGTACGACAAGCCGGCCGGGTGCGGTTTCAGCGCGGGGACGTCATCGCGAGTCGCGATGACGTCGAAGTACGGCGCGAGTCCCCACGTCTGCAAGCGGTCCATCAAACCGCTGCGGGAGGTGTTGGTGAGCAGAGCTATCCCATGATCCCGCCGGCGGAGTTCTTGGAGCACATCCACGGCTCCGGGTGCCAGCGTCGCGCGTGACAGACCCTGGATTTCAGCTTCCCGGATCAGGTCCCACATCTGCGCCTCTAGCGCGGGGTGCACCGCGGCACCTTGGGCGACAAGGTCGGCAAGCGATCGGGTCAGCAACCGATTGCGTGGTTCTGTCGCTCGCCCATCAGCGTGCAGCAGATCAATCAAACGGTGCCGCACCGCGAGGAAGTCGATGCGCGACAGCACGAGGGTGTCATCTAAGTCGAAAATGAATGCGGTTTGGGGCGGCATGCGCATCGCGCAGAGGGTTTCGCCCTCCGGCGCCAAATTTCCTTAAACAGATGGCGTCGCGCCAGGCACGTCCACGCAAGCGTTCGTCTGGGAGGACCACAGTGGTCTCCGAAGGGGAGAAGGCACCCGACTTCACGCTGCCCGACGATCAAGGCCGATCGGTGAGCTTGAAAGACTTCCGCGGCACGAAGGTCGTGCTGTGGTTCTATGTGCGGGACTTCACGCCCGGGTGAACGCTCGAAGCCACCGCGTTCCGTGAGGACTTCGCGGCCTACAAGAAACTCAACGTCCAGATTCTCGGTGTGAGCCCGGACGACGTCGCCTCGCACGCGAAGTGGCGACAGAAGCTTGAAATTCCGCACCCACTGTTGGCCGACACTGAGCACGCGGCCGCCGAGGGCTACGGCGTCTGGGTCCAGAAATCCATGATGGGCAAATCATACTGGGGAGTGGCGCGCACCACGGTCATCATTGACGAGCAGGGGAAGGTGGCGAAGGTCTTTCCCAACGTGAAGGTTCAGGGGCACTCCGCCGAGGTCCTCGCGGCGCTCCGTGGGACCCCCCCGTCATCCGCAGACAGATAGAAATTTCAGAGCCTTGGTCTACGGGTACAATCGGTTGAGCAGCCGAGGGAAGGCGATCGCTTCCCGCACGTGCTCGATTCCTGCAATCCACGCCACCGTGCGCTCGATCCCCAGGCCGAACCCCGAGTGCGGGACTGAGCCGTAGCGACGGAGATCCAGGTACCACCGGTACACGTCGGGTGGCAGGTGGTGCTCGTGCAACCGTTGTTCGAGGAGGTGCAGGTCGTGGATCCGCTGCCCGCCTCCGATGATCTCCCCGTAGCCTTCACTCGCAAGAAGATCAGCAGACAGCACGATCTCCGGTCGGGTCGGATCGGGCTGCATGTAGAAGGCTTTGCACTGCGCGGGATATCGGTGGACGAACACGGGCCGGTCGAACGCGGCGGAGATGACCGTCTCTTCGTCGCCGCCTAAGTCCTCGCCCCAGGGCAGGGGTTTGCCCGCTGCCGCCAAGCGAGCCAGCGCGTCGTCGTATGACAGCCGCGGAAACGGGGGGGTCACTTTTTCTAGGTGGGCGACGTCGCGTTCGAGCACTCCGAGTTCCGCGCGCCGTCTCTGCACCACCTGGGCGACGATGGCGCACACGAGGGCTTCGGCGAATTCCATGTATTCTTCGAGGACCATGTACGCGGCTTCAGGTTCCAGCATCCAGAACTCAGTGAGGTGGCGCCGGGTCTTGGACTTCTCGGCGCGGAACGTGGGCCCGAAACAGTACACCTGGCCGAACGCCATCGCGGCCGCTTCATTGTAAAGTTGGCCCGACTGCGTGAGGTACGCCTTGCCGAGATCAAAGTAGGGGGTTTCAAACAAGGTCGTCGTTCCTTCCACCGCCGCGGGTGTGAGGATCGGTGTGTCCACGCGAAGGTACCCGGCGCGATCCAGAAACTCCGTGGCGGCGCGGATCACCTCGGCGCGGATGCGCATGAGGGCGTGCTGGCGCCGGGACCGCAGCCACAAGTGTCGGTGGTCCATCAGGAATTCGACCCCGTGGTCTTTCGGGGTGATCGGATAGGGCTCGGCCAGTTGCACGACCTGGAGGTCGCGGACTAACAGTTCAAATCCCCCCGGTGCCCGCTGATCGGCCCGGACGACCCCGGACACCCGGACAGCCGATTCCTGGGTCAGTCTGTCGGCGGCCGCGAACGCCTCCGAGGAGACATCCATCTTGGCCATCACCGCCTGCATCAGGCCCGAGCCGTCCCGGATGACCAGGAAGTGGATCCGGCCGCTGCTGCGTTTGTTGTAGAGCCAGCCGCGGATTTCGACCTCCTCCCCGACGTGCGCCGCTGCCTCTTCAACCCGGATGCTCATTGTCGGCCTCCCGACCGTATGCCGAATCCCCCCACTTCCTGGACGTAGAGGGTGAGAGTAGATTAGTGTTCACGCGCGCGGTCATCCGGGCCATCGTGATGCGGGATGCCTGGGACGCGACGAGGAGACAGCCCGGCGAGGAGCCAGCGGCGCAAGAACGATCCCCGCGCAATCATTTGTGATTTCCCGAATGTCACAAGAGCCCCTTCCGCCTTCGGATGGGTCGAGCCCGCCCAGACGCGTAGGTCAGCATGGCAGGTGCGTGGTGCGCTGATTGACAACTCGTGAAATCGCATCGGGACCGCCGCCGTCAGGCTATTGAAGGAGGGTCGTGCGAGACCGCGAACAAGGGAAGACATTCCGGCACCGGATCAGGGGAGGAACGAAGGATGAAGCGACTA
>DATGVF010000105.1:0-2500 GCA_035300645.1 bacterium
TTCGGCATCTATCTTGCTGGGTGGCTTACAGTCTCCGAAAGGAGTGGATATCAGTGCACTGTGGCCTGCCGCTTATCGCAACCGTGAACCGCATCGACCCAATTTCCTTTGCAACAAGGAGGATATCCATGAAATCCCGTCAGCTCAGGTTTCAGATGTCAACACACAAGACGTGAGACATGTTTTATTCACTTGACAACTCATTGATAAATAATCATATAGAGCTTACCGTAAATTTAGCGTCCATTGCGGCTGGAGGGCCAGATTCGTAAGAATCACCTAATGCTCCCATCGGTTTTTTATGAGAAAATGTTGCTGGACTGGAAAGTCAGGCGTAGCATCTGTCTCGCAGCTCACGAAGGCTGAAAAGGCGGGTCACAAGGCCCCGGTTGGGCGAGGGCCCGCGGCGAGGGCCCCGGGCTCGTACGGAGCGGGGCAATGAGGAGAAAGAAGCATGGCGTATGATCTCTTGATCAAAAACGGGCGCGTCGTAGACGGCACGGGCGAGCTAGGATTTATCGCGGATGTCGCGGTGCAGGACGGCAAGATCGTCGGGGTCGGCAAATATGCCGGTGCCGCCGCCAAGCGCACCATCGACGCCGCGGGGCGCGTCGTCGCCCCCGGGTTCATCGATCATCACACCCATTACGACCCCCAGGCGGTGTGGGATCCCCTGTGCAGTTCCAGCGTGCAGAACGGCCACACCATGGTCATTGTCGGCCAATGCGGCCAGGTGATCGCGCCGACGCGACCGGGCGACGGCGCGTGGTACCTGGAGTTTTTCGCGGACGCCGAGGCGATCCCGCTCAGCACGATCAAGGCGGGCGTTGACGTCACGTGGGAATCGGTCGGCGAGTACTTAGACGCGCTGGGAAAGAAGCGCGGCATCAATGTCGGGACCCTGGTCGGCCATTCCGGCATTCGCCGCTATGTGATGGGCGAGGCGTCATCGGAGCGAGCCGAGGCGACGCCGGAGGAGCTCGCGACCATGCAACGGCTGGTCCGCGAGGCGATGCAGGCGGGGGCGCTCGGGTTCAGCACCGCCCCGGCGCGTCGGCGCGACCCGGCCGGGTGCGCCACCGACGCGGAGCGCTCGGCGCTCGCCGGTGTGCTGGCGGAACTGGGTACGGGCCTCATCCAGGTCAGCGGCGGTGGGCTCGGTGGGACCAAAGCGTCGCACATGCTCGCCCGCTTGCTCTCGGCCGGGACGGGCCGCCCCGCCATCTACAACCTGCTCTCGCAGTCGATCGAAAAACCCGAGGAGCATAAGGAACACCTGCAGTGGCTGGCTGATTCCTTCAAGTCGGGCGCTCGGGCGTATGGCTCCTGCACCTCCTGCGTTCAGGGGCCGATCTTCGACCTCCGGCTCGGGCTCGATGTCCCACAGGACGAGGATTTGACGAACCCGAATGGCATCTTCCACGGGATGCCGACGTGGGACGAGGTCATGTCCCGGCCGTATCGGGAGCGGATGGCCGCCTTCCGCGACCCGGAAACGCGCAAGGCGCTGAGCGCCGAGGCGGTGGAGGGCACCGTCGCCCAAGCCGCTCCGATGACCGACCGGCGGGGGCAGGCGCGCGGCTATTTCAACCGGCGCTGGGACCTCGTGCAGGTCTATTTGGCCACCAAGAAGCAGCACCAGGCGCTCCAGGGCAAGAGCGTCGAGCACATCGCCAAGGAGCAGGGCAAGAGCACGATCGATGCCTTCCTCGACCTGTCCGTCGACGAGGAATTGCACACCCTGTTCCAGATCGTCGAGCGCGGCACCGATCCGCAGGCGCAGAAGGAGATCCTCGGCTCGCACTATACCGTGATTGGGACCAGCGATGGCGGCGCGCGTCCACATGCGCATGACCGCGATGACTACAGCACCACTTTGCTGGGTCACTGGGTGCGCGAAGAGCAGGTGATGTCGCTGGAAGAGGCGGTCCATCGGCTCACCGGCAAGACCGCGATGATGCACGACCTCCACGATCGCGGCTTCATCGCCCCGGGGATGGTGGCCGACATCACCATCTTCGACCCCGAGACCATCGCGAACAAGGCGCGCGAGCTGGTGCACGACCTTCCGGACGGTGGTGCGCGCGTCAAGGCGGTCCCCACCGGGATCGATCATGTCATCGTCAATGGCGTGGGGCTGTTGGAAAACGGCGAGCATACCGGCGCCTTCCCCGGTCAGGTCATCCGCGGCCCGCTGTACCAAGGCGCGTAAGCGTCAGTCGCAGACCGACGCAGTCGAGCATGCCCGGACGAACTCCGGGCATGCCGGCAGGTCGCCGGTCTCAACAGTAACCCGTGGCCGGGCTTGTCCCGGCCACTTTTTTTCGGTCGTTCCCGCGTCAGTGGATGCCCAGGCCCGAGGCTCTTCTGGGCGCTCGTGGACGCCGATCTGCACGGCTGCTTGCAATGCGTGTAGAATCCCCTTTGCAATCTGCCCCCCCGCAGCGGGGCCTGTCCAGACCGTGCGCCCCCACGCGCCGCCGGGGCGGCGCGAAAATGC
>DATGVF010000106.1:0-2453 GCA_035300645.1 bacterium
CCGAGGCCGTGGTCTTCAGACGGTCCACCGCCTCCAGCGCAATGTTCAAAGCGGTATCCACCCCGATGCTCTGATCCGTCCCGAATACGTCGTTGTCGATGGTGGACGCTACGCCCACGACGGGCACGCCGGACTGGGACAGATCATAGGCGCCGCGTTGCGATCCATTACCGCCGATAATGACGACCCCATCCAGCTGGTGGCGCTTCACAGTGTCGACAGCCCGGCGGCGGACGGGCTCGTCGTGGAACTCCGGACACCGAGCGGAGTTGAGCAAGGTCCCCCCGAGTTGAATAATGCCCCCCACGTCGCGGGCAGTCAGTCCCACCACATCATTCGCGATCAGACCAGCATACCCATGACGGATGCCTAGGACCTCCCACCCGTACGACGTGGCTGTCCGCACCACCGCGCGAATTGCGGCGTTCATGCCGGGGGCATCGCCTCCGCTAGTGAGTACGCCAACTCGGGGCATGGGGTCTCGGTACTACTCTAGGGGCGAACCCTAGTGTTGACTACTGCTTCGGAGGCCAGGGACTCTGCAGAATCAGCCAAAGGCTCTACTTCGTACGTGGCTAGAATCAGTGCGTGCATCTTGGGCAAAATCGCGGGATCTGCTGTTTGGCCTCGCTCCCCGGTCATTCGGCGGAATGCTAATAAGTAATGCGTGGATTGTTTCCCGGACGTAAGTAGTTGCCCCGGTCGCTAAAAAGGAATATACTGATGATATACTGATGAACCGTGTTGAGACCGTCCGTCTGCACCCGCCTTACCCCGCCCAGCTGATCGCGTGGCTCGAGCGGTTCAATGCGGCCGCGAACTGGCTGTCCGGCGTCGCCTTCCGAGAACGCCTCTGGCACTGGTTGCCTCTCCAGCGCCGTGCCTATGGGGAGGTGCGGGAGCGGTTTCAGCTACCCTCGGCGGCGGCTGTGGTGGTCATCCGCAAGGTCGCCTACGCGTACCGCACCACACAGCGCAGACAGCACCAAGCCACATTTCGGCGGCGCGGGGCGATCCCCGTGTACGAGCACCGGTACAAGCGCGACGGCACGGTGTCCGTGTATGGCTTTCGGATCCCGTTTACCGCGCGCCCGCAGGCGGGGTTGTCCAGTCGCCATCAGGCGGTGCTGTGCTATCGGCGGGGGAAGTTCATCCTGCACCAGGTGGTGGAGGTGGACGTCCCCGTTCCCGCCCCGGTGCAGGATTACCTGGGCTGCGACCTGGGGACGACCAACCTGCTCACGGACAGCGAGGCGGAGGTCCACAGCGGACAGGCGGTGGAAGAAAAAAGACGGATCTACACCAACCGCCGCCGGCGCCTGCAGAAGCGGGGGACGCGGGCAGCGCGGCGCAAGCTCAGGCAAGTCTCCGGACGGCAAGGACGATACCAGCGGGATGTTAACCACGGGATCGCCAAGCGCGTGGTGGCCAAGGCGCAACGGCTCTGTTGCGGCATTGCCCTGGAAGACCTCCGGGGCATCCGCGACAGGATAAAGGCCAGGCGCCGCCAGCGGGCCCGCCTGCACAACTGGGCGTTCGGACAACTGCGGCAGTTCATTGCCTACAAGGCCGCGAAAGCCGGGGTACCGGTCGTCTTCGTGGATCCGGCCAACACGAGCCGCACGTGCCCGGTCTGTGGCCATGTGGACAAGCGGAACCGCCGCTCGCAAGCGGAATTCTGCTGTCGTCGGTGCGGGCACGCAGGGCCGGCCGACGTCATCGCGGCACGGAACATTCGTGCCTGGGCGCGTGGCGATGCGCCAATGGTCGCGTCCGCAAGGGCAGCGACAAGTCCCCTTCCTACGCCCAGGGGATAATCGCCCATCGAATGTGATCCCCCCAGGTCTGCGCCACGCAGGTGTGAGAGTCTATCCGACCTGGGAGATCAAAGGACAACGCTATAAGGGTGTGCTCTCCCTCGACGAACTCGCCCGGCTGTCCGGATGTGCGCCTGCAACACCCTAGGGCTGCGCCGGGTGTGGCAAAAGCAATCACATCTGGAGTGAGTGGACGCGCGGCATGAGGAGGTGGACTACCGTGCACGGTTGGCTCACGGTCCACGTGCACCGGTCGTAGGCGGTGTCGCTCGTTTCCCCGTTCGGGTCCCCGAGCGTGCAGAGGAACTCCTGACGCCTTCGAGAACAATGCGGGCCGATGAACATCATCATTCTCGGCCTCGCCAGCCTCTTGACCGACATCAGTACCGAGATGGTCTACCCGCTCCTGCCGATGTTCCTCACCCAGACGCTGGGGGCGTCGCCAGCCATCCTCGGGTTAATTGAGGGCATCGCCGAAAGTGTCGCCAGCCTCCTGCGCGTATTCTCCGGGTACATCTCCGACCGTTTGGGCCGGCGCAAACCCTTGGCCATCGCAGGATACGCTGCGTCGACTCTTGGGAAGGTGTTTCTGGTCGTGGCTGAGGCGTGGCCGACCGTGCTGGCTGGACGGTTCGT
>DATGVF010000107.1:0-17577 GCA_035300645.1 bacterium
CTCCGCAAGGACTAGGATTCCGGCCACAATCTCGTCATCCGTCACGGCCACGACCGCGCCCCCCGTTTGCCGAGCCACTTTGAGCACATACCGGCCATCCGCAGGGGTACCAATGGCCAGCGAGCGTGCGATCGTGTTGGGTTTGACGGGCCGAATCTCGGTGCTCCCCTCAGCAAACGCCGTGGCCACCGGCGCGCACCCGGCCGCCTGGGCGCCATGGACGTGCGTGGGCACACTCTCGAGCAGCCCGACTGCTTGCAGCTCGGTTAACCCCTTATGGATCTTGACGAGCAAGCTGCCGGACGCGATAGGGACCACGACATGATCGGGTGCCCGCCAGCCGAGCTGTTCAGCGACCTCGAACCCCAGCGTCTTCCCGCCTTCTGAATAGTACGGCCGCACGTTTACGTTCACGAATGCCCAGCGGTGCTCTTCGGCGATCTCCGCGCACAGGCGGTTGACGTCGTCGTAGGTGCCATCCACTTCCACTAAAGTGGCCCCGTACGCCGCCGTCGCCAAGACCTTCCCCCGTTCCAGCCCTTTGGGAATGAAGACGCAGGCTCGCATGCCCGCCCGGCCGGCGTGAGCGGCCACCGCGTTGGCGAGGTTACCCGTCGAGGCACAGGCGACGACGTCGTAGCCGAACGAACGGGCGGCAGACATCGCCACACCTACGACCCGATCCTTGAATGACCACGTGGGGTTGACGCTGTCGTTCTTGATGAACAAGCGACGCAGCCCCAACGCCCGACCCAGCCGGCCCGCAGGCAGCAACGGGGTGTACCCGGGCTCCAAATCGATCTCGGGCACACGGCGCACGGGCAGCAGAGGCTCGTACCGCCACATAGACGGCACGCCTGCCTCGATCATCTGCCGCAGCGGCTGGCGGGCGAGCGCTGCATAGTCATAGACCACCTCAAGTGGCCCAAAGCACTGCTCGCACACGTAACGCGGTCCCGCCGCGTACATGGCACCACACTCGCGACACCGCAGCTGCTGTTCAGACATGGTCTCCCCCGATGATGGGAATTTGGCTTCGAACATCATCCTGCCTCACACTGGTCACATTGCCCTCCCCGACTCGTGGAGGTTGGATCGCCTCAGGCGACAAGAGTCGCCCCCTGCTCGTCGATGTTGACGCGGATGTAGCTCGCCGCATGTCCGTGCCCCGCAAACGCGTCCACCATGGACTGACCGACGCGGGCGGCCTTCGCGGGCGGAACCACGGCCAGTACCGACGGGCCGCTGCCGCACAACGCTGCACCATATGCGCCGGCCGCTCTCGCCGCCGCGAACGCCTCCTCCATCCCCGGCACCAGGCTCCGGCGATAAGGCTGATGGAGTCGGTCGTCCATCGCGGTGGTCAAGAGGTCCGCCCGTCCGGTCAACATCGCCGTCACCAGCCACGCGGTATGGCTGATATTGGTGACTGCATCGGCCAGGGGCACGCGATCAGGGAGCGCCGCTCGCGCGCGGTCGGTGGCGACGCTGAATTCCGGCACGGCAACAACCAGCGCCACATCCCATGTCGGCATGATCCGCGTCCACCGCACGACACCATCACTCACATCGGCCAGAACCACACCCCCCAGCAACGCCGGGGCAGCGTTATCCGCGTGCCCTTCCATCCGCCAGGTCAAATCCAACAGGTCCTCCTGGCTGAGCGGGCGACCGAGAGCCTCGTTGGCCGCAACCGCACCGCCGACCACCGCCGCGGCACTGCTCCCCAGTCCACGGCCGGGCGGAATGTCGTTATGGCACTGCAGCGCAAACGCACTCGATCGTCCCGCCCGGGCGGCAACTTTCGCCGCCGCGCGATAGACCAGGTTAGATGAATCCTCTGGCATACTCCCTTGACCATACCCCTGCACCTCCACACGTGCGGAGGCTGCCAGGGTGAGATGCACCGTGTTGTAGACGGTCACCGCGACGCCTGCCGTGTCGAAGGCTGGTCCGAGATTCGCTATGGTAGCGGGGACGCGGACAGTCACCATGACCAACAAAAAATCCCCTCCCAATTCCTACTGGAGGGGTGCCGGTCCCTCTTATCTCTCGGAATTGGTTCCGTAGGAGTTGGCACCTTGCACGACACATCGGTCACATCACGCACGGGCGTGACGTCGTGCCGCACAGGCTGCCGGGGTTCATCGGGCCCGTCCCTCACCCACTCTTGATAAGAGCACGTATGCAATTTTCTTCAGTGTATATCATGCAGTTTCACGCAAGTCAAGGGACTAGCGTGAGGCCTTGTGTTGATCACCAACGAAAAATTATTCTTCCCAAATTCTGCCGTGGAAATGTTATCCCGGACGTATGACGCATCGACGGCACGCGACGAATCCCTAATCTACTGAGTGGGACCCACGGCAGGGGTTGCGATCGAAACGCGACGAAGATGAATCGATTCCATTGCTCGGCAATCGACACACCTCGCGGTGGCCGCTCATTCCACGAATTGCCGCGACCGTCGCCCGCAATGTTGACATCGGGCCCCGCCAAGTGGTACGCTCGGCGAGGCAGGTAGGGCACTGATGTGCGCAAGCCTGTACAAAGTACGAAAGGAGCAAGGCCGCAATGGTTACTGGCACGGTCAAGTGGTTCAACGCGGAGAAGGGTTACGGCTTCATCTCCGTGGAGGGTGGCAAGGACGTGTTCGTCCACTACAGCGCCATCCAGCAGGACGGGTTCCGCTCCCTGCAGGAAGGCCAGCAGGTCCAGTTCGACGTCGTCGATGGGAAAAAGGGCCCGCAGGCCGCGAACGTCGTCCCGGTGTAAACCACAGCACTGACGACGTACAAGACCCGGTCGGGATTCACCCCGACCGGGTCTTTTCTTTACACACAGGAACTCGCTAACGCGCGAGTCGAATAGAAGGTCGAGCGGACCGCCAGATTGACGAGAGCGTCGTGAGTCCCCTAGCGCTGATACGGGTCGTGTTTGAAGTTTTGTACGTGCTCCTTATCGCGCGTGTCGTCATAAGCTGGATCCCCGGCGTCGATGTGTCTCACCCGGCCGTGCGGGTCATCTACCGGGTCACCGCGCCCATCCTCGACCCCATTCGTCGCATCATACCTCCAATCGGCGGGCTAGATTTCTCGCCGTGGGTTGCCATCCTGCTGCTGTCGTTAGTGCAGCGGGTTGTCATCGACTGATGGTCCCGACTCAGGGCCACTGACTGGAGGCTGCGGGCTGCCGAGGCGTCCCTCTTGGCACGTCCGATCCCCTCTCGACGATATCTCCCGAGGGGTCGTCGCAGGAGGCTCGAGGGACGGGTGGAAACACTGGCACTGCGGGTACGTATGGACTGGGTGAATCGATCGTCGTACGCACCTATTTTGGCAGCCACCGATCACGCGCACGGTGGGAGAGAGGAAGGAATCTGGTTCGACGCGGAGGTGAGCCGGACGTCGCGATGCTTGACCAGTTAACGCAGGTTTCCATGCTCGTGTCGGATATGAAAAAGGCGGTGAATTTCTACTCCTACGTGCTTGGACTCCCCGTGGTCACGAAGTCGGACAAGTCGGCCGAGTTCCGCACTGAAGGCGTGATCCTCGCGGTCAAGCCCCGAGGGCAGGCCGGAGGCGCAGGGACGACCCAGATTACATTTCAGGTGGCCGATCTCGAAGTCGTCTTCAACGACGCAAAGAGGCGGGGAGCGAAAGTCCTCATCCCGCCTCGCACCGTGGATGCCGGGCGTCTTGCCCAGCTAGCGGATCCTGACGGAAACGTCATCGAGCTGTTCGAGCCCGAGGCTTAACGACCGGCGCAGAACGTCCCTCGCCGTACTTCACAGTCGCAGATGTCAGCGGGAGTGTTCAACTGCGGTATCGAGTGACTGCGGAAGAGCCCGCGCCGCAGCGAGTGCTGGAACGAAGAGCAGCAACAGCAGCATGAGCGTATTCCCCAGCCCGACTCTATCGGCCAGCGCACCCACTCCGGTTAGAGTGAGCCCCGCCATTCCCCATGCGACGCCCATCACGATGCTGCTCGCGACCCCCACCCGATGGGGGAGCAGTTCCTGCGCCATGACAATGGTCACCGCAGCCGACAAGTAAACAACGATCCCCCCCAGAGCGAGAAAGACATACGACCACGGCGCGGGGCTTCGCACAAACGCGACGAGCAGCGGCGCGGTGATGATGAACGACAGCATCACAAGACGCTTCCGACCAATGCGCTCAGAGAGAATCCCCCCGCAAATCCCGCCAATGGCACCGATCCCGCCGAACAGAAACACGGCCAGCCCACCCGCGACGAGCGCCCCACCCCGCTGCGTGATCAGCAGGGGCAGGAACGTGTGGTAGGAGGTGATGATCACGCTGCGCAGGAACACGACGAACCAGAGCACGAGCATCGGACGAAACGCTGCGCCCAAGTCTGTGCGCAAGCTCGGGGTCCCGGACCGTGACGGGGGGGCGCCAGCCGGGGGAAACGCGGGCCAGAGCAGCACACACGCGAGGACTCCCGGCACCGCGGCCATCCACGTGGCATTGAGCCCGCGCCACGCCACAATTGCCGCGATGATCAACGGCCCCAGCGCATAGCCGAGTTCTCCGCCCGCGACGAATATTGAGAGGCCCGCACCCTTTCGCCGCCCGCTGGCCTCCGCGGCCGTCGACGCCCCTTGAGGATGAAACGCCGCCGTTCCCGCCCCCGCTAGAGCAAGCAGCACGATGAGAACGCCATATGACGGGGCCAGCCCCATGAGTCCCATCCCCGTTACCGCCAGAACCGGTCCCACCCTGATGAACACTCTGCGCCGGAAATGATCAGCCAGCGCCCCAAATCCCGGTTGTAACATCGCCCCTGAGGTGTTCAGAATCGTCGCGAGCAGCCCCGCCAGGGCGAGGGAGAGGTGGAAATTTGCCACAACCAGAGGAAGCAACGGGGACAGGAACGCAACATAGAAGTCGTTGAGGAAATGAACGACCGAGGCGGAGATCAGCAGCGGCAGATTCAGATCGCTCGCGCGCGGCAATACACGCACAGGCTGCTGCGCCGCTATCGACCCCGCGTTCTGGATGGGTGCGTCGGGCCCCTCGGGCAACGTCAGCTCACCGCCGCGGCGTGCTCCGCCGCGTGGGGCGCCGCTGGTTGGAGCAGCTCCACGAGATGCAGAGCGCGCCGCCCGCTGCCGTGCGCGATCTGTTGTCGGCAAGACACACCCGTCGCGGCCACGACCGCGTCGGGACCTACCTGTCTGACTGCGGGCAAGAGTCGACGCTCCCCGATGGCCATCGAGATCTCGTAGTGCTCTTTCTCAAACCCAAACGACCCGGCCATCCCGCAGCAGCCGGCATCGACCATTTCCACTGTGTACCCCGCGGCGGTTAGAACCTGTTGCAGCGGCGCCGTCCCCGCGAGCGCCTTCTCATGACAGTGACCGTGGACGAGGACATGACGGCCGGCCCCGCCAGTAAGCGGTAGCGGGGCGCGCCGGTGTTCGCTCGCGAGAAACTCTTCAATGAGGAAGACACCGCGGGCCAGAGTCTGTGCAGCGTCGCCCGGGACCAGGTCCGGCACCTCGTCGCGAAACGTGAGCAGACAGCTCGGTTCGCACCCCACAA
Source organism: bacterium (assembly GCA_035300645.1). GTDB lineage: Bacteria > Sysuimicrobiota > Sysuimicrobiia > Sysuimicrobiales > Kaftiobacteriaceae > 13-1-40CM-64-14. Next base: position 5,568 of record DATGVF010000107.1, read on the forward strand.
TCGGCACCCCCCGCGCGGCGACGGGCAGTAGCGCGCCCACGTTCCGGCGCGCCGCCGCCTGCGCTTGGGAAAGGAGTCCTTTGCTAATGAGCGTGCGTCCGCAGCAAACCGGCGGGGCGAGTTCGACGTCATAGCCCAGCTGTTCCAAGACTTCCACTGCCGCGCGGCCGACCTGCGGATAATTGTAGATCATGAACGTGTCGGCAAAGAGGGCGACCGGGCCGCGGGAGCCTGCGCGCGCATGGGATGGGGAGCTCAGTTGTATGCGCGCTTGCCGATGCGCGTTCCACCACTGCAGGAAATTCGGACGCGCGAAAGGCGGCAGCGGGCGCCGGCGGTCGATACCCACCAGCCGATCCAGCACCCAGCGAGCCGGACGGGATTGGGCGAGCGCCGTAGAGAGCGGCGCGGCCCGGGATCCCCAGTGGTTCAGCAAGCGGTAGTGTCCAAATAACCAGGCGCGTAGAGGCACTCCATGCGCCCGGTAGTACTGAGCCAAAAATTCATACTTCAGTTTAGCCATGTCGACGTTGGCCGGGCACTCCCCTTTGCACCCTTTGCACTCCAGGCACAGGTCCAGTGCCTCGTACAAGCGCGTGCCTGTGATCTCTTGTGTGGGGAGGACCCCGGACAAGACGGCCCGCAAGAGATTCGCGCGCCCTCGAGTCGAGTGCTCCTCTTCGCGCGTTACCATGTACGATGGGCACATCGTCCCTTCGGAGGTTTTGCGGCACGCGCCGAGCCCGCTACACAGCTCCACCGATCGTCCGAAGCCGCCGTCTTTCGACCAGTCGAAGATCGTGGCGATGGGCTGGGTGCGATAGTGCGACCCATACCGCAGCGACTGATCCATCGGCGGACCGTTGACAATTTTGCTGGGGTTCATCAGGCCGGACGGATCGAACAGTGCCTTGATCTCCTGGAACGCGCCGTAGACCTGAGAGCCGAAGAAGCGCTCCACAAACCACGACCGGACCAAGCCGTCGCCGTGCTCGCCGCTCATGGTGCCCTCAAACTCGATGACCAACTCGCCCACGGCCTCGGCGATGGCTTTCATCTTCTCGATGTCGTGCTGGCGCTTGAGATCAATCAGCGGCCGGACGTGGAGACACCCGACACTCGCATGCGCGTAGATCGCCGCGCGCACCCCGTGGGCGTCCAGCAGAGACTTGAACCGCCGCATGTACGCGGCTAAGCGCTGGGGGGAGACGGCCGTATCCTCGACAAATGCGATCGGCTTGGCGTCGCCCTTCACCCCTTGCAAGAGTCCTTGCCCGGCCTTCCGCACCCGCCAAATGTTGTCTTGGTCGGCCCCCGACGTCGCATGCACGATCACCCCCTGGACGCCTTCCGCGCGCAGCGCCCGCTCCATCGCGGCGAGGCGGTCCGCAAGCTCGGCGGGTGTCGCACCGGAGAGCTCCACGATCAGCAGGGCATCCGGATCGCCCTGCACGAAGGTCATGCGCCGGGCGTATTCGAGCTGAGCACGTGTCATCTCCAGCAACATTCGATCGATCAACTCGACTGCCGACGGAGCGAAGGACAAAATTAGTGGCACGACATCCAATGCCGCAAAGAGGTCGGCAAAGTGGACGACTGCCAGCACGGTGCTCGCCGGCTGGGGGACGAGCCCGACGGTCGCCTCCGTCACGATGCCCAGCGTGCCTTCGGACCCCACGAGCAGGTTGATCAAGTCAGCGGGGTCGCGGACCAACGCGTCGAGATTGTAGCCGCTGACGCGACGCAGTAAGCGAGGAAATCGCCGCTCGATTTCCTCGCGATTGCGCTCCACGATCGCCGCCACACTCCGGCGGATCACATCCTCCCGGCCTGATGCGACCGCGGGAGGTCGCCCGGGGCCGGGCCGGCGGAGGTGCAACTCGGTTCCGTCAATGAGCATCACGCGCAGTTCCTGCACGTGGTCCATCATCTTCCCATACACGATGGAGCGCGCCCCGCAGGAGTTGTTGCCGATCATCCCCCCCAAGGTCGCCCGGTTGCTGGTCGCGGTGTCTGGGCCCAGCCGCAGTCCGTGGGGGCGGGCGGCCTGGTTGAGGTCATCTTGCACCACCCCCGGCTGCACCCGTGCCAGCGGGCGGGCCCCATCGAGCTCCAAGATCCGGGACATGTACTTGGAACAGTCCAAGATGATTGCCCGGCCGATGGATTGCCCTGCCAGGCTGGTCCCCGCTCCGCGGGGCAAGATCGGGGTCCCCGCATCCGCAGCAATTCGCAGGGTGGCGGCAATATCGTCATCATCGCGGGGAATGACGACGCCTAGCGGGAGAATCTGGTAGATGCTGGCATCCGTGCTGTAGAGAACTCGGGAAGCTGGGTCGAAGCGGACTTCGCCTGCGACCGACGCTTTGAGCGCGCGCTCGACTGCGCTAGGATTGGCCGGCATACGCGTGAGTTGAGACTAGGGTCCCGACACGCTCTGGATAGAGATGAACGGGAGCACAGGCGCGGGGGAGTCGCGCGACTACGTTTCGGGAGGAGCGGGCGGGCGACGCCGTCCCACCCCGGCCTCCGCGGCACGCCGCGGTGCGGGACGACGACCGGGGGCCTTTTGACCGTTCACGGTGCGGCGCAGCAGCTCTTCCTCCCACGTCACAATGCTGTGGAAGAAGACTTTGTCGCCTTCCTCCAAACCGCGCGTCACCTCAGTGATGTGGACATTGGTAGCCCCGAACTCTCTCAGGGCCCATTCCAGCGCTTTCTGCGGCTTAGCGGAATCGCCACAAGTGAAAATGTCTAACGCCGCGTAGCCGACTTCGGGCCATGTGTGCACGGACATGTGGGATTCGGAGATCACAATGACACCCGATACTCCGCTGGGGTTGAACCGGTGAAATGAAGTGGACCACACATGGACACCGGCAATCTCCGCGGCGCGGACTAGGATCCGCTCCACGGCTTCAATCTTCCCGATGACACCGGATGTACACCCGGATGCTTCGGCAATATAGTGGTGCCCGATAGTGTCCATCCCCACCTCCTTCGGGTCTTCTCCGCGTTCGAGCGCAGCGGGCCGTCACTCCGGTGGAGCGCCGCGCCCCTCCAACACATTCGTAACGCCGCGCGCCACCCCTGCTTTCCGCCAAAAATCCGAGTGAGCCGATTACCGTCGCCGGTGGCGCCACAGCTCCACGAGGATCGGCACGCCGGACAGAACAATCACGACACCGATCGCGAGGGTGAAGTGTTCGCGCACCGCGGGAAGATTACCGAAGAAATACCCCAGCGCTACGAACGCAGTCACCCAAACGATTCCACCGAGGACATTGTAGAACAGAAATCGCCCGTAGGCCATGCGCCCGATCCCGGCCACAAACGGCGCGAAGGTCCGCACGATCGGCACAAACCGGGCGAGCACGATGGTCAGACTCCCATACCGCTCAAAGAATCGCTGGGTCCCATCCAAGTACTCGCGCTTGAAAAAACGCGAATGCTCTTGGCGAAACACGCGCGGGCCGGCCACCTGTCCGATCCAGTAGTTCACAGTATCGCCCGCGATGGCGGCTGCCGACAGGAGCGCGCCCAGGACGATCGGGGGAATGAGGCCGCGGGCGGCCAGGGCCCCCGTCGCGAACAGCAACGAGTCGCCGGGGAGAAAAGGGGTCACGACCAATCCGGTCTCGGCGAACACAATCACGAAAATCACCGCGTATGTCCACATGCCCATCTGAGCGAAGAGCAGATCGAGGTGCTGGTCGAGATGCAGGAGGAGATCAACCAGCGACTGCGTCATCCGCCATTCGGTGTGTCGACAGAAAGCGCGTTCCCAGTACCTGTCATGGGGACTCAACCCCGCGCAGGCGCGAGTGCCGGAGGACCCGGAGCTCCCGCCGACGCTCCGCGGCTTCCCAGCGGCGTCGTTCTGCTTCCGTCGTGGGATGGTATGGTGGGACGGGCTGGGGCCGCCCGTGGGCATCTACGTGCACCATCGTGAGGAAGGCGGTGCACGTATGGCGGCGTACGCCCGTGAGGGGGTTCTCGGCGAGGACCCTCACTCCGATCTCCATCGACGTCCGCCCCACGTAGTTCAGGCCCGCCTGGTAGGCGACAATTTCCCCCACGCGGATGGGAGCGAAGAACGCGAGCGCGTCGATCGACGCCGTCACGATGGGACATCGGCAGAACCGCAGAGCAAGTAGTGACGCGACCTCGTCCAGGTGCATCATCAAGCGGCCGGCGAACATCAGCGTCCCGAGGACGGCATCGTCGGGAGAGACCAGGCGCGACATTTCCAGGGTGTGGGTCAGTCCTGCCGTCTCCTCTTCCTCGGCGAGCTCTGAGGGACCGTCGGCCAACCGCTTGGCACGCTCAGCCTTCCTCGTTCGCGCCGCATCAGCTAGGATCTGCTCGGCACGGTCGGCCGGAGTGACATGGATTCCGACAGGCCGGGACCGGCCCGTGTCGTCAACGGCGACCATCGCCAAGTGCGCGGAGGTCGCACGCCGCTGCCCTCCTTGCCGAGGGTCCTCCGCGTCCACATCCACGCCGACCTCTAACGACGCCCGTCCGACGTATTCGACCTGTGCCCGAAGCGTAACCATGTCCCCCACTCGGACAGCACTGAGAAAGTCGAGGTCGTCCATCGCGCCCAAGACCACCGGCCCGCGAGCGAGACGCATTGCCGCCATCGTCGCCGCCGTGGTGATCCAATCCATCATGCGCCCACCGTAGAGGGTCCCGCGCACGTTTGCGTGCCCGGGCAGCACAAGCTGCACCATCTCAAGTTGCGTCTGGTGGATCGACGGCATCGCGGTGGTCTCCCGCCCTCAACTCTGAGCCATCGTTTCGTAGGCCCTTAGCCGGCGACCTGTTCCACCCACTGGATAACCGTCTCGATGCCCCGGTGGAAGTTGGGGAGGTGAAACTTTTCATTTGGCCCGTGCGTGTTGTCATCGGGCAGGCCGAAGCCAAACAGCACTGTGGGCACTTTCAATAACCGGTCGAACTTGGTGACGGGCGGGATACTGCCTCCTTCCCGGATGTACACAGGATCGGCGCCCCAAACTGCCCGAGCGACCCGTGCCGCCGCTTGAATAGGCGCGACCGACGGCACCACGAGGACGGGATCCCCCCCAGCCAAATCCCGGACCTCCACTTCGACTCCAGGGGGGGCTAGCTGCTTGACCTTCTTCTCAAACGCCCGGAGTATGGTTTTCGCTCTCTGGTCGGGGACCAAACGCATACTAATTTTGGCAACAACCTTGGCGGGGATCACCGTCTTCGACCCCGGCCCTGTCCATCCCCCGGCAATCCCGTGCGCATCCAGGGTAGGCCGGGACCACCGGCGCTCCAGGATGCTGTAGCCCTCCTCGCCCGGGGCGGCAGTGATACCGGCCTCGCGCATGAATTCCTCTTCACGGAACGGCAGGCGCTCCCACGAGGCCTTTTCCTCAGGAGACGGATCCCTGACCGCCGCGTAGAACCGGGGGACCGTTACGCGGCCGCGGCGGTCCTTGAGCCCCGCGATGATCGTGGCAACAGCATTGACCGGGTTGGGGACGGCGCCGCCATAGATTCCGGAGTGCAGGTCGTGCGCGGGCCCGCGGACTTCCACTTCGGTGTAGAGCAACCCGCGCAGGCCGGTGAGGATACTCGGTAGATCCCGGGCGTACATCGGCCCGTCAGACACCCACGCCATGTTGCAGGCGAGCTTGCGCGCATGCCGGTCCATCCAGCGGGAAATTCCGGGACTGCCGATCTCCTCTTCTCCTTCGATCAGCACCTTCACGTTAAGGGGGAGCCGGCCCGCGTCTTTCAGATACGACTCGAGGGCCTTAAGGATGGCGAAAATCTGTCCCTTATCGTCGCGCGCCCCGCGGGCGTAGAGGTCCTCTCCCCGCTGGGTGGGCTCGAATGGGGGGGAGGTCCACTCTGCCAGCGGGTCGACCGGCTGGACATCATAGTGCCCGTAGAAGAGGACCGTGGGCCGGTTCGGGTCCTGTATCCACTGGGCGTAGACCATCGGGTGGCCCCCGTTGAGAGGGATGAGCTCGGCGGTCATGCCCATCTCGCGCAGATGGGCGAGGAGCCAGTCGGCTGCCCGGAGGACGTCGTTGCGGTGGTCGGGCAGGGTGCTGATGCTCGGAATGCGTAGCAACGCCTTGAGTTCGTCCACAAATCGTGCGCGGTTCTGCCGCGCGTAGTCCAGTGCGCCCACCTACGCCACCTCCGGCCCGCTTGAGGGTCTCGCTCAGATTTACAGTCGGCGGGATTCGTTTCCCAGGGTTCGACGGCACGAGGGGACTGCCTTCCGTCCCCTCTGCGAGCTGGGCGGGCGCTAAGGAGAGCTGGTGAACCGCAGCCGCATCGTCACGACAATGGGGTCAGAGGCGGCAAAGATGAAGAACCGTGGAATCGGAATTCCGTAATCTGTCATGCGCAGTGTGAATTTCCCGTCCACCATGTAGATGTCTTGAAGGGCAATGACGCGGACGGGAAACTCCACGTCGTGGGTCGTTCCCTTGATCGTTAGCTGGCCGGTCACGCGCGCAGGAAAGGAGAGGGCCGCAAGCGAGCCGGTCGGGACAGCGGTGCCCTGGAACGTCATCACCGGGTATTGGTCACTCATCAAAAAGTCCCGGTGCATCTGGGCGTCTCGCAACCCCGACCCGGTGGTAATGCTCCGCGCGTCAATGCGGGCGCCGACATCGCCCGCAAACGTGCCATCTCGTTCCTGCACGGCGACCGTCGTCGCGACGTTGCGTGCGATTCCGGTAAACCCCCCGCGATTGTCGGGCACGAAGAATTCCACCTGACTGGTCGCAGGATCGAGGACGAAAGAACCGGTCGGCAGGAAAGAGAGCCCTGCCGCCACGAGAATCCCGGCACTCCACCACCTCTGCATCACCTTTGGTAAGTACACCGGATGTGTCACAACACATTCACGAGCTTGTTCGATTTCAAGGAGACCCTGGGGACGATGCCCAAACTACCACTGCCACGAATCGGCCGATACGATGGTTGTCCGCCGCCTTTTCAGTACGCTGACCAACGTGGGGTCCCGGCAGACAACTGCCCGGGCCCTGGCGGTGATCTGCGTCGTGGGCTACCTGGTGACGCTGGGGACGATGGCCGCCTCAGGCGCGGGCCTGCGGCGTTGGTTCTTCGCACTGCTCGTGTGGGCGGTGGTGGTGTACATACCGCTGCGGATCGTGCTGGAAGCAATCTACTCTCTGGCCCCGGCACTCCGCACGAAGCTAATCGCCCAGACGGTTACCCGCAGCGACCGGTATGCCAGCCGCGGGACCATTGAATTGGTCGTGGACGGGTTGATTGCGGATACGGTCTTGATGCCGCGCATCGCGACGCCGGCGCAGCACGGCAAAGTGAGAGACGGCGCGGTAGCCATCTTGATGCGCATCCGTGAAGACGGCAATGCCGCCGTGGCGCGTGCTGCGCAGCGCTGCCTCGCTGTGGTGGAACGGGGGGTCACTCAGAACGCGTCCTGGTCGGCGGCTCAGGCCGCCCACAATATCCAAGCGCGTTGGGCCACGGTCCGCGCCTTGGCCGCGCTCGCCGGGATGACCAGGGTGCTAATCGCCGCATTCGAAGATCGGTCGGGGCACAAGTTTTTGGCGGGCCCCGTCGATGGCGCGAGGGCCATCGCCTACCTCGAGGCCTGCTTAGATTTCTGTGACCAGCTGGCGCTCGAAGTCGACGTCGCCCCCTGGACGGAGCCCGCGCTCCATTTGGATGTTGCGCCCGCGCTGCGCGACCGGATATGGGAGGCGTGGAAGATCTACGCCGAGACCCCCTCTCCAGCGCTGGAAGCACGCCAGGCCATGGTGGAAGTGGTCCTCACGTAACACGCAGGGCAAGAGGTCCTCAGCGTCCCTGCTACAAAGCGCGGCTGGCCGGCGTCGCTCCCTGCTCTGCTCATCTCTTTCCCACGAGAACGATCCATCGCTTCAGGAATGTCGGATTCTGCGTCGCCTCGTATCCGATCTGTTCCCGAGCCGGCGGGGACGCACGCCGAAGCGCCGCATCGATCGCGTCGCGGCGGGCGAGATCGGTCCCCGCCAGCTCCAGCCACTCCGAGACAGCCAGACGCCGTTCCACGGTCTGCACGAGCGAAAGCGCGACACCCCACTTGGCTAGCAGCGCCTGCCAGCGGCTGGCGGGAATGGCCCGCACATGACTGGGATCCCTCAGGATCTCCATTGACTCCATCAGCTTTCCGCCAGCTTCGTCGTCTGGGGGCACCTGATCCACCAGGCCGATCCGGCCGCCGACGGGCAGCACGCGCAGCATTTCTCCAATCGCGCGCTCCAGGTGGACGAAGTGGTGCGCGGCGCGCCGGCAGGTCACCACAGTAAACGTCGCGTCCGCAAACGGCAACGCGTCCGCATCCGCGACGGCCCACCTGATGCGGTCGCGCCCGGAGCGAAGGCCTTGGGCTTCACGCAGCATCTCCCACGTTAGGTCCACCCCGACCACGGAGCGCACAAGCGGACGGAAGGCGACGGCCGTGAATCCGGTTCCCGTCGCAACGTCGAGCAGGCGGTCGGCCGAAGTTGGCTTCAGGTGTTCCACTAACAGCTCAAGATCCGTGTCGTGCCGATGGCTGGCGCTGTGGGCATAGGCGCTAGCGCGCTGTCCGAATTGACGCTGCGTAGCCTCCTTGCCTGGATCCCGACCCCCCTGGAGGAACTGGGCGACCAGGATAGCGATTTGGGATCGGTACGTGTGAAGCACCTCGCGCTGCTCGGGCCAGAACATCGCTGGCAGGGCATCGAGAGAGAACCATTCCGCCTGCCCCTGCACACTGCTACCCGCGTCCACGACATAGAGGAAGTAATGCGTCCTCTTCCAGGAGGTTTTCTTGAGATCGAGGCGCTCTCGCACCGCAATCTCTCCGAGGTTGACTAACCCAGCCAACCCCGCCTCCTCAGAGACTTCGCGCGCCGCCGCCTTCTCGGAGGACTCGCCCGGCTCGACATGGCCTTTGGGCAGCACGTATCCTGGGTAACCCCCCTCACGGATCAGAGCAACAAGGAGCTGGGCGTCGCCAGGGCGGACCACTACCCCGCCGGCGGACGCGTGTTCCGGGACGCCCGGAGGTCTTCGGTACCAGCTCTGATCGATCTCCAATCTTCGCCTCCTTGTCTAGATTGTTGTGCGTTCGATGCCCAGTCCCTGGGTGCCGAAAGGAGCACTTCGCCGCGGCGAGAATTGTGTGGCCATGCCCCTGCTGCTCCGCGAAGCTGACGTGGCGCGCGTCTTGAAGATGGACGACGTCATCCACACCGTCGAAGACGCCTTCCGCCATCTCGGACAACACAAAGCCGTCAACCGCCCCCGCCAGCGGTCGACCACCGCGACCGGGACCGTCCTGCACGTGATGTCGGCGGCCCTGCCCCCGCTGGGTGCCATGGGGTTGAAGGCCTACACGCATGCGAGCGGAGCGGCGCGCTTCCTCGGAATGCTTTACAGCGTCGACACAGGCGAACTGCTGGCGATGATGGAGGTCGATCTGCTCGGCCAATTGCGGACGGGCGCCGCGAGCGCGGTGGCCACCAAGTACCTCGCGCGGACGGATGCCGGATCGCTCGGCGTGATCGGCACAGGAAAACAGGCGCGCACTCAGGTGATTGCCATCAGCCGGGTCCGGCCGATCGCCTTAGTGAAATGCTACAGTCGGACGGCCGCGCACCGGGAGGCATTCGCCGACGAGATGGTGGAAGAGCTGGGCGGGGAGGTCGTGGCCGTCGACAGCGCCCGCGACGCGGTGGATGCGGTCGATATCATTGTGACAGCGACGACGGCGACGGACCCGATCCTGCTCGGGGAGTGGGTGGCACCCGGCGTGCACATCAACGCGATCGGATCGAATGCCGCCACCCGGCGCGAACTCGACGGTGAGGCGGTGGTTCGCAGCGACCGCATCGCGGTCGACGATCTGGAGCAGGCCCACCAGGAATCCGGAGATCTCATTGCGGCCGTCCAGGCGGGGCTGTACTCGTGGGATCGAATCGTCGAACTGGGCTCCATCGTCGTGGGCGAGGCAGCGGGCCGCACGTCGGCGGAACAAATCACCCTGTTTGAATCGCAAGGCATTGCAGCTGAAGACGTGGCCACGATGAAACTTGCGTACGATCGCGCCTTACAGATCGGAGTCGGAGAACAGCTCCAAAAGGACATGACGCGGGGGGCCTGACGTCCGTACCGCATCGCCCCAGTTTCCTAGTGAGGAGAGTGTCGCCGTGGAGTTTGCCGTTACGCTAGACGCCCCCGAAGCTTTGGCCTGCGATGCGCTGGGCGTGGGTATCGCCGCCGACAGTTCGGCACTCGAAGGAGCGGCCGCTCGCGTCGACAAGGCTCTGGGGGGCCTGCTGTCCTCTGTGCTGGCGGAGGAAAAGTTCGACGCCAAATTAGGAAGCACGCTTGTCGTTCACACAAACGGACGCATTCCCGCCCACAAGATCATCGCGGTCGGCATGGGTCCCAAGGGCTCGCTGTCGCTCGACCAGATACGGCGGGCGGCGGCGACCGTCGTCCGACAGGCGGCACGGGTGCACGCCGCTCGCGTCGGAATCGCGCCTGCCGTGGTCCCGAGTCTTTTGCCCGAGGCGGCGACGCAGGCCCGCGTGGAGGGGGCCATCCTCGGAGCGTACCGGTTCCTCCGTTACAAACGCGATGAGGGAGGGCACGTGACCCACGTCACCCTGTTAGCCGCCGACTCCGCGCAGCAGAAATTGATGGAGGCGGGAGTGGCCCGCGGCGGGCTGTTTGCGGACGCCACCGTGTTTGCCCGCGACCTCGTCAACGAACCGCCCAATCATCTCCCCCCGGTGCGGCTCGCAGAGATCGCGACCGAAGCCGCGCGCAAGACGGGGCTGAAGTGCACCGTCATGGACGTCAACGGGATGAAGGCGCTAGGCATGGAGGCCTTGCTCGCGATTGGCCTGGGGAGCGACCAACCGCCGCGGCTCATCGTCTTGGAGTATTCTCCTCCCAAAGCGCGCCAGACCATCGCACTGGTCGGCAAAGGAGTGTGCTACGACAGCGGGGGGATCAACCTCAAAACGCAAGATCTTGAGTCGATGAAGTCGGACATGGCCGGTGGTGCCGCGGTCCTGGCGACGCTCCAGGCCCTGCCTGCTCTGGGGCCGTCGGTACGGGTCCTGGGTGTTGTGGCCGCCGTGGAAAACCTCCCCAGTGGCCACGCGGTGAAGCCCGGGGACATCGTGCGGGCGATGAATGGGAAGACGATCGAGATCAACAACACCGATGCCGAAGGCCGCGTCATTTTGGCGGACGCCCTGGCCTACGCGGCGCAGCAACGCCCCGATGAGATCATTGATCTCGCCACGCTCACCGGCTCGGCACTCGTGGCCTTTGGCTACCTCGCCGCCGCGATTATGGGCAACGACCCACCCCTGATCCAGCGTCTCCTGGCCGCAGCGCAGCAGGCTGGCGAGCGTTTGTGGGAACTGCCGCTGTACGAAGAATTTCTGGACAACATGCGCAGCCCCATCGCTGATCTCCGCAACTCGGGATCCCGGTTTGGGGGAGCCCAAAAAGGGGCAATCTTCATGCGGGAGTTTGTCGATGGGCGGCCGTGGGCCCACCTCGACATCGCGCCGACTGCGTTTCTCGATAAAGAGGAAGGCACTAACCCCTACACTCCAACGGGCGGGACGGGCTACGGCGTGCGGACCCTGCTCACCTACTTATCGGGGACTTCCAAGTAGTCGCCCGCTGATCCCGCCGCCCGGCGCGCAGCCAGATACCCGGAGACCCGTCAGACCCCCAGCACCCAGATCTCCGACTCGGCGGGGAGTGCGGCCTTCGTAATGGTCGCGCTCTTACTCAGGCGCTTGACACGCGGCTTGCCCCGAATGAAATCCTCCACCGTCCCAATCGGCCAGTCAGCATTCACGCTCGTCTTGTAGTGCATCGGGATTACAATCCGCGGCTTCACCTGGCCGATGACAGCATCCGCCTGCTGCGGCCCGATCGTAAAGTGGCCCCCAATAGGAATCATCAGCAC
>DATGVF010000108.1:0-3297 GCA_035300645.1 bacterium
CTGGCTCCAGTGTCCCGACTCCTGCTTTGACGTCACCCCCGACGCGCTCTACGACGCGAACATGGAATCGTGCTGCGGGTGCGGCGTGTGTGAGGCTGTCTGTCCGGTCGAGCACTGCATCACGATGGTGAACGAGACGGCCTTCGCGGACAACGCCAGTCAGTGGGAAGCCTGGAGGAAGGACAAAGCCGGCTACCAGACCTGGCTGCAAGACAAGATCACGCACCTGCCGCCGCGGGAGCACGGGTTCCGTATCCGCGGCCAGTACGAGGAGGAGATCAAAGATCTCGTGAAGGTGGGCGTCGTGGACACCGGCGGCGAAAAGATTAGCGAGGAGGTCGTCACCGACCCGCACGAGTCCGGTGCGGGGTAGCGTACAAAGAAAACCTCACGGGCCGATCGGAGGATGAGCATGGCGAAAGTCATCGAGAAGGCGCAGCAGGAAAAAGAAGCCCTCATCAGCGGGAGCGAGGCGATCGCGGTCGCCTGCAAGCTGGCTGACGTCGACGTCATCACCGCATATCCGATCCGGCCGTACGACACGGTGATGCAGTACGTGGCCAAGCTGGTGGCCAATGGGGAGCTTGATTGTGAGTACATCGTGGCTGAGTCCGAGCACTCCCAGTTTGAAATAGTCAAGCACGCCTCCGCCGTAGGAGCGCGGGTCTTTTGCGGCAGCAGCGGAGTCGGGTGGATGTATGCGTTTGAGGCGCTGACCGTGACCCCCGCCCTGCGCATCCCGATGGTGGCGATGGTCGGGAACCGCGCGTTGGATGACCCCGGCGCCTTCGGGGTCGAACACAACGACGCGCTGGCCGTGCGCGACCTCGGCTGGCAGCTCGTCTGGGTTGACTCTGCGCAGGAGGCGCTCGACACCGCGCTGATCGCCTACCGCGTAGCCGAGGACCGCCGGGTGTTCCTGCCCTGCGCGATCGCCTGCGACGGGGCATTTCTCACACACTCGCAGTCGATGGTGAAAATTCCCCCGCAGGAGTGGGTGAACGCGTTCTTGCCCCCGTACAATCGCGGCGACCTGCAGCTGCATCCCGACAACCCCATCACGGTCGCCCCACAGGTGAACGAGGACTGGCTGATGGAGTTGCGTAAGCACAACGACGAGGCCATGAACCGGTCGCGCGACGTGGTCATCCCCGAGGCCTACCGCGACTTCGAGCGCATCTTCAACCGGTCGTATGGGAACCCGTTCTTTGAGGAGTACCAGACCGCGGATGCGGATGTTGTGCTGGTGGGCATGGGCACCCTGTCCATGCCGGTGAAAGTCGCTATTCGGCAGATGCGCAAGGAAGGCAAGAAAGTTGGGTTCGTCCGTCTTCGCTGGTTCCGGCCCTTCCCGGCCGAGCAACTAGCTCAGACGCTCAGCCGCTTCGGGGCGATAGGGGTCATCGACCGCGACTTCTCCTTTGGCGCGCCGTACGTCAGCGGAGTGCTAGCCACAGAGATCCGCGCCGCGCTGTACCCGGTGGACAAACGGCCGCCGCTGCTGGACTTCATCAGCGGCTTGGGAGGCCGGGAGGTAACGGTGCCCGATGTCCGACGCATGAGCGACATGCTGTTTGCCGCGCGGGCCGGTACGCCGCAACCGTTGACGACCTGGGTGGGTGTCCGCGAGTGACGCCCGAGAGATCAAATTCGCAGGACCACATCGTGGTCGGGGGTGAGAACAATGGCTGACGCGGTCGACACGCTGCCTACCCAACAACTCGATCCGTTTAAGGGTGTGAAGAAGGTCCCGCTGGAGGAGTACTTCACCTCCGGCCACCGGACTTGTCAGGGCTGCGAATCGGCCCTGGTGATGAAGCTCATGGTCAAAGCCGCGGGCCCCCGCACGATTGTGCTCGGCAGCACGGGCTGCATGTACGTGGCCAACACGACCTACTACAGCACGTCGTGGGTCGTGCCGTGGATGCACACGCAGCTGGGGAGCTCCGGATCTGCGGGTCTGGGCACAGCGGCGGCTCTCAAGGCGCTGATGCGCAAGGGGAAGATGAAGGAAGAGCCCATCAACGTCATCGCCTTCTGCGGGGACGGGGGCGGCGCGGATATGGGGCTGTCGGCGATCTCCGCGACGCTGACGCACCCGCAATACAACGTGCTCATCCTCCTGTATGACAACGAGTCGTATGCCAACACAGATATTCAGTTGTCTGGGTCGACGCCGTGGGGGGCCCACACCACCTTCAGCCCGCCGGGCAAAGTGAAGCGGATCATGCACACTCGGTGGAAGAAGAATGTGGCCGGGATGCTTGCCGCGGGCCACCCGGAATCGAGGTACATCGGGACCGTCTGCGCCTCGTATGCGGTCGAGATGATGAACCGCGTGCGCAAGGCGTTGACGATCGGCGGGCCCACGTTTATTCACTCGCTCGATCCGTGCCCGAAAGGCTGGGACTATGACCCGATGCTGTCGCACGAGTTGGGTGAACTCGCGGTGAACTGTGGCATCTGGCCCCTGTACGACGTCGAAGACCATCGGCTGCGGCTGTACGGCCGCACGAAGCAGATCGTAGAGAAACGGACCAAGCGTCAGCCGGTGCGCGACTTCCTGATCCGGCAGGGCCGGTTCGCCCACCTCACAGCGGACGATATCGATTACTTCCAGGCCAAGATCGACGAGATGTGGGACAAGTGGCTGCTGCCCGGCGTCTTGCCGATCTGGAAGGACATCGCGCAGGATACTCCTCCCGCGACCTAGACTCTAAAGCCTCACCGAGAAGTCGGGCCTGCCAACCTGTGCCGTGCACCCAGGAGGCAGGCCCGATGTTTTTGAGGCGGCGGTTGCCTTCCACCGGTGATTACGCAATTTTTCACCAGGAGTTGATACAGCGTCCGCCTCTGGCCGGTGCGTGCTCGAACCAGCGAGGAGGGAACTTGCTTCTCTCGGTTCGAAGAACACGTTCTAATGGCCGAGTACCAGTTTGATGTGGTCATCGTCGGGGGCGGCTCAGCGGGCTGCGCAGTCGCCGGGCGCTTGTGCGCCACCACTGACCTACGCGTGTGCCTCGTCGAAGCCGGGCCGGATTATGGACCGGTGGGGGAGGGGTACTGGCCGAACGATTTGACCGACGTGAGGATCCTCCCTGCCAGCCACGACTGGGGATACGCCGAGGAGCGCAACGACGGGTCGGTGATCCCCGAGCCACGGGCAAAGGTGATGGGCGGCTGTTCCACGCACAACCACTGCGCTGCCGAGTGGGGGATGCCGGAGGATTACGATCGCTGGGCCGAGGCGGGCAACGCGGGCTGGGCACATGCCGCGCTGCTCACCTTGATCGATAA
>DATGVF010000109.1:0-4257 GCA_035300645.1 bacterium
GAGATCGGTCACGCCGCTGACGAGTGGCCGGACGTGGATCGACCCCTGGACCAGTAAGTGGTGTGCATCCACGATGTCTTTGGGCCGATAGTGGAAGGTGTTGATGATATCGACTTCATCGTAGTGGAGTCGGGCCGAGTCGAACGCAACCTTCGTCCCCGCGGCCAGCCCAGCAAACAGCACGACGCGTCCGCCTGGCGCCGCCCACCGCGGGGCCTCGACCCACATCGCCTCGTTCCCGGTACACTCGATGACGACGTCGGGGCCGAAGCCCTCGGTTTGCGCGAGAATGCGCTCGCTCACGCTGTCGCCCTCGGTGTCGACCACGGCATCTGCGCCGACCCGCTGGGCGAGCTGGAGGCGCTCCTGCCGCCGCCCCACGGCCACGACACGCGCTCCGACCGCTTTTGCCATCATCACATGGAGCAGCCCGATGGCGCCGAGTCCGACCACCGCCACCTGGTCGGCCGGGCGCGGCCGCAACCTGTCCCACGCGTGAATGACACACGCCAGAGGTTCTAGAAAGGCCGCCTCAATGTAGGACAGCCCGTCAGGCTTGGGGAGAAGATGAGATCGGGCAACCCGGCCGGACACGAGCAGATAGTCCGCGAAGGCGCCAAGCACGATCTCATCAAACTGCCGTTCACACAGATTCTCGCGGCCCTGCCGACAGGGCCCGCATTTGCCACACGGGGCGGTGGGGGTCGGGATCACTGCATCGCCCTCGCGCACGTGCGCGCCGCGGCCGACGGCGACGACATCGCCAGCGCACTCATGACCGAAAGGACCGAACGGGACTTTGGGATGCCCGCGCCGGTAGGTTTTCAGATCAGTTCCGCAGGTGAGGGCTGCGCGTACTTTCAGCAGGACCTCCCCGGGACCAGGAGACGGAACAGAACAGGTCACGAGCTCTATGTGGCGGGGTTCACGGAGGACCGCTTGACGCATCTCAGACGGCGTCGGAAGATTCCTGAACGGCGACGGGAGTCCGGAGGATATATCCTGTGTACTCGGGCTGTTAGAACTCAACCTGCGGCCTCCACGTCACTTCCCCGCGCGCTGGCTGAATCCGGCGGGCGGGACTCGGTCCCGTCACTGCTTGGTCGTCGGGCCCGTGTCCACAGGGTACTGCTCATTCACCCAGGCGACAATACCGCCGGCCATGTTGTAGACCTTATCATAGCCGGCTTTGCGCAGCGCATCGGTGACGTCCGCGCTGCGCTTGCCCGTCGCGCAGTGAATGATCACGGGACGGTCGGTCGCGATCTCGTTGACGCGAGTGGGGATCTCCCCCATCGGGATCAGCGTCGCGCCTCGAATGCGGGAGGTCACCCACTCCCAAACTTCCCTGACGTCGATGACCTGTGCCTCACGACGATCCAGCATGGCCTTCGCTTGGACCACGGAAATCTCGGGGGTCGGAGGGGCCGGCGCGACGGCAACCGGATGAGAGGGCTCGCGACCGGGGACGCCACAGAACGCCTCGTAGTCAATCAGCGCAGTAATCGTCGGATGGTCCCCGCACACCGGACACTGGGGATTGCGATTCCAGCGCAGCGTCCGAATTTCCCCAATCTGGGCGTCGTAGATGAAGAGGCGATTGGCCAGTGTCTGCCCAACCCCGAGCAAGATCTTGATGGCCTCCAAGCCTTCCAACATGCCCATGAAACCTGCGAGCGCGCCGATGATGCCGCCCTCGGCGCAGCTGGGCACGGTGCCAGGCGGAGGCGGAGTCGGGAACAGGCAGCGGTAGCAGCCATGGCCGGGAGAGAACACCGTGGCCTGCCCTTCCCACTTGAGGATGCTCGCATCGACCAGGGGCTTGTGCAGCATCACGCAGGCGTCGTTGATGAGGTAGCGGGTGGGGAAGTTGTCGCTGCCGTTGATGACCACGTCGTAGTCGGTAATGATCTCGAAGGCATTCTCGCTCGTGAGGACGGTCTGGTGCGGGATGACCGTGACGTCGGGGTTGAGGTCTTCCAGCGTCCTGCGCGCCGACTGGGTCTTGGGGCGGCCGATGTCGTGGGTAAAGTGCATGATCTGGCGGTGTAGGTTCGACAGATCTACGCGGTCGCCATCGACAATGCCGAGCGTCCCCACCCCCGCCGCAGCCAGGTAAATCGCCACGGGACTACCCAAGCCCCCCGCCCCGACGATCAGGACTTTGCTATCCAGCAGCTTGCGCTGCCCCTGCAGGCCAACCTCCTCGAGGATGGTCTGGCGGGAATACCGCTCCATTTGCTCTTTGGTGAGAAGCGGGCCGGGCCGGGCCGTCACCGTCATGCGTGTCTCCTGGCGGTAGCTGATGACAGAATTTGCTGTGGGTTCGATTGTACCACTCCGCCGGAAGCGGCGGTATCGCCGCCGAGCCGCCTAGCCCGACTCCCGCACGGGTACGTCCGCGAGCCGAGCACCTCTAGCTTCTCAGCGCCTCGCATTCGTTAACATCCGCGGTGCGTTGGCTCCCCGCGCCTGTCCCTGCGGTACTCCGTCTCCGGTCGCTCGTCTCGACTGCCCCGGACGGGATTTGCGCATTCGCGATTGGCCTCGCAGAGGCGGAACGCAGTCTGGGTCGGCCAAGGAGGGGAAATGCTATAATGCGGGGTTGTTGGAGGGTGGGCAAGCTTCATGGCGGCTGACGATCTCTACGATTTGACCATCATCGGCGCGGGCCCCACCGGGCTGTTCGCCTCATACTACGCTGGCTTCCGGGGACTCCGGACGAAGATCATCGACAGCCAGCCCGACCTCGGGGGCCAAGTCACGGCCCTGTACCCGGACAAGCTCATCTACGACGTGGCCGGCTTCCCCAAGATTCTGGGCAAAGACCTCGTCACGAATCTGGTGGAGCAGGCCATGCAGTATCATCCCACGATCCAATTGGATGAGAATGTCCAGACGTTGGACCGGCAGCCCGACGGGGCGATTCGCCTGGGGACCGACCTGGGCGAGCATTTCACGCGGGTGGTCCTCATCACCGCCGGCATCGGCGCATTTACGCCCAAGACCTTCAAACGTCCCGAACTGGATCAGTGGATCGATAAGGGCCTGTACTTCGCGGTCCGCAACAAAGAGGACTTCCGCGGCAAGCGGCTACTCGTGATCGGCGGGGGAGACTCCGCGCTGGACTGGGCGTTGGGCTTAGTCGACTACGCGAAGCAGATCACGCTGATTCACCGGCGGGACGCTTTCCGGGCGCATGAGGACAGTGTGAAAAAGCTGTTTGCCTCCCCGATCGTCGTGAAGGTCTTCTACGAACTGAAGACACTGCGCGGCGACCGGCAGGTCCGCGAAGCCGTCGTGTTCCAGAACAAGACCCACACCGAAGAGGTCATTCCCGTCGACACCGTGCTTGCGTTCTTGGGGTTGCACAGCAACCTCGGCCCGATCCGGGAGTGGGGCTTGCAGGTCGAAGACGACTCCATCGTGGTCACGACGAAGATGGAGTCGACGCTGCCGGGCATCTACGCCGCCGGGGACATCGTCTCGTATCCGGGCAAGCTCAAGCTCATTGTCACCGGGTTCGGCGAAGGGGCGACCGCCGTGAACAACGCGGTGACGTACATCAATCCCAAGGCCTCAGCTTTCCCTGGACACTCCTCATCGATCATGGAGCAAAAGGAAAAAGCCACCGAAAAGGCGGCTGTCAAAGCCGGGTAGGTCGTCTCAGAACCTACGCGGGTCTAGATTAGCCTTCGAGGAACTTGAACAACCGGCGCTTCAGCTCGACAGGCACGGGCCCTTCTTGGCACTTCGTCTCGATCAGGACCCGCAGGCGACGCTCAAAACTCACTCGCTGTTCACAGTGAGCGCAGTCTGCCACATGGGCTTCAATTTCCTTATAGTGGCCCTCGTCCATCTCGCCGTCCAGGAACTGCCACACGAGCTGCAACACCTTTTCGCAGTCTATCTCGCTCATCGAGGCCCACTCCTCGCTGGAGGCGAATCCGCACTGACGTAGTGCGCCCGTTTTGCATACTCCCACAACTTCACTTGCAACTGGCGCCGTCCCCGGTGCAACCGCGACATAACGGTGCCGATCGGAATGCTCAGGATGTCCGCGATTTCCTGGTAGGAAAACCCCTCGATGTCGGAGAGGATAACCACCTGGCGAAACGATTCGGGCAAGCTGTCCAGCGCACCCTTCACGTCCGCGTCCATCAAGCGCGACAGCACTTCCTCTTCAGGGTTGCCGGCCCGCCGAAAGTCGTCGCTTTCCTGCACTTTGGTGTACAGGTAGAACTCGTCCACGTCGTC
>DATGVF010000110.1:0-26775 GCA_035300645.1 bacterium
CGCAGTTCCTCCTGGCATCTAACTTGCTCATATGACAGCACTGAGAGCGATGTAGATCGGTAGGCTCTCAAAGCGCACGACCGGAAGTGGGCTACAGAATACGTCACAAGTTGCCCTCCCGGCGTGCAGCGCGCACAGAGAGGTCAGATACAATGCGGCACCTACAGAAAGGTCTGCTAGTAGTCACATTCGTCTTGGGAGTGGCGATGAGCGCGTATGCCGCGCCTTTCGCCTATATCACCAATCAGGGGAGCGGGACTGTCTCGGTCTTCGACCTCGCCACCAACACGGTTGTAGCGACAATCGCGGTGGGAACGTACCCCGTGGGCGTGGCCATCAGCCCCGATCTAACGCGGGTCTATGTGGTCAATGCGGGGGCCTTCGGGGCACCCGGCACGGTCTCCGTGGTTAGCACGGCGACCAACACCGTGATTGGTACGATCCCTGTGGGCATGAATTCGATAGGCGCCGCGCTGAACCCCAGCGGGACGTTGCTCTATGTAACAAACCAGAGCAGCGGCACCGTCTCGGTAATCGATACGACGACGCTCGCCGTGGTCGCCACCGTCCCAGTGGGGTGGATCCCCCAGGGCGTGGTGGTCAGCCCCAACGGGCAATTCGTGTATGTGGCCAACCGAGACTCCGGGACCGTGTCGGTGATCAGCACCGCGACAAATACGGTGGTCGGCACGGTGTGGGTGGGGACCTCCCCCTCGGGTGTGGCAGTGACCCCCAACGGCTCGCTCGTCTATGTGACCAACTTGCTGAGCAACAGCGTGTCGGTGATTAGCACCGCGACGAACATGGTGATAGCCACGATCCCGGTCGGGGGGTCACCCTTGGGTGTCACCGTCAACTCTACGGGAACGTTGGCCTATGTGGCCTCCCAGGGCAGCGGCACAATCTCGGTGATTAACACCGCAACCCAGACCGTGGTCAACACGATCTCGGTGGGGGGGGCTCCTCGGAGCATAGGGGTGAGCGCCGATGGGACCACTCTCTATGTGACTAACCTGTCTTCAAACTCCATCATGGTGATCAACGCCGCCACCGGCGCGATCCTCGCATCAGTACCGGTGGGATTCTCGCCTATCGTGATGGGCACCTTCGTCGACGCACCGGCGGCCTCAGTCGGTGGCAGCACCGGGGGCACTGGCGGAGGCACGATAACGAGCAACGAAGAGGCCGAGCGGGATGAAGTGGGCGAGCATGACGAGGGCAAGCATCGCGCACTTGGTCACCAGAAGAAAGATTCCGATCAAGATGAGAATGACGAGCAGCAACAGGGACCCGGTAGGGGGCAGCATCCTCAAGAGAAAGTTGAGAAAGGATTAGAGTAGGGGAGTCGGACAAGCCGAGAGGTCGAGCGTCCGACACACCTACGCCGTCTGTCTCAGATGACTGCGAGGGGATAATCTCCCCCGCAGTCATCTGATTTTGTGCTCGCTCCCCAATGACGCTACTCCGCGTATCCGTTCCCTCTAGGTACTGGGCTATCTCATCCGCATCTGCCGCTCGCCGCACGACGAAAGGGACAGCGTCTCGGATCTACAGGTCCAGTAACCGCCTTGCGACGCATAATGCCCTTTGCTATACTCTCTTCGTGCAAGGCCACCCACGTCTGAGCACCGCGTCCCTGGCGGCTGCGACGCAGCCAGGGTCGGGTGCCAGCAGACCACCGCAGGGTGGTTCTTTCTTTTTGGGGCCGGCCCCGCGCGGTCCGGACGCACGGTCTTGGTGGCTGGACACCCAGTGACGCCGGTCGGAGCCCGTCGGCGTGCCCGCGAGTTAGCCCTGCGGGTCCTCTTCGAGGCCGACATCGGCCGACAGCCAATGGCGGCTGTGATTGATCGCGTGGCGACCGAGGTCCCGGAGCGGGAACGCGCATTCTTTCATTCCCTGTGCGAAGGCGTGTGGCGTGAACGCGACCAGATCGACGCTCTGCTGGCGCAGTTTACCCTCGAGTGGTCGGTAGACCGGCTCGCGAGTACGGATCGTGCCATTTTGCGGATGGCAGTTTACGAGATGCTGCGCCTCGATACGCCGACTGGCGTGGTGATTAACGAGGCCGTGGGATTGGCCAAGGGGTACGGGACGGAAGCATCGGGAAAGTTTGTCAACGGAGTGCTGGGTGCGATCGCCCGGCAACTCCAGGCACGATCGGGAACCGCCAATGGATGACGGACGCCAGGCGAGCATCGCGCAGACGGGGGCCCGCTGCCACCTCTGGGTCCGCGGGCGCGTGCAAGGGGTGGGGTTTCGGTTCTTCGCCTTGCAGCAGGCTCAGCGGCGGGGGGTGGCCGGATGGGCGCGCAACGTACCCGACGGTCGCGTCGAGATCGTCGCTGAAGGCGACATCCGGGCGCTGGAAGAGTTCGTGGCCAGCGTGCGGCGCGGGCCTGCAGGTGCCCGGGTCGAAGATGTCCGCGTGGAGTGGGAAGCTCCGACAAACATGCAAGGGTTTCGAGTTCAATGACACAGAGACCACAGCGACGGTGGGTACAGTAACCAGCGTCGAGTTCCCGACGTATCTGGCGACGCGCGGCCGCCTCATCGACGACGCCGTCGACGCCGCGCTGCCCCCGGCCGAGCAGCCTCCGCAGATCATCCACCAGGCGATGCGCTACAGCGTGCTGGGCGGCGGCAAACGCCTGCGCCCCCTGTTGGTGGTGGCCAGCGCCGAAGCTTGTGGGGGGAATCCCCCCGCGGTGTTGCCCGTCGCCTGCGCAGTCGAACTCATCCACACGTACTCCCTCATCCACGACGATCTGCCGGCGATGGATAACTCCGATACCCGACGCGGGCGGCCGACCTGCCACATTGCCTACGGCGAGGCCATCGCCGTACTCGCGGGCGATGCCCTGCACGCGCTCGCGTTCGACCTCATCGCGCGCGCATCACCCGCCAGCGATTCCCCGCGTCTGCTCGCTGTGTCGCAAGACATCGCCCAATCCATCGGGACTGCAGGGATGGTCGGGGGGCAGGTGCTAGACCTGCTGGGAGAGGGGCGGATCTTCCCGGGAGGCGCCAACTCCCCGCCGCCCGCGCCCCTGGCGGAGCTCGTGCTGGAGATTCATCTGCGCAAGACCGCGGCGCTGATTGGGGCGTGTGTGCGTGCGGGAGCTCTGCTCGCCGGGGGGGACGTCTCGACCCTCCACGCACTCTCGGCGTACGGCGAACGACTGGGACTCGCGTTTCAAATCATCGACGACATTCTTGACGTCGTCGGAGATGATCGTGTCCTGGGCAAGCGCGCGGGGAGCGATGCCGCGAAGGCCACCTATCCGGCGGCATTTGGGGTCGCCCGATCGCGGGAGATGGCCGCCCAGTTCACCGCCCAAGCCGTCGAGGCCGTTGCACCGCTAGGTGAGCGCGGTGTCATCCTCCAAGAACTGGCGCGCAGCCTGCTGGCGCGCGAGCGCTGATATGGGCGCGAGCGTGACGCAGGGCACCCGGATCCGGGTCGACGCGTTGCTAGTGAAACGCGGGCTCGTGGACTCGCGCACACAGGCGGCCGCAGCGGTCCTGGCCGGCGAAGTGTACGTTAGCGGCACACGCGCGGCCAAACCGGGGCAACTGGTGACCATGGATGCATTGGTGGAAGTCCGTTCCCGACGCCGTCGATTTGTCGGGCGCGGCGGGGAAAAACTCGACCACGCCCTCGGTCTGTTCCAGATCGCGGTGGCGGGCGGGACCGCGGTGGACGTGGGCGCGTCGACCGGCGGGTTCACTGACTGTCTGCTTCAGCACGGGGCAACCCGGGTCGTCGCCATCGACGTCGGCACCGGGCAACTCGACTGGCGCCTGCGTACGGACCCACGCGTCGTGTCATTGGAGAAGCGGGATATCCGGACGACGACAGTTGAAGACGTGGGAGGAGCGGTGGACATTGTCACCATCGACGTCGCCTTCATCTCTCTAGTGAAAGTCCTCCCGGCGGTGATGACGCTGGTCCGGTCCCATGGGGACATCGTCGCGCTGGTGAAACCACAATTTGAAGTAGGCCCCAAGCTGGCACGGCGCGGCGTGGTCCGAGATGTCATGGTACACCGCGCGGTGCTAAGTCGGGTGCTAGAGCACGCGTCCGCCATGGGGCTCGTCCCGATCGCCGCGACTTACTCGCCCCTTGCGGGGCCGGAGGGAAATCTGGAGTTCTTCGTGCACCTGCGCCGGGAGGGGCAGCCCGTTGCCATCGACGTCGAGGCCGTCGTCGCCCAGGCGCACGCGAAGGTCCCCCGGCGCGGGATCCGACCCCGAAGGGCAGGGGATCCTTCTGCCGCTGGGACGGTCGTGGGATGAAGACCGCAGCGGTGGTCATCAACACCACCAGGCTGCGAGAGATGCCGGATCTGGTCGCCCCCGTGCGGGAGGCCGTCACGACCTTGCGCCGTCAGGCCGGAGCAGTGCGACTCGACCCGGAGGGCGCCAAAATATTGGGATTCTCAGATGTGGCGGTCTCCGATGAGGACCTGGCGACCCGCGCCGACATGGTCATCGCCTTTGGAGGGGACGGGACGATCCTGCGCGCCGCCGGCTTGGCCGCGCGTGCCGGTGTGCCCATCCTTGGCGTGAACCTGGGTGGCTTCGGGTTTCTCGCCGAACTGTCCACGGCAGACCTTCCCTCCGCTCTGCCGGATCTGGTCGCCGGGCGCTACGAGCTGGACGAACGCATGATGCTCCAGGCAGAGGCAGACCACATCGACGCGGACAACTTGCTCGCTCTGAACGACGTGGTGGTGACCACCCGGGGGGTGGCGCGGGTCCTGCGGCTGCGGGTGCTGGTGAACGGGGAGCACTTGGCCAGCTATCCTGCCGACGGGGTAATCGTCGCGACCCCCACCGGATCGACGGCGTACTCGCTATCCGCGGGGGGCCCGATCCTGCACCCCAAGGTAGACGCGGTCGTGATTACACCAATCAGCCCGCACACATTCAATGCGCGGTCGGTCGTGGTCGACCGCAACGACACGGTGGACGTCGAATTGACCGTGCCCTCGCAGGACGCGACCGTGACTGTGGACGGCCGCGTGGGATTGCCGATGGGGGAGACCTGGCGCGTGCGTGTCCGGCGCGCCCGGCAGACGACACGCTTCATTCGCCTACGCAGTTCGAGCTTTTATAGCATCCTGCGGACGAAACTCGCATGGGGGGAACGATGACCAAGTACATCTTCGTCACGGGCGGGGTAGCCTCGGCGTTGGGCAAAGGAATCACCTCGGCATCACTAGGGCGCCTGTTGGTGGCTCGGGGGGTGAAGGTGACCCTCCTGAAGTTTGACCCCTACGTCAACGTCGATGCCGGCACGATGAATCCACACCAACACGGGGAAGTGTTTGTCACCGACGACGGCGCCGAGACGGATATGGACCTGGGCCATTACGAACGGTTCATAGACACCAACCTCACCCGCGACAACAACACCACGACCGGGAAGATCTACGGAGCGGTCATTGCGCGCGAACGCCGCGGAGAATACCTGGGCGGAACGGTACAGGTCATCCCCCATGTCACGAATGAGATCGCCGATGAGATCCGCAAGGTGGGGGTCGCCGCCCACGCTGATGTGGTCATCGTCGAAGTGGGCGGGACGGTCGGGGACATCGAAGGGCTGCCGTTCTTGGAGGCTATCCGGCAGTTCCGCCGCACCGCCGGTCCCGAGAACGTGATGTACGTCCACGTATCCCTGGTCCCCTACCTGCCAGCCGCAGGAGAATTGAAGACCAAGCCGACCCAGCACAGCGTGAAGGAACTGCGCAGCATTGGGATCCAACCCGACGTGATCGTCTGCCGCACGGAGCGACCGCTGTCGCGTGCGGTGAAGGAGAAGATCGCCCTCTACTGCGACGTGGCCCCCGACGCGGTCATTCAAGCCATCGACGTCTCCTCGATATACGAAGTCCCGCTGATCCTGGAGCGCGAAGGCCTCGGCGAGATCGTCACCCAGCGGCTGAAGCTGGAGTGCGGCCCGCCGGATCTCGCGGACTGGCAGGAGATGGTCGACCGGATCCTGCGGGCCACCGGGCGCGTACGGGTGGCGCTAGTCGGCAAGTACATGGGGGTAGAAGACTCCTACGTCAGCATCGTGGAAGCCCTGCGCCACGGCGGGATCGCGCACCGGTGTGAAGTCGTGATTGCGAAGGTCGACTCCGAAGGACTCGAGGCGCTCAGCGATGCGGAGGTGGCCACCCGCTTGGCCGGGTTTGATGGCATCCTGGTGTGCCCGGGGTTCGGCGCGCGGGGGGTCGAGGGAAAGGTGAAAGCGATCCGCTTTGCGCGAGAACAGCGCATCCCGTTCCTGGGCGACTGCTACGGGATGCAATGGGCTGTGATCGAGTTCGCCCGCCACGTGTGCGCGCTCCCAGGCGCCAATACCACCGAGGTGGATCCCGCGACACCCCATCCGGTGATTCACCTACTTCCGGAGCAGCAGGGCATCACTGAGAAGGGAGGGACGATGCGGCTGGGGCGGTATCCGTGCCGACTCACTCCAGGATCGCTCGCCGGATCCGCCTATGGCGAAGCGGAGGTGGGGGAGCGACATCGCCATCGTTATGAAGTGAACAACGCCTACCTGGATGTACTCACCCGCCACGGTCTGCGCGTGACCGGCGTGTACCCTGCTAAGAATCTGGTGGAGATCATCGAACTCCCCTCGCATCCCTGGTTTGTGGGGACGCAATTCCACGGGGAGTACCGGTCGCGGCCCAATCGACCCCATCCCCTGTACCGGGAGTTCATCGGCGCAGCGCTCCAGCACGCCCGGATCGCCATCCGTGCACGTGAGGCGGCCGAGGCGGGATCGTAGCAGCAGCCGCAGGGCAGGGATCAGGGGAATCGTCGGTCGTTTCCCGAACACTGTGCGACGCGAGCAAGGTCCGGAGGGACATCCCATGGGATTGGTAACCTACGTTAACGGCGCGTTTGTGCCCAAAGATGAGGCCAAGATCTCGGTCTATGATCATGGGTTCCTCTACGGCGATGGCGTGTTTGAGGGGATTCGGGCCTACGATGGCCGCATCTTCCGTTTGGATGCTCACGTAGACCGCCTGTACGAGTCTGCGAAGTACCTGATGCTCGAAATTCCCCTGAGTAAGAAGGCATTTGCGGAGGCCATCTTGGAGACGGTGCGCCGGACGGGGCTAAAAGACGCCTACATCCGGCCGGTGGTTTCCCGCGGGGTCGGCGACCTCGGCCTGGATCCTCGCAAGTGCTCGACGGCAACTGTCGTCATCATCGTGGATACGATTCAGCTGTATCCCCAAGAGGCGTACACCCGAGGGCTGCGGATGGTGACCGCGACGACACGAAAGATCCGCTCGGACGCCCTCGCCCCTCAAGCCAAAACCTTGAACTATCTAGGTAACATTTTGGCCCGTCTCGAGGCCAACCGCGGCGGTGTGGACGAAGCGCTCATGTTGAGCAGTGAGGGGTATGTGTGTGAGTGCAGCGCGGACAATATCTTCCTGGTCCGCCGCAACGAAGTGTGGACCCCGCCAGCCCATCTAGGCATCCTCAAGGGGATCACGCGGGACACGGTGATGGATTTGGTGCGGTCGCTGGGCTTGCGGATGCGGGAGGAAGTCTTCACGCTGCACGACGTGTACACGGCGGACGAGTGCTTTCTCACCGGGACCGGGGCGGAAGTCGGCGCGGTCGTGGAGGTTGACGGCCGGCGGATTGCCGAGGGCGTCCCGGGGGAGATCACCCAGCGCTTGCTGCGGGCGTTTCGCGAACTCGTGGCCGTGCAGGGGACCCCGATCTACACCCCCGCCACAGCCGAGCGCCGACGCTAACGTCCGTGCACCCTGAGCGGCTTGTGGGCAGTCGCCGCGTGTACGAGGGCCACGTCGTGAGCCTCCGCGTCGATGACGTCGAACTGCCTAGCGGCCACCGGCAGACGCGAGAGGTCATAGAGCACCGGGGGGCAGTGGCGGTCGTCCCTCTGATTGAGGGCGACGTATTTCTCGTGCGTCAGTTTCGTCGGGCGGCCGGTCGCGCGTTGTTGGAGATTCCTGCGGGCTCCATGGAAGCGGGCGAGGAACCTGAAGCGTGCCTGCAACGCGAACTCGCCGAAGAGATCGGCATGCGGGCCGGGCAGGTCACCCACATGGTCTCCTTCTACCCTTCTCCGGGATTTCTCACAGAAGTCGTGCACGTCTACGTCGCCTACAAGCTGAGCCCCCACCGACTCGACTCCGAAGAAGAAGATCTCGAGGTAGTGCGACTGCCGCTGGCCCGCGCTAGGGCGCTTGTGGGCCAGGAGATTGTCGACGCCAAGTCGATCATCGGCCTCCTGTTGGCTTCAGATGCGGAGCGGGCGTCATGACCCGACCAGATCTGCCCAGCGCCTTCACGCAGGCCATCGATGCTTTCCTGACCTCCGCCCTAGCCGAGCAGGGGTTGGCGAGTCGGTCGATCGACGCCTACCGACAGGATTTGTCTGACTTCACACGATTTGTGGTCTCACGCGGAGCGATGTCCCCTGCGGGCGTGCAGCATGCCGGTATTACGGTTTATCTGATTAGCCTTCGGCGGCAGGGACGGGCGGCGTCCACCGTGAAGAGGCGAACCGCCGCGATCCGGTCTTTCTACAAATACCTGCAGCGGGAGGGCGTGCTGGCACACGATCCCACGTTAGACTTAGCTTCCCCACGGCTCCCCCGCCGGCTGCCCCGCATCCTCACGGTGAATGAAGTAGAAAGGCTGTTGGCCGCCCCTAATCCGGGCGTGCAAGAGGGTCTGCGAGACCGGGCTCTGCTGGAGCTTATGTATGCCACTGGGCTGCGCGTCTCTGAAACTGTCGGCTTGGATTTGTCTGACCTGGACCTGGCCCACGAGGTCGTGCGCTGCATCGGCAAGGGCAATAAGGAGCGCCTCGTGCCCCTCGGCAGCCAGGCCGTGCGCGCGCTGCGCGAGTACTTGGGCAAAGCCCGGCCGCGACTGGCGCGTCGGCACAGCACGCAGGCACTGTTTGTCAGCCGGCTAGGAGGCCGATTCAGCCGGCAGGGGTGCTGGAAGTTGATCCGTCGCTATGCCCGACGGTCGGGGATTCCCACGCCAGTGACGCCCCACATGCTGCGCCATTCATTTGCCACTCACCTTCTGGAACGCGGAGCGGATCTCCGAGCCGTGCAAGAGATGCTCGGGCATGCCACCATTTCCATGACACAGGTGTACACTCACCTCACACGAGACCGCCTGCGCGAGGTGTACAAGCAGAGTCATCCCCGGGATGCGATGCACGTGCGGTCCACCGCGGGAGGACCCAACAGGCGCCGTCCGCGTGTGAAACAAGCCCGCGCGTGAACACGAGAGGCTGGCCCTATATCCGACGAAGTGCACAGGGGTGAGAGAGTTTGCGCGAGCGGTCATCGTCGTTTTCGATAGCGCAGGCGTCGGGGAGCTGCCCGATGCGGAGCAGTATGGTGATGTGGGCAGCAGTACCCTCCCACACACGGCCCAGGCCGTGGGCGGGCTGCACGTCCCTCATTTGGAGTCCCTTGGCCTCGGCCGGATCGTGCCCCTAAAAGGTGTCGCCCCCCGGCCATCCCCCACGGGGGCGTTTGGCAAACTCACCGAGCGATCCGCAGGGAAAGACTCGACGACGGGCCATTGGGAGCTGATGGGCGTCATTTTGGACCGCCCGTTTCCCACCTATCCGCACGGGTTTCCCGCGGACCTCATCGCTGCTTTCGAACGCGCCATCGGCACGAAAACCCTGGGCAACGAGGTCGCTTCTGGAACGGAGATCATCGCCCGCCTGGGACCTGAACACCAACGGACGGGATACCCGATCGTTTACACGTCGGCGGACAGTGTGTTCCAGGTCGCCGCTCACGAGCAGGTCATCCCCGTGGCTCGCCTGTACGAGATCTGCTTGGCTGCGCGGCGTCTGCTCGTCGGCCCGCATGCGGTCAGCCGCGTCATCGCCCGTCCCTTCGTGGGATCCCCCGGCGCGTACACGCGCACTGACCGCCGGCGGGATTTCGCCCTTCCGCCTCCCCGCACGACGGTCCTGGACGCAGTTGTCGCCCAGGGACTGGGTGTTGTGGCCATTGGCAAAATTTCCGATTTGTTCGCGGGACGCGGCGTGACCCAATCCGTGCATACGCATGACGACCTCGATGGCGTCAGGCAAACCGCGGAGGCGATGCGCAGCCAAGAGCAGGGGATCATTTTCTCGAACTTGGTGGACCTCGATTCGAAGTACGGGCACCGCAACGATCCGGCAGGGTACGCGCACGACCTGGAGGAGATTGACCGAGCGCTCCCTCAGGTGATCAACGCACTGCAGCCGGGCGACCTGTTCATCATTACGGCCGACCACGGCAACGACCCGACCACAACGAGCACCGATCACTCACGAGAGTACGTCCCGGTCCTCATCAGCGGTCCGCGCGTACGGGGTGGCGTCGATCTGGGTGTGCGCCCTACGTTTGCCGACGTGGGGGCCACGGTCGCCGACGTCCTCGGCGTCCGCTGGGACGGCCCCGGGACCAGCATGCGCACCTTGCTGACTCGGTGACGACACTGCCGCAGGGTTTCGCAATGTCACATCTACGCGCAGGCGACGCAACTGAAACCGGAGCACAGTGGAGAAAGGATCTGAGAGCAGTATGATGGAGCGCATTGAAACCGCCGCCGCGTTCGTGCGGACCCGATCAAAAGTCACCCCAGATTTGGGCATCATCTTGGGATCGGGCCTCGGGGCACTCGCCGATGCGATCCGCGCCGAGGCCGTGATCCCGTATGCGCAGATCCCGGGGTTTGCGCCGACGACCGTCGAGGGGCACGCGGGAAACTTCATACTCGGCCATCTGCAGGGCAAGGCGGTCGTGGCGATGCAGGGCCGGGTCCACTACTACGAGGGCCACTCGCTGGCTGATACCGTCTTCCCCGTCCGGGTCATGCGGAGACTAGGAGCCCGAGTGCTTCTGGTCAGTAACGCTGCAGGGGGGCTCAACCGCCAGTGGAAAGCAGGTGACCTCATGGTCATCACCGACCACATTAACTTCATGGGCGCGAACCCCCTGATGGGACCGAATGATCCCGCCCTCGGGCCGCGCTTTCCGGACATGTCCCAGGCCTATGATCCGGCGCTGGTCGCGCTGGCAGAGCAGGCCGCAGTGGCAGAGGGCATTCTCATCCGCACGGGGGTGTATGTCGGCGTGCACGGCCCTAGCTACGAGACCCCCGCGGAGCTGCGCATGCTGCGCGGGTGGGGCGGCGATGCTGTGGGGATGTCCACCGTGCCCGAGGTGATCGTCGCCCGCCACATGGGGATGCGGGTGCTCGGGATTACCGCGATCACGGACATGGCCACCGGCGAGAAGATCGCGACGGTCACCCATGAAGAGGTGATGGCGGTAGCCAAAAAGATTGAGCCGATGTTCGTCCGCCTGGTGAAACACATCGTCAAGGAGCTACCGATCTGACTGTGGAGTACGGTTGAGGACAGATGCGAGTCCCTGAAATCATCCAGAAAAAACGCGATGGGGGCGAGTTAACGGCCGGGGAGCTTGCGCAACTGGTTGCGGGCTACGGGGCCGGCAGCGTTCCCGACTACCAGATGGCTGCCTTTCTCATGTCCGTGTACTTCCGCGGCATGACCCCCTCTGAAACTGCTGCCTTCACGATGGCCCTGGTGCAATCGGGGAAGACACTGGACCTCGGGGCGATCCGCGGCGTGAAGGTCGATAAACACAGCACCGGAGGCGTGGGTGATAAGACCTCCCTGGTGCTTATCCCCCTCGTGGCTGCCTCAGGGGCGCCGGTCGCCAAATTGTCCGGGCGTGGGTTGGGACATACCGGGGGGACGATCGACAAGCTGGAAGCCATCCCCGGGTTCCGGACAGAGTTGGGTTCCCAGGCGTTCATCGATCAGGTCAATCGGATTGGCTGCGCGATCGCCGGCGCAACGACGGAGCTTGTGCCAGCGGACAAGAAACTCTACGCCTTACGCGACGTCACCGCAACCGTGGACAGTACCCCGCTGATCGCCGCCAGTGTGATGAGTAAGAAGATTGCAGGCGGCAGCGATGCCATCGTTTTGGACGTGAAGACCGGCAGTGGCGCGTTTATGAAGACCATGGACGCCGCTCGAGGCCTGGCCCAGGCGATGGTCCAAATCGGCACACAGGTGCGACGGAAGACGGTTGCCGTGATCAGCGATATGAATCAGCCCCTCGGTAGCGCCGTCGGCAATGCGTTGGAGGTCGCGGAGGCCATCCAGACTCTGCGAGGATCCGGCCCAGCAGATCTGCGCGAGCTGTGCCTGGCGCTGGGAGCGCACATGGTCGTCTTGGCTGGTCGGGCGCAGTCGGCTGCTAATGGCCGGGCGATGCTGGAAAAACTACTCGACACAGGAGCCGCGCGGGCCAAATTTGCTGAGATGGTCGCCGCGCAGGGAGGGGATCGCCGGGTTGTAGACGACCCCGCGTTGCTCCCCTCCGCAAAGCTGCGGGTGCCAGTGGAATCCCCTGTCGCAGGGGTCATCGGATCCATTGACGCGCAGGCCATCGGGATCGCGGCGATGACTCTGGGAGCGGGTCGGGCAACGAAAGATGACGTCATCGATCCGGCGGTAGGCGTCGTGCTTGTCCGAAAGGTAGGCGATCCTGTGAAGCAAGGCGAGCCTCTGGCGGTCGTCCACGCGTCCGATCCTGGGAAGGCGAACGAGGCGGTGGGGCGGGTGAAGGCCGCGTACCATGTCGCATCGTGGGAACCGCTGCGGCGGCCGCTCATCCTTGAGGTGATCGCGTAGGTGATCGTCCGGATCCCGGCTCCCGCCCTTGTGGTCCTGTGCGGTCCGGCGGGCAGCGGCAAGTCGACGTTTGCCCACCGCCACTTCCCGGATACGTCGATTGTGTCCTCGGATCGCTGTCGGGCGATGATTGCCGACGACGAGGCAAACATCCGAGTGTCGCGCGAAGCGTTCGAACTCTTTCACCGGATCATCGAACTGCGGCTGCGGCACCGCCACCTCACGGTGGCCGACAGCACGGCGGTGCGTCCTGAGGCGCGCAAGACCCTGCTCTCCATCGGCCGACAGTCCGAGGTGCCGACGGTGGCCATCTTGTTCGACGTCGCGGAGGCGACCTGCTTGCGCAGGGATGAAGACCGCTCTCGGCGTGTCGGCCGGACGGTGATTCACCGCCAGTGGGAAGCGCTCCAACAGGCCCTGCGTCGTGTCCCCGCCGAAGGATTTGGCGAGGTCGTCGTCCTCGGGGAAGACGACCTCCGCCGGGTGCACGTGGAGATAGAAGCGTCGGGTCGCCGAGGGACCAGCGGGAGCACTGTGAGGAACCACTAGATCATGAGGGAGGGCGCGGGCGTGGAGATCAAGAGTGTCGGGGTCGTAGGGTGCGGGTTGATGGGGGCGGGGATCGCTGAAGTGTGTGCCCGCACTGGCTATGCGGTCATCGTCCGCGAAGTGACCGAGGAACTGATGAAAAAGGGGCTCGCGCGCATCGAGGCCTCAATGGCCCGCGCCGTTGAACGCGGAAAGATGACCGCAGCAGATGCGAAGGCTGCCCGCGCTCGAATCACCGGCACGACGCGTCTGGAAGATCTCGCCGCGGTGGACTTGGTCCTCGAAGCGGTCGTGGAGAACATGGATCTCAAGAAGCAGGTGTTCAGCGAGCTGGACCGCCGCTGCCCTCCGCAGACGATCTTCGCGAGTAACACGTCCTCCCTGTCGATCACTGAAATGGCCTCTGTCACCTCACGGGCAGCCAAGTTCCTGGGGATGCACTTCTTCAATCCCGTGCCGGTGATGAAACTCGTCGAACTTGTGCGCGGACTGCAGACGGCAGAGCCGACCATGACCACGGGTCGGCAGTTTGCGGAGTCGCTAGGCAAGACCGTCGTCGTATGCGTCGACAGCCCGGGGTTCATCGTCAACTTCTTGCTGGTCCCGTATTTGCTAGATGCGGTTAGGGCGTTGGGGAACGGGATCGCGAGTAAAGAAGACATCGACACGGCAGTTCAGTTGGGGCTGGCGCATCCTATGGGCCCTCTCACGCTGCTCGATTACGTCGGCATCGACACGACCTACTACATCGCCGAGGCGATGTATCAGGAATTCAAGGACACGCGCTACGCACCACCCCCGTTGCTCAAGCAGATGGTGCTGGCAGGGCTGCACGGGCGAAAGACCGGCCGGGGTTTTTATGATTACGGTAAGCGCGGGCCTTCCGGTTCCTAGGAAACGGACAGAGGGTAGAGAGGTTGCGTTAATACGCGGTCGTCTTGGCCCTGGGGGTTATGGAGGCATAGGGCGCAGTCCTTCTGACGTGATGCGCCACAACCGAGGCGAAAGAGGAACCTGCGCGCCCTGAAACATCGCTGCTGCCCGGGCCGCCAGCCGGACGCGGTTAGACACGTCCGCGATGAGGCAGGCATGCTCGTGCGGAATCGCCAACACAGGCTGTGCGATCCCCCCTGGAATAATGAGATCGGCCACCAGAGCCCGCGTCGCATCCAGGCCGTCAAGAGATACGTACTCCGCCTGGGGGCCCCCGAGTTCTTCGAGGAGGTGCACCGTGTGCGCGCGCAGGTTAGCCAACGCACGGTCATGTAGCGCGGATCGTTGCATCTCCCATCCCGTGCGCATCCCTTCAGTGACGAATGTGTACTGGTGCTGACCCTCGATGATGTACGCGATACTCACCTCGTCATCTAATTCAGAACGGACGAGGCGATTCTCTGGCCGATACCCGGTCGACGGCGGAAGAGCGGACGTGCGCCTGAGCAGCGGCAAGATGCGATCCCTCACCAACAGCGCCGGCGGGACTGACACGGGGGACAGGCGACCGCGCAGCGCATCGGCGAGGTCAGTGAGGAGAATCGATTCGTCGTCCTTGCGGCGCACGTGATACACATACGTCGTCAGCAAGTCGACGCCCACATCATAGCCAAGGACGGCGTAAATCGCCCCTGACGGTGTATCTCGACGCCATGTAATGTCGGCGGATTGCGCGAGAAAGTTACGAACACGCCCGCGGAACCGAACGAATCCGCGATATGCGGCAGTTACCGCTACAACCGCGGCGATGGCCAATCCCACGATGACGCCGAGCACGGGGTCTAGCGTTTCTGACGAGGGGGAGCGGATTTCTGGCGGGGCGCAAACCCTGTGATGTCATCGAGCGTGCCCCGGCGCTGGCGGGGTGGACAGAGGACCGCTTCCACAGGCATGTCCAAGTGCACCTCCGGCAACAATGTTTTCACGAGTCGTCCGATCAATCCCCCATCGGTCCCGTCCATGCGCACGAAGGCCACAATCTGCGGAGGATCGACGGGCTGACCGTCTTGATCCTGGTGCACCACAGTGTAGGTGTACACTCGGCCGGTCGACGGGACCTGCGACCAAGTCTCGGACAGATCTGCAAAACAGCGCTCGCAATACACTCGTGGCGGGAGGTAGGTAATCCGACACTCCCGGCACGTCGTTGCCATAAATACGCCCTTCGTTTTCAGGGTCTGAAAGAAACGTTCCCCCGCCACGCCAGCCGTGTAGAGATACTGGACGGGCATCTTCCCCCGTACGACTCGAGCCAACGGCGTATCCTTTATCGTCTGGGGCATGACTGCCTCATCGGCTGCGGCCCGCTGTGACGGGCGCGAAGTAGCGAATGTCTGTGATCGCCCCCTCGCGCTGAGCAGCGGGCTTCCACACCGCTTGAACACGCATGCCCACGCGCACCCGCCGCCGGATCTCCTCGACGGTACGCCCTGGGACACCCCCCACCAAGTGCAAGAAACCCCCGCGCGGATTTGTTCCGTCGATCTCTATCACCGCAGGGAGCTGCGGTCGGCGCAGCGGTTTCATGTCCCAGGTGACGTAGCAGATCGAAAAGGTATTGACTGTCCCGGTAGACGCAAGTTCCACCCACTCGTCCATCGGCTTGAAGTCGAGTTCGCAAAATGCCCGAGGAGGGGTGACGGTCCGCCCGCAGCGGCGGCATCGGACGCCAAGAATCTTTCCCTGCTGCAAGCCGTCCAGAAAGCGGCTGATGGCTTCCCCGGCGTCCCAAGCGTATTCCAGAGTTGGCGTCCACGGGGTGGTAACGACTCCCGTACGGAACTCTGCGTCGCTCAGCGGCCTTCCCCGTAGCGCCTGATAGGGCGGGGCCGTCCCCTGCGCAGCCGGGCTGCGCTTGGGCGGGTGCGCCATCACTCCACTCCCAAGACCGCGACTGTCCCGACTTGCATCAGGTCGCCCCACGCTTGCGCGACGCCGCGTTCGGGTGATCCAGGAACCTGCCGTGCGCCGGCTTCGCCCCGCAGCTGCCAGAAGAGCTCGCACACCTTCATCAGGCCCGCGGCAGCAATGGGGTTCCCGACGCCCATCAATCCGCCGGATGGGCAACTCGGTAATTCCCCCGTCCGGTCGAAGCGACCGTGGGCCAAATCCTCCGGCGCTTTCCCCTTGTCCGCGAGTTGAAGGCCTTCCAGATGGTGCAGCTCTTTGTACGCGAACGGATCGTAGGGCTCTGCCACGTGAATCTGCTTGCGGGGTTCTGTGATCCCCGCCATCTCGTAGGCCATCTTGGCCGCCTTTTCGACGTACCGCGGATAGGCCAGGTCGCGGTTGCCCCAGTATGACGTGTCCAGACACCAGCCGACCCCTTGGACCCACACGGGTTTGTCGGTGTATCGGGAGGCAACCTTTTCGGAAGCCAACACGATCGCCGCCGCGCCGTCAGAGACGGGACTGACCATGAGCCGGTGTACTGGCCAGGCCACAACCTCAGAAGCGAGCACATCCTTGACGGTGATCTCGGTCGCGACCTGCGCGGCCGGATGGGCCAGGGCGTTGTGCTTGTTTTTGACGGAGACGCGTGCGATGTCGTCGTTGCGAATCCCATACGTCGCCATGTACCGGTGCTGCTCGAGCGAGAAGATCCACAAGAGGTTAGGTCCCAGCGGGCGCTCGATGATCTGATCGAAAATAGTGAGGAAGGCGCCCTGGGGGTGCGGCTGACAGCTGCTCATTTTCTCTTCGGCCACCACGAGCACGAGATCGAACAAACCGGAGGCGACCATCATCCAGCCGCTGATGATGCTGAAGACTCCCGAGCCTCCACCCACATACGCGCGCAAATACGGCTTGCGGGTGGCCCCAGCCCCATCTAGCAGCCATTCACCTTTCATATGGACGCCGTCGAACGCGTCTGGCGCCGTGGCCATGACGACCGCGCCGATGTCCTTCAGGCGCACACCGGATGTCTCCAGCGCCTGAGACGCAGCGTAGTAGGAGAGCTCTTTTCCCGTTTCGAGAGCCCGGCGCATAAACAGGCTCAGGCCCGCACCGATAACCGCGACGCGACGTGTCGGCTTCCGCTTGATCAACGACATGGGCCCACTCTCCGCAATTACGCCCCGAGCACCATCGCGCCCCCCGTTTGCGTGGGAACACCCCTCCACGAGAGCACGAGCCCTGTGCTTGCATTGCGAACTTGCGCTCGACCCGCCTCTCCACGGAGTTGCTGGACCGCTGCCGCTGTACGGTAAAGCGCCGTGGCATCGAAACAGTACCCCATCCCAAGAGATCCACCAGAAGGGTTTACGGGAAACGGCCCGTCCAGACGCGTGCGCCCGTCCATCACCCAGCGCGCGGCGTCCCCGCGGGAGACTAGTTGGGTGGCCTCAAGGTGTTGCAGTTCCTTGTAGGCATAGGTGTCATCGAGTTCGGCGAAGGAGATCTCGCGCGGGGGGTCGGTGATCTCGGCCATCGTGTAGGCCATCGTGGCCGAGAGCTGGGCATACGAGGCCTGGTCCCACGACCGCATAGCCAGCCAGGGACTGTCCGACGCCCACCCGATACCCCGGATCCAGACGGGTTTGGGTGCTCGGCGGGCCGCGTCCTCCGAGGACAGCACCACGACGACCGCGCCGTCGGCGTACGGACTTATCTCGAGTGTGCGCAGCGGCTCGGCGACCGGCGCCGAGGAGAGGACGTCTTGGGGCGAGATCGAGGCGCCGTGGGCGGCGACGGGATTCGCCAGCGCCTGCCTGCGGTTTTTCACCACCACCATCGCGATGGCTTCGTCGGGGATGACGCTGGCATGCTGATACCGCCGCATCTCCAGGGCTGCGATGGCATGAGGGGTCACGCGCACGGGGCGCTCATAGGCAGGATCTAGTGCCATCGCCAGCACCTGCTCGTGGGAGACGATGTTCGACGTTTTACAATGCGCTTCAACCGCCACCAGGTCTGCGATACCGCTCCGAACGAGCATCGCCGCAGCCGCGATCCCCTGGAGGCCATCGCCTGCCACGGTGTGGACCGGTCGCAGCACGGCACCCAGCTGGTCAGGAGTGTACTCGTCAGTGATACTGGTCCCTTCGTGAAAGTCTTCGCAGACGCTGACGAAACTATCGACTTCCTCGTGGCTGATCCCGGCGTCAGCGTAGGCGCGGGCGGCCGCCTCAAACGTTAGTTCCCGATAAGAGTGCTCGCGCGATTGCACGCGCAACGGCACAACGCCGACACCCACAATGGCGACCCGATCACTCATGCAGACGAACTCCGGGGAGGCACAACAGGCGGAACTGGGTCCTCACGTTGAGGCATTTTTACACGCACGGATGCGCCTCCTGCCATCTGGGCACACGTCCCCCAGGGCAGGAACGGTGGACCCCAGCACATAAAGAACACACTGCATCAACCCCGCATGGACTTCCAGCTGACCGACGAACATCGGATGGTCCAGGCCATGGTGCGGGAGTTCGCGACCAAGGATATTCTCCCGCACGCGGCAGCCCTCGACCACACCGCCACGTTTCCCGCCAGCATCATTCAGAAGGCCGCTGCCCTCGGCCTGATGGGCATCTGCGTGCCCGAGACCTACGGGGGGGCGGGCATGGATGCCGTGAGCTATGTCCTGGCCCAAGAGGAGCTGGCACGGGCCTCGGCGGGCGTGCAGGCTATCATCACCGTTAACAATTCGCTGGTCTGCGATCCTCTGGTCCGGTTTGGAACAGAGGAGCAGAAGCGGCGCTACCTGCCGCCGTTGTGCTCGGGAGCCTCCCTGGGGTGTTACTGTCTCACCGAACCCGCCGTGGGATCGGATGCGATGTCGCTGCAGACGACCGCCCGGCGGGACGGGGGGTCGTGGATCCTGCGGGGCACCAAGGCATTTGTCACCAACGGGGTAGAGGCGGATCTGTGCATCGTCTACGCGCGCACTGAACCTGACCCTGGAGCCCGCGGGCTCTCGGCGTTCATCGTCGAGAAACGTCTGCCCGGAATCGCTATCGGCAAGGTGGAGAAAAAGTTAGGCATCAAGTGCTCATCGACAGCCGAGATTGTGTTCGACGACTGCCGCGTGCCCGCCGAGAGTATCGTCGGTGAGCCCGGTGCGGGGGGAAAGATCGCACTGTCGACCTTAGACGGTGGTCGGTTGGGTATCGCGGCACAGGCTCTCGGAATCGCGCGGGCCGCGCTGGAGGATGCGACCGCGTATGCGGCCACCCGGCAGCAGTTCGGTCACCCGATTGGGGAGTTTCAGGCCGTGCAGTGGATGCTGGCGGACATGGCGACCCGCATCGACGCCAGCCGGCTGCTGATCTTGCGCGCCGCCGACCGGCGGCAGCAGGGCCTGCGTTATACGAAGGAAGCGTCCATGGCGAAGTTGTTTGCCTCCGAAACGGCCATGTGGGCCGCGCATAAGGCCGTGCAGATCTTCGGAGGGTATGGGTATATCGAGGATTACCCGGTGGAGCGCTACTTCCGGGATGCGAAGATCACGGAAATCTACGAGGGCACCTCAGAGATCCAGCGGCTCGTGATTGCCCGCCACATTGTGGAGGCAGCAAAGTGACCGTTGCACAGATGCGATCGGACGCCAGACGCCTCTTGCAAAAACGCGTAAGCCTCCCAAACCCTCAAGCCCGCGGAACGAACGCGTGAATATCCTCGTCTGTGTTAAGCAGGTCCCAGACACCGAAGCGCCGATCCGCATCAAACCGGATGGAAGTGGAATTGACGAAGCCGCTTTGAACTTGGTCATGAACTACTATGACGAACACGCGACCGAAGCAGGCCTGCGTCTGCGGGAACAATTTGGTGGATCGGTGACGCTGCTCAGTATCGGACCCGAGCGGGCCAAAGAAGCGCTTCGGACCGGGCTGGCGATGGGGGCGGATGAGGCGATTCTCATGAGTGACCCCGCGATGGAAGGGGTCGACCACCTCGGCCTTGCCCAGGTGCTGGCCGCGGTAATTCGGACCCTGCCCTACGACGTGGTCATCTGCGGGAAGATCAGTACCGATGATAACGCGGGAATCGTTGGGCCCGCACTCGCCGAGTACCTGGGCCTGCCGCAGGCGACGGCGATCGCACACCTGGAGGTGGACGCCACGGGGACAAGCGCGGTCGTGCATCGAGAGGTAGACGGAGGCGTGGAGGTGCTCGAGGTGCCGTTTCCTGCAGTCCTGACGGTGGAACGGAGCCTTAACGAGCCACGCTATCCTTCGCTCCCGGGCATCATGAAAGCCAAGCGCAAGGAAATCAAGACACTAACCCTCGCAGCAGCAGGGCTAAACCCGTCGACCGTCGGCGCAACCGCTTCCCGAACCGTCCTGACCTCGCTCTCCGCACCAGCAAAACGGAAAGCGGGCCGCACCGTCAACGGCGACACGGACCAGGCCGTCACCGCAATTGTCGCCTTTTTAAAAGATGAAGCGAAGGTCCTGTGAGGCGAGGAGAGGTGGGCGACGCGTGCAGCGTGGAGCTGACCGGGGCACCGGTGTGTAGATGAGCCACGACGTGTGGGTTGTTGTTGAGCACCAGGATGGTGTGGCGAAGAAGATCAGCCTGGAGTTGCTGGGATGCGCCCGCGCATTGGCCTCAGCGTGGTCAGGCAAGGTTGTGGCGTTCATCCCAGGAGTTGGAACTGCACAGGTTGCTGCCGCCCTGGGGTCACGAGGGGCGGACATCGTGATTACCGCGGAGCACCCGCTCCTCCAACGCTATACCACAGACGGGTATGCGACCGTGCTAACTGAGGCGCTTGGGGGGGAAACTCCCGCGGTCGCGCTGTTCGGGGCCACCTCACAAGGACGCGACCTCGCCCCCCGAGTGGCCGCCCGGCTAGGGGCAGGGATCGTGACCGACTGCACCACCGTGACAGTGCAGGACGGAACTCTCGTGGCGACCCGTCCTATGTATACGCGCAAGGCGATCGGCACCGTCCAGTTTAAAGAAAGCGCCCCGCGCCTCGCCGTGGTGCTCCCTTCGATGTACCCTCTGCCGCCTGAACAGCCCCAGCGGAAAGCCGAGATTCGCTCGTGGCCTGTTCACTTGGACGCCAAAGCAATTCGCACGACGGTCCGAGAAGTCAAAACGATCCAGCGCGAGACGATTCCGCTATTTGAGGCTGACATCATCGTATCCGGCGGTCGAGGCATGAAGGGCCCCGAAAACTTCGCCCTACTGGATGCGCTGGCTCGAGCGCTGGGGGGGGCGGTGGGCTCCTCGCGGCCCCCCGTAGATTCGGGGTGGGTCCCGCACGACTTCGAGATTGGCCAGACAGGCAAGACGGTGAGCCCCCAGGTTTACCTCGCCTGTGGCATCTCCGGAGCTCCGCAGCATCTCGCGGGGATGTCAGGGTCCAAGTACATCATCGCCATTAACAAGGATCCCAACGCGCCGATCTTGCAGCTCGCTGATCTGGGGATCGTGGGTGATCTCTTTCAGATCCTGCCGAAGCTGACCGAAATGGTCAAACGGGCCAAGT
The DNA here is from genome assembly GCA_035300645.1 of bacterium. Lineage (GTDB taxonomy): Bacteria > Sysuimicrobiota > Sysuimicrobiia > Sysuimicrobiales > Kaftiobacteriaceae > 13-1-40CM-64-14. The sequence goes on from DATGVF010000110.1 coordinate 21,747, forward strand.
CGTCGTAGAATCAATCGCCCGCCACTCGCAAGCGATTGACCGGAGGCCGCGGATTCGCCATCATCGATAAGAGAACATGACCGATCCGAGCAGACTCCCAGACATCACAGACGCCCGCCGGAAGTGGGAGGCGGCCACCCTGCGGCCTCACCTGGAGCGCCAGCCGGAGCGCAAGGAACGGTTTTCCACGATCTCGGATCTGCCGATCGACCGGCTCTACGGACCCGATGATCTCCCTGGCTTCGATCCCTCGCGCGATCTCGGGCTCCCCGGCGAGTACCCCTTCACCCGCGGGATCCACCCGACGATGTACCGGGGCCGGCTGTGGACCATGCGCCAATTTGCCGGCTTCGGGTCAGCCACAGACAGCAACCGGCGGTTCCACTATCTCCTCGCCCGCGGGCAGACCGGATTGTCGGTAGCGTTCGACATGCCGACGTTGATGGGCTATGACTCCGACCACCCCCGCGCGCTGGGGGAAGTGGGACGGGAAGGCGTGGCCATCGACACGGTGGCGGACATGCACCTCCTCCAAAAAGACCTACCGCTGGATCGCATCACCACATCGATGACGATCAACGCTCCGGCGAACGTGCTGCTGGCCATGTACGTCGTCGCCGCCGAACAGGCCGGGTTTCCTCGCGACCAGCTCGGCGGGACGACCCAGACGGACATGCTCAAGGAGTTCATCGCGCAAAAAGAATGGATCGTGCCCCCCCGACCCAGCATGCGGCTGATCCAAGACATGCTCGTGTTCGGCGCCCGCGAGCTCCCCCGCTGGAATGTGATCAGTATCAGCGGGTACCACATTCGGGAAGCGGGGGCGACAGCTGTGCAGGAGCTGGCGTTCACACTGGCCGACGGCATCGCGTACGTGCAGGCGGGGATTGAGGCGGGCCTCGCCGTCGACGAGTTTGCGCCGCGCCTGTCGTTCTTCTTCGACTGCCATAACGATTTCTTCGAAGAAATCGCGAAGTTCCGCGCGGCACGGCGCCTGTGGGCACGGATCATGCGCGACCGGTTCGACGCACGCAACCCGCGGTCGTGGTGGCTGCGCTTCCACACCCAAACCGCCGGGGTCTCCCTCACAGCCCAGCAGCCGTACAACAACGTCGTTCGCGTGGCGCTGCAGGCGCTCGCCGCAGTCCTGGGCGGAACCCAATCCCTGCACACCAACTCCATGGACGAAACATACGCGCTGCCGACGGAAGAAGCCGTGATGGTCGCGCTGCGGACCCAACAGGTCATCGCCCACGAGAGTGGCGCGACCCACACCGCCGACCCCCTGGGGGGATCCTACTTCATCGAGGCGTTGACGAATCGGATGGAGGCGGATGCCACCCAGTATCTACAAAGGATCGACGACCTGGGAGGCATGGTGCGTGCGGTCGAGATGGGATATCCGCAGCGCGAGATCGCTGAAGCCAGCTACCACTATCAGCAACAGTTAGAGCGCAAGGAGAAGATCATCGTCGGCGTTAACGAGTTCGTCGCGTCCGAGGAACCCGCGATCCCCGTCCTGCGGCTTGATCCCGAGGTCGAGCGTAAACAGATCGACCGACTCCGCCACTACCGCGCCGACCGCAATACGGCCCAGACGCGTCGGGCGTTGGATGCACTGCGGAGAGCCGCCGACGGGGAGGAGAATACCATGTACCACGTGGTGGAATGCGTGAAAGCCCAGGCGACGATGGGAGAGCTGTGCGACGTCTTTCGGGCCGTGTACGGAGAGTATAAAGAACCTGCCATCATTTGACTCGTCCCAAGGCACAAAGCGAGAACGGGGTGGGGGACGAGTCGACAGGCGCGAGATGCGGACGCGAGGGCAGGATAGCGTAGAGACGATGAGTGAGGCGAAGATTCGGATCGTGATCGCCAAGCCGGGACTCGATGGCCATGACCGCGGCGCCAAGGTCGTCGCGCGCGCGCTGCGGGATGCGGGCTTCGAAGTCATCTACACCGGATTGCATCAAACACCGGAGATGATCGCGAGCGCGGCGATCCAGGAAGACGCCGCGGCGATCGGCCTATCCATTCTCTCCGGCGCCCACATGACGTTGTTGCCGCGTCTGATGGATCTGTTGCGCCAGCAAGGCGCGGACGACATCGTGGTGTTCGGGGGCGGCATCATTCCCGAAGAAGACATCCCGACTCTCAAAGCAGCCGGCGTGCGGGAGATTTTCCTGCCCGGCACGTCGTTAGATACGATTGTCCGCTGGGTGCGCGCGCACGTGAAGCCCCGCGGGGTCGCCGCCTAGTGCGCGCGGGCCCGCTGACAGACGGGGAGCCCGTGCTGCTGATCGATCGCAAAGAGCGGCGCTACCTGCTGACGCTGCACGCTGGCGCCATCGCGGACCTCCGCGGTGGGAAACTGCCCCACGACCAGCTCATCGGGTCTTCGGAGGGCCGCTCTGTCCGCACGACCCGCGGCGAGGCCTTCCTCATGATCCGCCCGACGCTGGGCGAATTCGTGCTGGACATGCCGCGCGGGGCGCAGGTCATTTACCCAAAAGACCTCGGCGCGATCCTGCTCGCCGCCGACATCTACCCGGGCGCCAAAGTCCTGGAAGCCGGGACCGGATCGGGCGCGCTGACGATGACCCTGCTCCGAGCGGTCGGCCCTGCTGGTCAGGTGTACTCGTATGAGGTGCGCCCCGAGTTCGCCAGGCAGGCCAGCCAGAACATCGCTCGCTACCTGGGGGCATCCGATAGCCTGATCACGCGGATGCAGGACGTGTACGCAGGCATCCCCGACGCTCCGCTGGATCGCATCCTGCTCGATGTACCCGAGCCGTGGCGAGTCGTGCCGCATGCCATTCCAGCTCTCCGCGCAGGCGGGATCTTGATGTCATACGTTCCGACCGTGCCTCAGGCGGCCCACATGGTTGAAACCCTGCGCCACTCAGGCGCGTTCGCTCTGCTGGAGACGTCTGAAACCCTCGTGCGTCCCTGGAACATCGACGGTGCGAGCGTCCGCCCCGCGCATCGCATGGTGGCCCACACGGCATTCATCACGACCGCACGTCGGGTACAGATGGACGCCCCACAGACGGGCCCCAGCACGCAGACACCCGAGTAAGCAACGGACTAGAGCGAGGTCGCGCTCAGAAAGGAGCGGGATTTCCTACAGCCGCTCGACGGCCATCGCCACGGCCTCTCCGCCCGCCAGACAGACGGCGGCCACGCCGCGCCGTGCCTCGTGCTGGCGCATGGCGTAGAGGAGCGTGGTGAGGATGCGGGCGCCGCTCGCGCCGACCGGGTGACCGAGGGCGACGGCGCCCCCGTTCACGTTGACACGGTCGAATCCGATCGCTAGATCGCGGCATACGCCAATGACCACCGCGGCAAACGCCTCGTTGATCTCAAACAGGTCCACGTCGTCCGTCCGCCATCCGACTTTCTCCAACAGGCGTTTGGTAGCTTGCGCCGGGGCGATCGTGAACCACTCCGGAGCCATCGCCGCCCCGGCTTGCCCAACCACTCGCGCGAGTGGGGTGTACCCGTGGGCTCGGGCCACATCTTCGGCGGCCAGGACCACCGCCGCGGCCCCGTCGCTGAGGCTGCTCGCGTTCGCAGCCGTCACCGTGCCGCCTTCCTCGAACGCCGGCCGCAACGTAGAGATCTTGTCGAAATTCACCCGGCGCGGCTCCTCATCTTCGGCCACCACCTGCATGGCCCCGGACCCCCCAGAGACGTCCACCTCCACAATTTCGGGAGCGAAGCCCCCCTCGTTCATCGCCGCCAACGCGCGCGAGTAACTGAGCCGGGCGAAATCGTCCTGGTCCTGGCGCGAGATGCGATACTCGCGCGCCAAAAGCTCGGCACAATTGCCCATGTGCATGTTCGAGTACGCATCGAGCAAACCGTCTTTGAGGATCGTATCGATGATCTTATCGTCGCCGAGCCGGTAGCCCGTGCGCGCACGCGGCAGGAGATAGGGGGACGCACTCATGTTTTCCATTCCGCCTGCCACGACCACGTCGGCATCGCCGACCGCGATCGCCTGAGAGGCCAGCATCGCGGCTTTCAACCCTGACCCGCACATCTTGTTCACAGTCGTCGCGGGAACAGAAGGGGGCAATCCGGCGTACAGAGCGGCTTGGCGGGCGGGGGCCTGACCGAGTCCGGCGGTAAGGATGTTGCCCATGATGACTTCGTCCACGCCCTCGCCGCTGACCCCGGACCGACGGAGCGCCTCCGCGATGGCGATGCTCCCCAGGCGAGGCGCAGGAATTCCGGCGAGCCCACCGAGGAAGCGGCCGATAGGGGTCCGAGCGGCACCGAGGATGACGACAGTCCGCATCACAGTACCTCGAGGCAGACGTCGTGCGTTCGTCACGTCCGCCTATGCTCAGTGTACTGCGCGTGATGCACGGGAGCAAACGCGGAGGAAAAAGCCGGCCTTTGACACGAGCCAGAAACGCATGCTAGACTCGCCTCACGGTTTTTGGCGAAGATGCCCAATCCCACCGCTGCCGCCTTTGGGTTTCACGTGAACGCCGCTGGACATCTCGAAATCAGCGGGGTGGACGCCTTGGACCTCGCTCGGCAGTTTGGCACGCCGCTGCATCTGCTCGATGAAACGCGCCTGCGCGGGAACTGTTCTGCCTATCGCGAGGCATTGGTCTCCGAGTATGGCGGCAATGCGCGCGCGCTGTTTGCCTCCAAAGCCTGCTGTATCGTCGCAACCTGTCAGATCGCCAACCAAGAAGGATTAGGCGTCGATGTCGCCTCCGGTGGGGAGATTCACACGGCTGTGCGGGCGGGGATCCCGGCATCCGATCTCTACTTCCACGGAAACAACAAGACCCCCGATGAAATTGAGCTTGCGCTGCGCGTCGGCGTCGGCCGCTTTGTGGTAGATAACGACTACGAGCTGGATCTACTGGAATCGCTCACCGCACAGCGGGAGGCGACCGCGCACATCCTGTTACGTTTGACCCCGGGGATCGAACCGCATACGCACGCGGCAATCCGCACGGGGGGCGTGGACTCAAAGTTTGGCTTCGGCATGGTCGACGGAACCGCG
>DATGVF010000111.1:0-2068 GCA_035300645.1 bacterium
CGTCCCGCCCCGCGGGGGCGCGGCGGTGGAAATAGCTGCGGCAACGAGTACCAACAAAGCGACATACATGACACCTGATCGCTTCATTGCATCCCTCCTTCAGGGGGGAATACGCTTGTCCTCGCCGTGGAAGATGCGGGAAAGAATTGGCTTTGCCGTCCCGCTCTCCTGCCTCTGGCTTGGCCCTAGGAGGTGCCGCTTCACGTTACCCGGGTAGGTGTTCGACCGCATGGCGTGCGGCCTGCAGGCGAGGCTCGGTAACGTCGACGGGAATCGTACAACCAGCCGCCACGATGAGGCGGCGCCCGCTGGTCTGTGCGATGGCGTTGTGGATCTCACTCGTGATCTCCTCAGGCGTGCCCGAGCTCAGTGTGGTCAGTTCGTTGATCCCACCGGCCAGACAGCCGGAAAATCGGTGCCGGGCGTCCGCGAGAGTGGGCGGAGTGCGGCGGTCATGCCAGTTAATGACCTCCACCGGGTAGTCCGTCAGGTGCTCAAACATGATGGCCGTCCCGTGGATGTGCAAGACGCGCACCTCAGCACGCGATGCGGCGTCCAGCACCCGCAGGTCGTAGGGCCGGCCGAACTCTGCGTACTCGTCGACCGTCAGATAGTCCGTCGAGGCGCACTGCGTGGCAAAGAAGATCCCATCAGACCCAGAGGCCAGTGATTCGGCGGCGAATCTGCTGGTGACGTCCGTGATGAGGTCCAGCCCCTGGTGCAGAAGGTCGGGCGATTCGCGCAGGTACCGCACCAGGGCCTGGTCGCCGGACAGCGTCCGCGCAATCGTCAGCGGGCTGAAAATCGTGAAGAGGAGGAGATCGCCGGGCAGAGCTTGGCGGACGAGCGAGATCGCGTGCAGCTCTCGGCCGTAGACGCCCGCGGTGATGTCCAGAGGACGCAAACGAGTCCAGTCGTCTGGTTTCTTGACCGGGCGGTCAGAGTAGTGCCGCACGCCGTCCCGGTTGGGTTTGTAGCTGGCCCGGAGCCCCCAGTCGTCCCCGTAGTAGCCGCTCGCAGGAGTGATCTTCACGAAGTCCCACTGGTACTTTTTATGAAACGCGACATGCGCGGCAGCGAGGGAGGCCGCCTTCTGGTCGTCTTCCGGAAAGTGACGCCACAGCGCGATGGGCACGCGGTCCACCTCGCCGCCGGTAACGGCGGCTCGGATGCGGTCGAGGGGTTTCACCGTGCGGTGGTTCGCTTCCGCATGAACGCGATAATCTCGCGGTCGACCAAGTCGTCGTCGCGCCAGCGCTCCTCAAAATTCTCGATGGCGCAGAACCGGCGAAAGGCGTCTTTGGTGGCCTCATCATAGACGCCCGTGATCGAGCCCTTGTAATAGCCAAGGGCGTGGAGGACTTGTTGAATTTCCCGGGCCACGTTGCCGGCAGCACGAGTGAGGGCTGAGGAGTCGGTGGCGCCGAAGTACAAACGGTGTAGTTCGAGCAACCGGCGCAACTCGGCAATCGGCATAGTGTGATCGTCCACGCGCAAGTCGATGTACCGATCGAGGTAGCCGCCGTAACTGCCCTTCTCCTTGACCACGTACAGCGCGGCTGACTGCTGGCCTCTGCTATCCCCGCCCCGTGCCTGCCCGGCCTCCAGGACCTGCACCATTCGTTCGGGGAGTGGCCCACTGGTGCGCTCAAACGTCTCCGCCATCGAAGAGACGACGGCATCTCCAGCAAGGAGGTTGCCCTGACAGGTATACCCAGCCCCCGTCCGGTGCCCGGCCCACTGGAAACAGTCCTTGCCCGTCCAGGCCGCCGCGTGGCCCTGGTGGTCCACGATGCCCCACTGGCGGTGTTCGCGTTGGTCGTCGGATTCTCCGAGCTTGAGGATGACTTGCTCGGGGGTCTGGCCTGATTTCAGTAGCGCCAGCCCCTCAGTGCCGTAACTGAGGTTTGCCCATGCCTGTGTGGCAATGGCGCCTCCCCCCGCCTGTGCCCACGGCACGATCGCGCCCACGGCGAGGAATTTGCTGGCGACCGCCACCCCGCACTCCCCAGTGGTCAGGTCGCAAGCAGCGATGGAGAACGTTGATGGCGTTATGTGTGTCTCTGTC
>DATGVF010000112.1:0-6430 GCA_035300645.1 bacterium
GGGGGCGGCGGATCACGTGGCGCAGGCGCGCGATGTTGCCCGGCGATAGCCCCAACTTGTCCAAGTCGTAGATCGGGGCCGACTTGTCCAGTAGCCGCAGCACCGCCTTCTCCCCGTAAAATGAGGGGATTGTCGACACCCGCACGTCGATGGGCCGCCCATCCACCCTGGTCTGGAAGCTACCGTCCTGCGGCAGGCGCCGTTCGGCGATGTCCATGCTGGCCATGATCTTGATGCGTGAGACGACCTGGGCCTGGACATACTCCGGCAGTGTGCCTCGAGTCAGCAGAACGCCGTCGACCCGGTAGCGGACGCGGAGGTGCCGCTCCTGCGGCTCGATATGGATGTCGCTGGCGCGTCGCCGGACTGCCTCTTCCATCAACCGCGTGACAAGCTTCACCACCGGCTGCTCATCGGCCATCCGCCGGAGCCGCTCGAGTGTTATCTCCTCGTCCACGACGGCGGGACGCGGCAGATCGCGTACGAGCTCCTCGGTCGCGTCGAGGGCCGGGTATTGGTTGAGCGCGTATTGGAAATCCCGCACCGTCGTGACGGCGATCTTCACGTCGAGGCCCGTGTGGCGGCGGATGTCGTCGACGGCGACGACGTCCAATGGATCCACCATGGCCACGGTCAGCACGCCGTTGTCTTTGGTGATGGGAATAGCCTGGAGGCGGCTGGCTAATACTGAGGGCAAGAGCTGCAAGACCTCTTCGCGGAGGGGAACGCTGGTCAGGCGCACGAACTCAATCCCGATCTGCTTACTGAGCAGCCGTCCGACATGTTCCTGATCCACAACTCCCATATCGAGGAGAACGCGGCCCAACCGCTCCCCCGTCGCGCGATGAATCTCTAGCGCCCGCGCCAGTTGGTCAGGGGTAATCAGGGACTCCGCGAGTAGGAGATCCCCCAGCTGGCGCCGCCGGCGTCCAGCGCTGTCTGAGGCCGGAGTGCGATCGGATCCCTGATCGGCCACGGAGTCACTCCATTTCCACCGCACCACGCGCGGGTAAAAATCGGGCGTGCGCCCGTCTCCCGTACGGTAGACGGGAATCCCTGGGGGCGTCAATCAGGTTTATTGATCGACGTAGACGACGCGGAGGAGCTCGTCGATTGTGGTGGCGCCTTCCAGTACCTTGAGGATACCATCATCGGCCAACGTCTTCATCCCCTCGGCGACGGCCTGCTGGCGGATCTGGTCGGCGGAGGCGCCTTTGAGGACCAACTCGCGGATTGCCTCGCTCATGGGCATCAGTTCAAAGATCCCATAGCGGCCCTTATAGCCGGACCCCTTGCACCGGTCGCAGCCCTTGCCTCGATAGAAGAGAATTTCTTCGCCCTGCTCCGGCTTCAAGCCCAGACGGTGCAAAGCTTCAACCGGCGGAGCGTACGCTTCCCGGCAGTTAGTGCAGATCGTCCGGGCTAACCGCTGCGCCAGGACTCCCAGTATCGATGAACTGATCAGGAACGGCTCCACGCCCATGTCCACCAACCGGGTCGTCGCGCTGGGGGCGTCGTTGGTGTGAATCGTCGAGAGAACCAAGTGGCCGGTGAGTGAGGCCTGAATCGCGATCTCTGCGGTCTCTTTGTCGCGGATCTCTCCGACCATGATGATATCGGGGTCCTGCCGCAGAAATGAGCGCAGCCCGTTCGCGAAGGTCAGTCCCGCCTTCGGGTTCACCTGCACCTGGTTCACGCGCGGCAGCTGGTACTCGACCGGGTCTTCGACCGTGAGGATGTTCTTGTCGGTTGTATTGATCTTGTACAGCGTGGAGTACAGGGTCGTGGTCTTCCCGCTTCCGGTTGGCCCGCTCACCAGGATCATCCCGTAAGGCTTAGCGGCCATTCCTTCCCACACTTCTAGCGTGGCAGTGTTAAAGCCCAGCTTGTTCAACCCCAGCCGGGTGCTGGACTGGTCCAAGATGCGCATCACAACCTTCTCCCCGAACACTGTGGGGAGCGTGGATACGCGCAGGTCATACTCTTTGTTCTCGATCACGACGTGGATACGACCATCCTGGGGAATCCGGCGTTCGGCGATGTCCAGGTTGGCCATGATCTTGAGGCGCGACACGATGGCGGCCTGCAGTTGCTTCGGGGGTGTCATCACGTCGTGCAGCAGGCCGTCAACGCGGTACCGGACCTGCACGCTCCGGCGGTGCGGCTCCATGTGGATGTCGCTCGCGCCGTCGCCGATCGCCTGGCTGATGACGAGGTTCACAAGGCGGACGACGGGAGCCTCTTCGGTCAGCGTGCGCAGTTCCTGAACCGAGAGATCTTCCCCCTTGTCCTCGGCAATTTCGATGTCCGCCGTGACCGCTTGGCGCATCGCCTCATCGAGATCGATGCCACCGGTGTAGTAGCGGTTGATGGCAGCCATGATGTCTTCCTCGGCCGCCACGACCTGCTCAAGTTCCAAACCCGTCACTAGCCGGACGTCGTCAAGAGCCACGACGTTCAACGGGTCGGCGATCGCCAGCTTTAGCTTCCTCTTGGTCTTCTCGATGGCGAGCACTTTGTGCCGGTGCGCGATGTGCTGCGGGATCGCTTTGACTACATCGGGATCGATCTCGATAGTGCTCAGCTGCACGTAGGGCAAGCCCCACTGAATAGATAGCACCTTAGCCAGATTCTGTTCTGTCAACGCCCCCTGCTCGACGAGGATGCGGCCCAGATGCCCGCCGGAGCGGTGCTGTGTCTGGATCGCCTTGTCGAGTTGCTCGCGGGTCACCATCTTCTGATCCAACAGGATCTGACCCAGCGACTCGGCACGGGGCCTGGCCCGGGCCCCGCTGGGGGCCGCCTCCTTAGGTCCCTGAGGGGGCGCAGTCGAAGGGCGCACTACCGCCCGCAGGCCGGCGCGATCTTTGCTCGGCGGCTGTGGCTTCTCGGTTTTCGGCGGCTCGGCCCGCTGCGGCTCGGCCGCGGGCGGTTCCTCAGCCGAAGGTGGCTCGACCTTCGGCGGCGGGGGCGCAGCAGATGCAGGTTGCTGCCTGAAAGGCGGCGGGGACACCGGCGCGGGTGGCTCCCCATTGGGAGCGACAGGCGGAGGCACCGGCATGCGCGGCGCCTTCGGCCCCGCCACATCCACAGCGCCGCGAGGGCGCGGGGCGCCTACTGTGCGATCGATGCGCTCCTGAACTTTGGATGCTTCCCGGAGTTTGCCTAGTTTAATGTACACGTCCCGGAGCGCGGTGTGGATTTCCGCGTCATCGGGAGCCAACTCTGAGGCTTTTTCATACGCGTGGCCGGCTCGCTCCCACCGTTCCTTGGCGACGTGCATCTCCGCCATGGCCTCGTAGACCATGACCGCTGCGCGGGGCACGCCGCGCTGCACGTACAGCGAGGCCAGACGCACATAGCCTACGGCGTCTTCGGGGGCAAGTTCCAGGACCTTCTTATAGGCGTTGACTGCGTCGTCGAATTTTCCGGCAGCTTCCAGCTCCCGGGCGTGGTGAAACGTCACGGCCCGCTCGAGCGTACTATCGTGCGCCGGAATCTTCAGACGCGCTTTGAACTCTGCAAGATCGATGGCCATCGTTCCCTCACCCGTGCATCCGGCCGCGCCGTTCAGCCATTACAGTTGGTTGGCCACGGCCTGCCGGATTTTCTTCATTTCGATCCGCACACGTCCTAGATTTGTCCCCTGATTGCCGACGACAGCGAGCACGGCATCCGGACCGACGAGCGTGACCGCCACAGGACCCTGCTCGAACTCGATCAGGATGGACCCGAGGGTTCCGAGCTTCAGCGCATCCCCCATCGATTCGGAGGCCACCAGGCTGCTGGCCGCAATCGCGCCGACCGCATCGGCATCGAGCGTATCGGCCGATGCCGACTCGATCACGAAGCCATCGCGTCCAACCACCAGCGCGGCGGTGACCCCGTCCACTTTCAGAAGCGCGTCGAGGATGCCCCGCAGCCCCGCGCCCACGACCTCCACCACCGCGCCCTCGCTCCCCTCCGTGTCCGCTGGCCCGTTGGCGTGTTGTGATGCCGGCGCGACGACTGACTCCCCCCGCTCCGGCCGCATGGCGTGGCCGGTGACTGGTTCACTCACTTACCACTCTCCGATCCCGGCCAGGGTTACATGACCCCGGCGTTGAGCACCGAGGCAATTTCAGGCATAAAGCGGCGGAGCTGCAACCGGGCCTTGCCGACGTTCCCACGGGGGTTGATGACGATGCCCACGTAATAGTCTTGCCCGGCCATGGCCAGGAGAATGATGTAGCGCTCCGCGACCAGCATGACGTGGTCGATCGGGCCTCCATCCACTTTCTGGCACATGTAGTCGAGCACCTTACTGCTGATCGCGCCTTCTTGGGCGATCTCCTCGACCGAGAAGTTGGGATCCACCTTCAGGGCTTCGATCGCGGCGCCATCCATGCCGACCACGATCGCGCCCACCAACCCCTCGATCCCGCCCACCAATGATCGCAGTAAGTCCTTCACGCTTGTGGCCATCTTGGCACCTCACTCACTCGATCCGCGATCAACCTGGAGCGACGATCTTCAGCCCCCGGTGTCTGGGGGCGCGCCGTCTCCACGCCATCGCTTACCCTGCCTTGCCGTCGCTGCGGGCAGACTCAGCCTCCAACAGCAGGCGAATCCCCTGCAGCCGCAACCCTTCTTCATCGATCAGCCGCTTGATCCGCCGGATCAAGTCCAAATCGCGCTGGCTGAACAGCCGATGCCCCCCCCGCGTCCGTGCCGGGTGGAGTAGACCATACTGACTCTCCCACGCCCGAATCCGCCGCGCATCCACGCTGGTCAGCCGGGCCACGGTGCGGATGGGGTAGATCGGGAGATCAGGTGCCACCACGCTCTCCTCGGTCTTCACGTCGAGTCCTCCCCTCACGTCAACACGCGCCATTAGACGGCCTCCGGGTGCATTGTTTCTCGCAGCCGACGCAACGCGGCGTGCATCACGCGCGATACGTGCTTTTGCGAGATCCCTAGCTTCCGAGCTGCTTCCGTCTGGGTTAAATCCAGGTAGAACAGGTAGTAGATCACCTTGCGTTGCAAGCCAGAGAGTCGCTCGACGGCATCGTTGATCAACACACGATCCTCGACCGGCAGTGCTCCCGCCGCGTGCTTCGTCGAAATACGGTCCCGCTGGGCAATCGGCGCGCCGTCGTCGCCTTCGCGCTCCTCGTCTAACGACACCAACCGGAGCGATTCGCGCGCCTGCAAAACCTCGGAGACCTCTCCTTCGGCCACCTGGATCTCACGCGCAACTTCGGCTGAGGTGGGGGGCCGGCCAATGCGCTGGGTCAAGTCGGTCGTTGCGCGCGCAATGCGATGGTCCATCTCGTACAACCACCGCGGACGCCGCACGGTCGTCCCCTGATCGCGCATGTAATGGCGGATTTCCCCGGCGATCAGGTGGCGCGCATACGTCTCAAACTTCACGCTGCGGCCGGGGTCGAAATTGCTGACGGCATTCATCAGGCCGATGTAGCCAATTTGATGGAGATCGTCGGTGGGGATCCCCGAGCGCCCATAGCGGCGGGCCACCTGGTGTACCAGCGGCATGAACAGGGTGGTCAGACGGGCATGGAGGTCAGTCGTGCGTAGGGCACGGTAGGCGCGAAACAACGCGCCGATGTCGTCTGCGGGAGCGGCCTCTCGGACTTCCTCGACCAGAGCTCTGCGTCCCATACGCACGCCTCCTTATGATGCCCTGGGCAGGGGGACACCAACGCTCGGGTACCTAGCCGTATTCAACCAGTCGACCGGGTTTTAGGAGGGCTACCGGAGGAGGGAGGAAACGAAACGCCTCATTCGGCAACCCGGCCGACCTTCCGGTGATCTCCACCGGCAGGCCCCGTAGCTTTGCGCCCCCAGGTCACCCTGGGTTAGCCTTTATCGTGAGGACTGGTTCCGAATTCTAACAAACCGCTGAGCAATTTGCAAGATACGACGCAGTCCTCAGGACTCCTGCTAGACCAGGGCTCCCTCCCTCTTTTCTGGTAAAAGCCCAGCTTTTTGTGGCAAAGGTCCCCGCTGGTTCTATGGAGATTTGCAGCAACTTACGTGCCAAAACTTCCCCATATGCCCAAAAAGTGAGCGGAAAGGACTAGGACGTGTATCTGTATGGGGCTAACTGCCGCTGAGGCGGTGATACAGCGTCATCACGTTGTAGACATACCACTGGGTCTCGGAGAACGGTGGAATCCCATTGTATTTGCTGACTGCATGGTGCCCCGCGTTGTAGGCGGCCAGGGCTAATTGCGGATCTCCCCCGAACCGGTCGAGAGCAGCGCGCAGGACCCGCACCGTAGCGTACACATTCCCTACTGGATCGGCAGGGTTGATGCCCATCCCCTGCGAGGTCTCGGGCATCAATTGGCCAAGCCCGTAGGCCCCTGCCGGAGACCGCACATCGGTCTGGAACCCCGATTCCACAATGATCAGCGCCATGACGAGC
>DATGVF010000113.1:0-3653 GCA_035300645.1 bacterium
TCCACTCCTGCTTCCCGCCCGTGTAGTCCTTGACGTTGGTGTAGCCGTGCGCCGCCAGCACCTGGGCGGCCTGCTCGGCGGCGTGTCACGTGGGACCGCCACAGTACACGACGATCTCCTGGTGCTTGTCGGGCAGGAGCGTGGCAGCGAGCGCGGTCACGCGATCCGGCGGGAGGTTCACCGCTCCGGGGAGGTGAGCCCGCTCGTACTGCCCGGGCGTCAGCACCTCAGCGAGAATGAATGGGTCGTGCCGGATTGTCGGGACCATCACGCACCTCCGTAGTCTGTGGACGTGCTCCGTCGTCGCCCACTCTACACCCGAGGTGAACGATGGGCGGCGGTGGGGAGCGCGAGGTGCTGCACCGTCCATCCCCTAGCCCTCTCTTCGGGCACCCGGCATCCACCCACGTCTTCGGGCGCGCAGATCGTCGGCCACCGTGTGGTCGGATGATATTTAAATGGGGATCATTCCCATGTGACGGGATTCGACGGGCCCGTCCTGGGGGTATCCTGCCGCACATGGTCCGACCCCATAACGAACGGGCCGCGTGGGCCCAGGAGCGGGCGGAATTGCCGGACCGGATTGCCGCATATCAGCGGGACCTGGACGCCACCCCGATCTCGGCCATGCTTGCGCGCCCGCCGAATCGTCCACGTGAGCCGGTCGCGCCGGGTGCTACGGGTCGCCCGGTATTCCGCCCGAAGGGGATGAGCCGCCCTCTTGAGGCTGACTGACCAGCCAGGCCGCCGCTCTCGGCTAGCGTCGTCCCTCCCGTTGATGCCGCGACTGATCGACCCACGCGGCATGACAGTCCCCGTGGAAGCTCAGGACTCGTCCCGACGCGTACTCGTACTCCACCGAGGCCCGTTGCCCTGGGAGCGGCAGAGGGTCGTTGATCGACCACGGACACACCGCGCATTCCTTCCCCGAGCCACTACCTTCGCGAATGGCAACAATGTCTTCGGGCTGCTCATCACGCGGCGGCGCTAGCGGAAGTGTTCCGTTCTCGAAGTGGTGCTTGAGGTGATCGTGGGCGAGGTCGTACCGCGTACGCTGTTCCTTTGGCTTCCATCTTGGGCTCATCTTGCCACCTGCCCCCTGGCCGGTGCGCGGCTAGCCCGCGCCTTCGACCTGATCGCCCCTCGCGGTGACTAGCGGGTAGAGGTTCCGGCCGTCGTCACGGACGCGGCTTGTTCCGCTCGAACTCCGAGGCCGCGAAGCACCGAATGTGGACGTGGAACTTGTCGAGGCCGGGATTGTCGCCGTCTCTGGCGAACTGAACCTCGAACTCCAGCTGGTCCTTGGCCACGGGCTTCTCGCACACCGAGCAAGTGGCACCGACGCCTGGCCCACCCCAGGTGCGATCAGGGGCATGGGAGGGGAGCTTACCGTTCTGGATCGCTCGTCTGGCATGGGCTGGGCTCTCTGTGTCGCACTGCGGGAGGAGCAGGCCAGATGCCAGGGGGCGGGACGCCCGGGTGCGTCACCCAGTGAGCCCAGAGGAAGGCAGGTTGAGCGTAGCATTCACCGACAGCGGGACCTATTGGACCTTGGTACTACGTGCGTGAAAGCTGCCGTACCCAGCTTAGCCCGAGGGGCAGCGTAAGGGCAAAACACAGTCCACACGCTAGTCGATCCAGTGTAAGTTCCTCGGGATGGATCGACGCGTCTTCCTCGGGTCCCTGGCTGGCCTGATCGCCGCACCGCTCGCCGCTGAGGCGCAGCAAGCTGGCAGGGTGTACCGGATCGGCGTCGTGGCCGCCGGGGTCAATCCGCGCTCTAACGGCTTCGCAAGCTTGGGTGGGTCGACGGGGAAGAATCTGGTCATCGATTTTCAGATGCCGAAGGACTCCAGGGATATTTCCGCGATCGCCGCCGATCTCGTCCGACAGAACGTCGACGTGATCGTCACCGGAGGGCCTGAGGCGAGTCTCAAGGCGGCGAAACGGGCGACCCGCACGATCCCAATTGTGAGAAGGGACATGTCGCAAGTCTCGCTCGTCCGGGTGGAAATATCACCGGTGTGTTCTCTCTGGCCCCGGAGCAGGGGGCGAAGCAACTGGAGATCTTGAAGGAGATACTCCCGCGAGTCACTCTGGTGGGGGTTCTCTGTTACACGCTTCCGTGCTGAGTTCACCGTAGCTGTATGTACCGAGTTACCGCGCGTCTTGGCGGAGATTACTATCGTCCTAGACGTTCTCCTCCCATACGCGCCGCAGCGCCTAACTGCGTTCAGGAGACCCAAATGCTGACTGACATGGGGACAACGACACCCTCGCGGCTTGGGGGAGAGCACCCGAACATCGCAGTCGAGCGGGCTGTCGGCTCGCGCTCGCTTGCCCCGACTTCTGACCCCGAGGGTCCCGCCCGAGAACACCGTGGCGGCATTATCCAGGATTTCTTGGCCCGTTGCCGACGCGAACCGCAAACGGATGTGACTGCGGCGCTCGCCTTCAGCCCGGATAGCCAAGCGCCCGCGAATTCCTGGGTGAAGTCTGGGTAAACGAAAGGGGCTAGCGGCTGCAACGTCCGCTAATCCCTACTCGTTTATGGTTGCGGGGGCTGGATTTGAACCAGCGACCTTTGGGTTATGAGTTGCCTTGAGGCGGTGCCGGCAATCCTCTGTTCTCGCGAAGAATGTCCGAAACGATGAGCAATTGTCGCTTCTTTAGTAGTAGTCCCACGTATGTCTCATTTGAGGATGTTCCAGGCTGGTATGGGAGCAGAACGGGAGCGGACGACCTTTGGGTCTTGCCCAAGCCTGAGCCGCGGTCCTTCACGCTCGGGCACCAGCCGTGCTGCCGGGGATCTGTGGCCGCCGATCACGGCATTCAAACCCGCGTTCCGATGCTGCCGTACGCTCTTGCCAGGGAATCAACGACTTGCAGCGTGTTGAGTCAACGAGTATCGGGAGGGCAGAAATCCTGTGACCGCTCGCGTGTTCCGAACGCAGGAAGCGCCTTGACGTACCTACTCTAGTGCGTCGATCGGGAACGTCGGTACGACGCCTTGGCGATGGGATCGATCCGCGTTAAGCCAGGATCCGCGGCGACGCGACGCAAGGACAGAATTTCTTTGCCGTGACCCCGAGCTTGTCTCCTGTTAGGTGCGGGCGCTTGGATGAGACACTGCTGTCGAGCTCGATCGCGCATGGATCAACTGCAAGGTCATGATCGACTGTTCGATGAGTTCTTACGCACTTTCGACTTTCTCCAAATAGCTTTGAAATACGGCTACATGATTCAACGCCTCGTCAGAAGTATCAGGCCAAAGATCGCGTGCGCGGAAGCGGACATCGTAAGTTGGCTCTATCTCGGCCGGCATGTTGTGTCCGGCTGCGTCGGGAAACGGGGTTGGTGTCGAGACGTGCACGACCGTGCCCGTCTTTCCGCGAATGTAAGCGGGTACCCGAACGTGACCGGACACACACTCGTTCTTGACGCGCACTGTCTCGCCGATTGCAAAGGATTGTGGAGCAAAAGGAAGTCGGCCGGGTCCCAACGGACCCGATAATGGGAACTCTCCATCGACCAGCGACTCGAGTTCCTCCCGTGTTGCGATTCCCTTCTCTATAAGCAATGTGGCTATCGCGGTCAGGTGGCGCTCGAAATAGGGTGCGCTGATGTAATGTCGCGGCGTCATGCGCTCTATG
>DATGVF010000114.1:0-2860 GCA_035300645.1 bacterium
GCACGTGGTCGTAGTAGTCATTGATGAGGTTCGCGCCGGCATGGATGGCGATGGAGGCGACCAGCGTCGCCGCAAAAAGCCAGACGGAGACGGGGCCGGAGGCGAAGGCCACCGCCGTTCCCACGAGGACCGGTGTCATCGACGCCGTGAAAGAGAACGGGCGAACGGCCCGCCACCACACCTGCCACCACTGGATCGCCAGCGGCACCTCAGACGTCGAGCGCTCGCCTGCCCTCCGTGTGGGCGTAGCCCTCCTCACGCCCGCCAGGGAAGCGCCCAGCGTTCGAGCCAGTCCAGTCCCGCGGTCGCTAGCCAACCCAGCAGGGCGGTGATCAGGAGCCCGGCAAACATCACATCGATGGCAAAAATTTGATACGCGCGCCAGATGAGAAAGCCAATCCCGGCGTCCGAACCCAAGAGTTCTGCCCCCACGATGACGATCAGCGCGAATCCCATCCCGAGCTTCAGCCCAGTGAAAATGGACGGCAGGGCCCCCGGCCAGGCGATCGTGGTAAACACATCGATCGGCCTCGCCCCATAAGCACGGGCGATATTCACGTAGGCCCGGTCGAGCCCGAGCACCCCGGCCATCGTGTTCAGCAAGACGAGAAAGAAGATGCTAAGCGCCACGATGCCCACCTTCGACGCTTCACCAATACCCAAATAGAAGATGATCAACGGATAGACCGCGATCTTGGGAATCGGGTACAGCGCGGTGACAAGGGGCATCACGGCCGCGCGGACCGATCGGTTGAGTCCCATGGCCAACCCCAAAGCTACCGCAGGCACGGCACCCAGCACAAAACCCGCCAGGATCCGTTCCACGCTTACTCCCACGTGGTACGGAAGCTCCCCCGTGCGCGTGAGGGAGGCAAGCGTCTGACCGATGAGGCTTGGAGGAGGCACAAACCGCCCGTCTAGGACCCCGGTGCGGCTGAGCAGCTCCCACACCAGGAGCAAACCCACGGGCGACAGCACGGCGAGCCAGCGATCCCACTCCCGCGGTCTCATGGCTGTATGGAATGAACGACTTCTTCGCGCAGCTCGTCCCACAGCCGGGCGCTCAGCGCGCCATAGGCCGGATCCTGGCGAATGATCCGAAAATCCCGCGGCCGGCCAAACGGGACGGCGACTTCGCTTTTGATGCGGCTCGGAATTGCGCTCATCACCAGCACGCGATCGGCCAGGCGCATCGCCTCATCCAGGCTGTGAGTGACGAACACGACTGTCTTGCGGTCCTCTTGCCAAATGCGGAGCAATTCATCTTGCAGCAAAAGGCGATTCTGTTCGTCGAGGCTGGCAAACGGCTCATCCATCAGCAAGATCGCCGGATCCGTGGCCAGAGCGCGGGCGATGCTCACGCGCTGGCGCATCCCCTCGGAGAGCTGGTGCGGGAACGCATCCGCAAACGCGGATAACCCGACCCGGGCCAGATGGTATCGGGCCCGCGCGCGGCGGTCGGGCGCAGGGACACCCATCAACCGCAGGCCATACGCCACATTCTCCAGCGCCGTCATCCACGGTAGCGTGCTGACGCCCTGGAAGATCAACGCGGTCGCGAGCCGACCTCGGTCGTGCGGGGGGATCTGGACCGCCCCCGAGGTCGGCGTAGTGAGTCCGGCCAGGATGTGGAGTAGAGTGGTTTTCCCGCAGCCAGACGGCCCGATCAACGCGCAGAACTCACCCGGCCGCACCGCAAAGGTGACGTCCTGCAGCACCCGCAACACGCCCCGCCGGCTGGGATAGCTTTTGGACAGGCCGCGGACCTCGATGGAGGCGAGCTGCGGGGAGACCTCCGTGATCATCGCGTCGCAAATGGACCGGCGATCGCAAGCGCCTGGCGCATGACAGACAGGTCGATGTAGGTGGATGAATCCAACGGCTTGTCGTACGTCAACTCGCCGCGTTTGCGGAAGAAGTCCTGCAGCCGCGCGAAGTCGTTGAGATTCATGGCGCCGTTAGGCTCATGAAATGGCGGGCGGGCCCTCTTCACCACGGCCGCGGGCACACCCGTGTACTTTTCGAGGATGCCGGCGATTTCGTCGCGACGGTAGCCGTTCCCGAACAGATCTCGCGAGGCATCGAGCCACGCCACAAGAAAGCCGACCGCCTGCTTGGGATGCTCTCGGAGGAAAGCGCCACTGAAGTACACGGCAGTCACTTGCATGCCGTTGACGAAATCCTCGCTCAGACGCACAATCTGCCCCTGGTCTTCTGCGAGCGTTGCCAAGGGCTCCCCTAGCAGACCCGCGGCGATGGCGCCATTGGTGAGAGCGGCGGGGACGTCAGGGAAGTTCACGGCGACCACCTGTACGTCGTTGATCGTGAGGCCCCCGCGCAGCAATGCGCTGTGCAGCCAGAACTCCGTCGCCGAGCCGATGACGTTGACTGAGACCTTCTTGCCGCGGAGGTCTTTGACGGAGCGGATCTCACCGCTCTCATACGCCTTCTTGCTCACCACCAGCGGGGTGCTCACCGGAGGCTTCTCCATATGCACAGGACCCACGACCTTGAAGTCCAGTCCCCGCGCTGCAGCGTTGAACAATGATGCACCCAGCCCCCCGATGACGACCTCAGCGCGGCCGCTCGCGAGCACCGCAAACGAGGACATCCCCCCCGGCGTGCTGATGAGTTCGGCCTCGATCCCCTGCCGGGCGAAGTAGCCGCGCTCAATAGCCACGTAGAGAGGAGCAAAGATGAGGACCGGGACGTGGACCACATGGATCTTGGTCAAGGGGGTGCTTTGCGCTCTAACTGAGGGGCCCCCCGCCAACGTGGTTGCCACAAGAACAAGGACCACACCCACTACCCATCGCCAACATGTCATGTCGCAAACCTCCAGCTGTGATTGGTCAGAACC
>DATGVF010000115.1:0-34416 GCA_035300645.1 bacterium
GGCTTGGTCGTGTGTCACCAGGATGCTGGTCACGCCGATCTGCTGTTGCAGGCGCCGGATCTCGCCCCGGGCCTGTAGCCGGATCTGCGCGTCCAGGTTCGAGAGCGGCTCGTCCAGCAGCAGCACCTGCGGTTCCTTGACCAGCGCGCGCGCCAGCGCCGCCCGCTGCTGCTGCCCGCCGGAGACCTGCGCCGGGCGCCGGTCGAGGACATGACCGATACCCAGCAGGTCAGCGGTCTGCCGCACCTTCTGCTCGATCTCGACCCGCGGTGTCCGCTTGAGCCGCAACGGGAAGGCGATGTTTTCGAAGAGGACGAGGTGCGGGTAGAGTGCGTACGATTGGAAGACCATCCCAACGTCGCGATCGCGCGGGTGCAGATGCTCGACGCGGCGTTCGCTAAAGTAGATCTGACCCGCAGTGGACTGATAGATGCCGGCGATCATCAGCAGCGTCGTAGTCTTCCCGCATCCGGAGGGACCGAGGAAGGCAACCATTTCGCCCGCGCGGATGTCCAGATCCAGCGTTCGGAGCGCTACGACCTTGCCGAAATGCTTCGTCAGCCCTTCCAGGCGGACGCTGATGCCCTTCATCCCTTGACGCCCCCGGAATAGACGTTCAGCAGGTACCGCTGCCCCAGCAAGAACAGCACGATCACTGGCAGCGCATAGAATAGACCGACCGCTGCAGCCACCCGATAGTCGGTGAACACTTCGCCGATGAAACTCTGCAGGTAGAGGGCCATTGTCCACCTCTGCGTCGAGACGATGAGCGTGAACGGCAGGATGAACTCTCCCCATGCCGAGAGCAGCGAAAAGGTTCCCAATGCCAGGACCCCTGGACGCACCAGCGGCAGTGCGATCTTCCAGAACAAGGTCCAGCGGGACATACCGTCAACCAGCGCGGCCATCTCCATCTCCCACGAGAGGGAGTCGAAGAACCCTTTCATCAGCCAGATACCTAACGGCAGCTCCAGCGACGCTTTGACGAGGATCACGCCGGTCAAGGTGTCAAACAACCCCAGCAGCCTCAGGATGTAGAAAATGGCGATGATGAGGCTGACAGCCGGAAAGGCATGGAGCACGAGCACCAGCCCCAGATACATGGACCGGCCGGGGAATGAGAGGCGCGAGATGGCATAGGCTGCCATGGAGGCGACCGTCACGACGACAACTGCCACCACGACCGAGAACGCCATTGAGTTGAGCAGGGGAACATGGATCGGCGGCCGATTGCCGATCGATTCCCAGAGGAAGCGCCACCTCTTGAGGGCAAGGGCCCCCGTCGGCACCAGGCCGTGGACCTCGTCGAATGAACCGGTCAGGAAGAGCCAGACGATGCCGGTAATGACCGGCAGGCTAAGCGCGGCCACCACAAGGAGAAGAAGCCGCCAGCGGGGAGGGAGCAGCGGAATCAGTTGACCTCCACCTTAGGCTCGCCGACC
Organism: bacterium; assembly: GCA_035300645.1. Lineage (GTDB taxonomy): Bacteria > Sysuimicrobiota > Sysuimicrobiia > Sysuimicrobiales > Kaftiobacteriaceae > 13-1-40CM-64-14. The sequence continues at coordinate 1,443 of DATGVF010000115.1, forward strand.
TGCGCCCTGAAGTTGAAGATGCGCAGGTAGAATAACGACACCACGATGCCGATGACGACGAGCACGGCGGCCATCGCGGCTCCCAGGCCGAATTGCACATTGCCGAAGTAGTTGGAAAGCGCCAATTGGTAGGCATGGAGCGACCACACCGTGGTCGTGTAGAACCCCGGCCCCCCGTTCGTCAGTAGCAGGATGTACTCAAAAGATGTCAGCAGTGAGAGGGTTTGATAGGCGGTCACGAACAGGATGGGCCAGCGCAGCAGCGGCAGCACGACGCGGCGCACGGTTTGGCCCGTAGTCGCGCCGTCAACGGCTGCGGCGTAGAACAAGTCCTGAGGGATCGCGCGGATGGCCGAGGTGAAGAGCAGCATTCCAAACGAGGCGCCGACCAGGCCGTTGGCCAGGATGATCACATTCCAGGGCTGCGCGGTAATCCAGTTCCTGGATGTACCCAACAGGTTGCTGATCAGCCCGTACGGCGCCTCGCGGGAGAGCCCCTGCAAGATCACGACAAAGACAACCGGCGGCAGGATGCGGGGTAGCAGCCATACGGCCCGGATCTGATTCCCGTAGCGCTCGCGCACTGAGGAGCTCAGCAGGGCCAGCAGCAGGCCCATCCCGACATTGAAGAGCAGGGTGAAACCCACATAGTGGGCCGTGTTGAGGAGGATCTTGCCGATGAATGGGTCCCGAAGGAGGGAATAGTAATTCCCCAGTCCGATCCAGCGGGGATGGCGGAACGTGATCGTGGAGATATCAGTCAGAGAGAGGTACAGTGTCGTCACTGCCGGCGCCACGAAGAAGAGCGCAATTAGCAAAGTGGCCGGCAGCAGAAAAACTAGTGGCGCCGAGTACCTCCTCACGGGACCCCGTTTCCCGGTTGCGGCTCGCTACGACAATCGTGCCGCTATTCGATGATCACCTGATTACCCAGTGTCCGCTGCATCTCTCCGGCGACCACATCGACCGCCTGCTCAGGTGTCGCACTGCCCGACTCAACCGCGGAGACGCCCCGGAAGAAGGCGTCCTGCCACTTCGGGAGGTCGGGGTGCGTCGGCTGGAAGGTCGTGTAGTTGAGGAGGTAGCTGACCTCCTTTAGGAAGCGGTTATTGACTAGCGTTGCGGTGCGCGTCAGGACCGGCAGATGGGCGCTGCCTACTGCGTGCTTGGCGTCCAGGTCGGGCGTCGTGGTGTAGGCCAGCAGGCGCATGGCCAGGTCCTTGTTCTTTGACGCCGCCGACACCATGTAGGCTTGCGGGTTCGACAGGGTGACCGGCTTGCCGCCTTTCACGTACGAGGGATGGGGCGCGTAGCCGAAATGGTCGAAGAGCCAGGCCTCGCCACCCTTCGAGGCGACCCACTGCAACTCCCACTCGGCCCAGTTCCATGTCCCACCAGACCAGAACAAAATCTTCCCGTCGCCGTCGGTGATGGGCTGGTGGAAGCGGTTCCAGTCGCTGTTGATTCGGTCCTTCTCGATGCCCCCCGCGTCAACCCCGGCCCGCAGCCAGCGATAGTAGCGCAGCGCGGCGGCCTTGTTGAAGACCAGCTTGCCGGTCGGGGGATCGTAGTCGCGTCCGCCGAACGAACGGTACCATAGCATGAAATCCGGACCATTGAACGGCCGGTGATAGTAACCTTTGCCGGGTTCGATGACGTTCTTTTGCCCCGCTTCCTTGGCCACCGCCATCACGTCATCCCAGGTGAAGTCACCACTCGTGATTCGCTTGGGGAGATCCGCGATCTGCTGATCGGTCCATCCCAGCTTCTTGAGCAGGACCTTGTTGAAGTACAGCGGCCGGGCCTCTGTGTCTTGCGGGATGCCCCAGGTCTGGCCCTTGTACTTCACGGAGGTCCACAGCGCGGGCACAATATCGCCGAACTGTTTGTACTGTGGGATGTACCCATCCAGCGGCGCGATAAATCCCGCAGCCGACCAGGTGGTGCTCAAGGCGGCCGATGCCTGGACGATATCCGGAGCGTCGCCGCTCTGAAACGTCAGGAGCAGGCGCCGCAGGAACTGATCCCAGTTCGTGGTGTCAAACGAGCCTTCCACCTTGATCTGGTAATCGACGCCCTCACGCTTGAGGTCGGCGTTGAGCCGTTCCGCTGCCGCCTGCAGGTTGCTGAACCGCGTGACCGACGGGGCGTCCGGCCCGATCGTCCAGGCCTTGATCGTGACGGTGCGTTGTTGAGCCTGAACCGGCGGCAGCATCAGCGTGAGCATTGCCACGATTGCCACCGCCGCCCACCATGTGTACTTCATCCTCGTCCACCTCCCCGTGTGACATTTGGGGGTCGAGTGATCACACTCGGAACGTTCGTTCGGACTTCTCCGGCTTCCTGCCAACGTTGGGGTTAGTCCTTGACTAAAGAAGAAATAGGAAACTGGTCCGGCGGCGTGTCGGCGAGGCGATGTGCCCTCGAGGGAGGGAAGGAAGAATTGCGCCGACTAATATTGGTCCGCTTGTGCTCCATCAAGGCTCTCTGCCGAGGCAGTATTGTTTAAGGTGCGCAGGTATTTGCGAAGTATTAGCAGGATTGTGGAATGCGGGCGCCCGGGGGGACTTGAACCCACGACCTTCGGTTGAGTCTTGCGCTCACCGTTAGTAGCACCCTAGTAGCACCATTCTCAATTGACATCTCTCTCACGGGTAATCAGTAATCTCAGTGGCCTACTGCTGTTTGTGCAGATCCCAGGAATGGTGAGGCTTTTGAGACGGCAGAGACAGGTGCCTACTCCTGCGACTCGCTGTCCGGCGCACTCGTAATGCGCAGGTCATCGGTTCGAGTCCGATCGCCGGCTCCAGATTTATCAGGGGTTTTTGCAGTTTCTGCGCCCGGAACTTCCTGCCTTAGTAGCACCCTAGTAGCACCGTGGAAGGCGTTCTCGAATCTCTGTAGCGTCGCCTCGCGATCCAGCCGGTGTCCTTCCTCCAAGATGTGGCCGTAGGTGTCAAGCGTGATCTTGGCAGAGCTGTGACCCAGTTGCTGACTAACGTAAGGAATCATGAAGCCGAAGGCCAGTAGCAAGCTCGCAAACGCATGCCGCAGGTCATGGAACGTCAATCCGTATGGGCCCAGATCGGACGGGAGCCCCAGAGGGAAAAGGACCAACACAGGCACGGCGAACTGGTATCCAGGAGGAAATAGGTTGGAAGGCTTATGGCCCGAAGCCATTGTCGATCTAGTGAGCGTTCAGCGATCCTGAGGTCGAGGTGCTTGAATCATGCACTTTGGCGTAGTATTTCCACAGACTGAATTCCCCGCCGATCCAGTCGCCCTGCGCGATTACGCGCAGACGGTAGAAGGGCTCGGTCTCTCCTATCTCGACGCGTACGATCATGTACTAGGCGCAAATCCCAATCGTCCCGGCGGGTGGCGCGGACCTTACACCTTCGAATCATCTTTCCTTGAACCCTTTGTTCTGTTCAGCTATGTCGCAGCGTTCACCACGAAGTTGCGATTGGCGACTAACATCATCATCCTCCCGCAGCGCCAAACCGCGCTCGTCGCGAAACAAGCGGCTACGTTGGACGTCTTGAGTGGCGGACGTATGCGCTTGGGGATCGGACTGGGTTGGAATGAGGTCGAGTACATCGCCCTCAACGAAAACTTTCGCAATCGTGGGCGGCGCATCGAGGAGCAGGTCAAAGTACTGCGGGCGTTGTGGACACTGCCGCTCATCGATTTTCGTGGGCGCTGGCATGCGATTCCCGATGCGGGAATCAAGCCGCTGCCTATCCAACGGCCCATCCCAATTTGGATGGGAGGCAGCGCGGAGAACGCACTACGTCGCATCGCCCGTATTGCCGACGGCTGGATGAGCAATATTCGCAGCCTAGAAGACGCGCGCCCGGCGGTCCAGCTACTCTTGCGATTCCTGAAAGAGGCCGGACGTGATCCCGCTGCGTTTCCCATCGAAGCGCGTGTGCCCCACGGGGATGGTAATGTCGATACCTGGCACGCCCTGATTCGCGAGTGGCAAGATCTGGGCGCCACACATTTGTCACTCAACACGATGGGGCAGGGGTTCAATTCGCCCGCAGCACACCTCAGCGCCATACAAGAGTTTGCCGCAGCCGTAGGAACGTCGCAGGCAAAGGGGTGAACTGTTCTCTCCTCTATCGATCGTACGCGCTTGGTTGTCGTTTGCCGAGGCTGGCACTTTGGTGACTGAAGATGCCCACGTGGGTCATCGAAAGGACTTTGGTACGAGATAGACGTCCCGGCTATACGGGCGAGCGAGGAAAGTCTGTGCCTCGAAGCGCGGTCGACATCTGGTTGGCAGAAGTCAAGGTCTTTGGCATCAGATCGATCATCTGCCTCCTGGGGCCCGACCAACTACAGCTGTACGACCAACTGCCGACCGACCTCGTGTCCTACTATCGCCAAGCCGGCTTCGAAGTTGAACACATCCCTATTCGGGATCATCAACATCCTGCGATGTCTCAAGAGGATCTCGCAAAGGTATGGGCTGCCTACGTGAAGGTGGCCAAACCGGTAGTCGTGCATTGCAGTGCAGGTATCGACAGGACGGGTATGGCCGTTGAACATATTCGGCATGAACTGGCCACCCAGAGGGAGGCCTAACTGCTGCGGGTGAGACGCATTTCGTTTAAGCTGGGCGTGCCACGATGAACCCATTGGACAGGGCAATGAGCGCCAGATAACCATGACAAGAGCCACGAGAGCTCGTCGCGAACTGCATCCTCCTGCTCAACGCCGGCCACGAGGCCACCGTGAATGGAACAACGCTGGGCCTGCTTTCTCTTTACCACAACCCTGACCAGATGGCGCTGGCCTGTGAGGCCGCGCAGCAGAACAACCTGGAGTTCTTCAAAACGGCGACTGAAGAACTGCTGCGCTACGATACTCCGCTGCCGATGTTCGAACGCTGGGCCCTGCAGGATTTCCAATTCAACGGGGTTCACCTCCAGCGTGGCATGGAGGTGGGTCTCCTCTACGCGTCGGGTAACCGCGACCCCAGGCGATTCCACGATCCGGACGGGCTGGATCTTACCCGGAAGGACAATCCGCACCTGACTTTCGGCCTGGGGATTCATTACTGCATCGGCTCGCCGCTCGCGCGGCTCGAGTTGCAGGTCGCGCTTGCCACGATCCTGCGCCGTCTTCCGGAGATCCGCGTCGCGAAGGAGCCGGTTGAGTACACCGGTGGGTTCATCATTCGCGGCCATAAGGCGATGCCGGTTGAATTCTGACCGAGGATCGTCCTGCATCCGGGGAGAAAGAGAACAACGCCCAGACAATTGTTCGTCGATGCTCAAGCGGGGAGGAGCAGGAGATGAGCAGAGTCCGCCTACTCGTTGGAACTCACAAGGGTGGCTTCATCCTGACGTCGGATGCGAAGCGTCAACGTTGGGATGTCAGCGGCCCTGAGTTTGCCGGATGGGAAATCTACCACATCAAAGGCTCCCCCGTCGACCCGGATCGTCTGTTTGCATCACAGTCAACCGGCTGGTTTGGGCAACAGATCCAGCGATCCAACGATGGCGGCAAGACCTGGGCGTCGGTAGACAACAAATTCGTCTATGAAGGCAAAATGGGCACCCACCAATGGTACGACGGGACGCCGCATCCCTGGGAGTTCAAGCGAGTGTGGCATCTTGAGCCTTCCCTCATTGACCCTGATGTGGTCTATGCAGGGGTGGAAGACGCCGCGTTCTTTCGGTCCATTGACGGCGGACAAACGTGGCACGAACTGGCCGGACTGCGCCAGCATACGACCGGGTCTGCGTGGGCGCCCGGGGGAGGAGGGATGTGCCTCCATACGATCGTGCAAGATCCAAGCGATTCCCGGCGCATATTCATCGCCATCTCGGCGGCCGGCGTCTTCCGGACCGATGATGGCGGCGAAACATGGCGATCGATGAACCGCGGTCTTCGTTCGCAAACCATCCCCGATCAGGATGCCGAGGTCGGTCACTGCGTGCACCGGATCGCCATGCACCCGTCCCGCCCGCGCACCCTGTTCATGCAGAAGCACTGGGATGTCATGCGGAGCACCGACGCGGGCGAGTCGTGGCACGAAGTCAGCGGGAATTTGCCCTCGGACTTTGGGTTTCCGATCGACGTGCACGCCCACGAGCCGGATACCATCTACGTGATTCCGATCAAGAGCGACTCGGAGCATTTCCCGCCTGAAGGGAGGCTGCGCGTGTACCGCAGCCGGACGGGCGGAAACGAATGGGAGGCCCTGACCAACGGCTTGCCGCAGAGCAACTGTTACGTCAACGTATTGCGCGAGGCCATGGCCGTTGACTCGCTTGATCCCTGCGGCGTGTACTTCGGGACCTCCGGAGGCCAGGTGTACGGGTCGCCCGACGCCGGCGACCACTGGTCGGCCATCGTCCGCGACCTCCCGCCGGTGTTATCTGTCGAGGTTCAGACGTTGTCATGATTCGAATCGTGCTTCCGTACCACTTGCGCAAGCTCGCGCAGGTCGACGGCGAAGTCCGGGTGCTGGTCGATGGGCAAGTCACGCAGCGTGCGATACTCGACGCGCTCGAAGCACAGTATCCCGTGCTTCGTGGAACGATTCGCGACCACGTGACACAACACAGGCGAGATTTTGTGAGGTTTTTTGCGTGTTCGCAGGATTTCTCGCTCGAGGCTCCCGATACTCCCCTGCCTGAAGCGGTCGCCAAAGGCGAGGAGCCGTTCCTGGTTGTGGGGGCAATCGCAGGCGGCTAGACCTTCGCCTACCTCGACGTTTGCATCCCAAGGGCGTCCTGTGGCATTTGAAGCAGGGCGCCCTTCAGGCGCGTAGCCAGATGCGCGTCGGCATATCCGATTTCTTCAATCAGGGCGTCGGTGGCGGCCCCGAAATGCGTATACGAGGGTGGCCTGATCCAGCCGGCCGACGAGCGCGCGCTGCAGCGGCTCGGTCACGCTGGGCGGCAGGCGGTCCATGCTCTGCCTTCCACGGCCGAAAGCCCGTGGCGCAGGCAGGCCAGCGCCAGGACCTGGTCGCGCATGTGGCTGATCATGTACTCCGCCTGCCACCGTTTCCCGCGGCCGACGGACCCGCGCGCGTGGAGTGCGTAGAGCCATGCGAGGCCAATGAGCTCCGATGGCGTGGACGGCGAGGCATGGACTCGTTCCACCGCAACACCGAACTGCAGCCGGAACGTGTGCGCCCGCGCGCCGAACTCGTGTGCCGGCGCGAACGCGAGGTCCACCTGCAGGCCGATGTGGAGCAGGAACACCCTGTAGATCCAGGCGCCGATGTTCACGTCAAAGTGATGGACCACGCCGTGTTCTCGGTACATGCGCTCCGTCCAATCCGCGACCGCGGCCGGCATTGTGCCAGCGTCGCCAATCCCGAAGGCAAGGTCGATATCCGACCATTGGTCCTCCGCGCCGCCCGCCGCAGATCCGGTTACCGCGGCGCCGCTGATGCGCGCGTCTTGACGGGAAGCCGCAATCAGGGCGGAGCGCAGGGTCTCGCGTTGATCACTCGTGTACACGCCTGATCACTCCGTGAAAATAGTACGAGGTAGCATAATAATATCGGGTTCACGCGGAGGCGTTCCATGCGAACAAGCACGCACCGGTTGCCCGGCTTGGTCCTTTCGAATCATCAGTTTCTCTTGCCTCTGAACCACGAAAGACCGGGCGGAGAGAAAATAGTTGTCTTTGCCCGCGAGGTGGTGTCGGTCGAGCACATGACCGACCTTCCGTGGCTGGTCTTCTTTCAGGGCGGACCGGGCTTTCCATCGCCGCGTCCGGACAGCAAAACCGGTTGGCTGAAGCGGGCGCTAAAAGAGTATCGTGTGCTTTTGCTGGACCAGCGCGGTACAGGGCTCTCTACTCCGGTGACGTTTCAGACTCTGGCCAGGATCGAATCGCCGCAAAAGCAGGCTGATTATTCAAAAACTTTGGGGTACGTTCCACCTTGAGTTTTCGTGCGGTTCTCGGTGCGCCTCGTGCACTGAGCGTCCGAGTTTAGTTGCACCCTAGTAGCACGACAGGACGCTAGTTGCGCGACTCATGTGACGGCAATTGATATGCGCAACAGGGGAGACGCGAGAACATTGATCGTCTGCGCCTGCTACGACGATTGTCTACTGCTGAGAGTCATCGGGCGGCGCACCCGTAATGCGCAGGTCATCGGCTCGAGTCCGATCGCCGGCTACCACGGCAGCGGCGGCACCGGGGGTTCGGGGGTGTAATGCTTCCCGGCTTTGAATACGTGCCTGACACGCCGCGTCGCGCTGATGTCCTCGAGCGGATTCCCGTCCAGCAGGACGACGTCGGCCTCCTTCCCCGGCGTGAGGGTCCCCAGGGTATCGGACCACCCCATCAGCTCGGCACAGCTGGCGGTCGCAGCCCGAAGCGTCTGTTCGTGGGTGAGCCCGACTTGCACCATGAGCTCGAGCTCCAGCGCCAGCTCATGGTGAAAGACGCGGGGGGCGCCGGTGTCGGTGCCAGTCGCAAACTTCACCCCGGCTTTGGCGGCGCGCATGAAATACTCAAGTTTCCGGTCCCACACGCGGTGGGCGAGCTCCACGAGCCCCGGATCGAGGCCGATCTCGCGGCCTTCGCGGGACAGCTTCCAGTAGGCCGCGAACGTTGGCACGATGAAGATCCGGTGCTTGAGCAGAAGCTCGATCACGTCGTCGGGTATCTCCGTCGCGTGCTCGATGGTTTGGGCCCCCGCCCGGATCGCAGCCCGCGTCACGATGGCCGGATGCGAATGGACCGCGACCCATTTGCCGGCCCGGTGCGCCTCGTCGACCGCGGCCCGCATCTCCTCCTCGCTGTACTCCATCCCGAACGGGTCCTCCGTCGCATTCATGACGCCGCCGCTGGCGATCAGCTTGATACCGTCGGCCCCCGCTGCCACTTGTTCCCGCACGGCCTGACGCAGGGCCTCGGGACCGTCCACCTGCTCGTTCAGGCCGGTGCCATGCCCCCCGGTGTGCCCGAGCCAGCGGCCAGCTGCCTGCATCCGCGGCCCGGGGACGAGCCCCAGGTTGATCGCCTTCTTGAGCTGCAGGTCGATGTGGGCGTGCGCCCCGACCTCGCGCCACATCGTGATCCCGGCATTCAGGGCGTTGCGGGCGAACGTGGTCGCCTGGATCGCTTTGAGCGTGTGCGGCTGCGCGTTGATCGGCCCGGTATCCATCGTGTGCATGTACCCGCTGAAGTGCCCGTGCATCTGCCCCATCCCGGGGATGGCGGTCATGCCCCGCGCGTCGAGCAGCTCGCCGCCGGGCTCGGTGACCGGCGACGGCCGGACGGCCCGCAGCATCGTGCGTTCGATTTGAATCGCCCCCTGTTCGATCACGGGGCCGTCGATTGGGATAATGCGGCAACCGTTGATGGTGAGCACCACAACCTCCTGTAGATCAGTTATCCGGCGCCCGCGCGCGGATCCAGAGCGTCCCGGAGCCAGTCTCCGATCAGGTTGGTCGCAAGCACGGTGAGCATGATCGCCGCCCCGGGAAACGTGGCCAGCCACCATGCCACGGACAGATACTGTGCTCCGTCGGTAAGCATGCCGCCCCAACTCGGAATGTTCGAAGGGATCCCGAGCCCGAGGAAGGTCAGCGCCGCCTCTGAGGTGATCATGCCGCCAAGGGAAAAGCTGGCGATCGTCAGCACCGAGGGGAGCACATTCGGCATGACGTGCCGGAAGATGATCCGCTGGTCCCGCGCGCCGAGCGCCCTGGCCGCCTCGATGTACTCCCGCTCACGGATCCCGAGGACGCGGCTTCGCGTTACCCGCGCATAGCCGACCCAGCCGGAGATCGCCAGCACGGCGATCAGGTTCCGCACGCCGGCTCCGAGAATGGCGACGATGGCCAGGCTAAGCAGGATCGAAGGAAAGGCCAGTTGGACATCGGTGACGCGCATCAGCAGATCGTCCCAGAGGCGGCCGAAGTAGCCGCTCAACATGCCCACGGTCGTTCCGAACGCCGCCGAAAGCGCAACGGCGCTGAAGCCGACGAGGAGCGAGATCCGGGACCCGAAGGTGACACGGCTCAAGAGATCCCGGCCGAGCTGGTCGGTCCCAAGCCAGAAGCGATGCCCGGTGCGCACGGCCATCGGCGGGAGAAGGCGGTGGATGATATCCTGGGCGTCCGGGTCCATGGGCGCGAGGTGAGGCGCCAGCCACGCGACCAGCACGACGCTCCCGAGCACGACGGCACCGACCCAGGCGCCGGGATCGCGCCGAGCGGCGCGCCAGGTCGGCCACCACGAAGACCGCCGGGGAGGCACCTCGGGAAGCACGCTGCCAACGGCCATCAGCTGTAGTGGATGCGCGGGTCGAGCCACACGTACAACAGATCGGTGAGGAGCGTAGCCAGCACGAAGATCGTGGCGGCGAACAACACCGCGGCCTGCACGACGGGAATGTCGCGCGCGAAGATCGCCTGGACCGCCAAGCGCCCCATCCCGGGCCAGGCAAACACGGTCTCGGTCACGACGGCGCCGCCCATGAGCGTCCCGAGCTCCAGGCCGATCCAGGTCACGATCGGCAGGCTGGCGTTCCGGAGCGCGTGCCTGCCGACGACGGCGACTTCGCGCAGCCCCTTGGCCCGGGCGGTCCGCAGATAGTCTTCCGAGATGATGTCGAGCATGGCCGAGCGGGTCAGCCGCAAGATGCCGGCGGCGGAGAAGACCCCCAGTACCACGGCCGGCAGAACGAGGTGCCGGAGGCCGCCGATGCCGCCCGTTGGGAACCAACGGAGGACGACCCCGAACACAAGGATCGCCTGCAGGCCCAGCCAGAACGTCGGCATCGACTGGCCCACCAACGAGAACAGCAAGGCCCCACGATCAATGATGGTCCGGCGCCGCAGCGCGGCGGCGATGCCGAGCGGCACCGCCACCCCGACGGCTATCACCAACGCTGCAGACGCTAGCTCGGCCGTGGCGGGCACGCGGTCGAGCACGAGGGAGAGCGCTGGCGTGTTCTGCCGCACCGAGATCCCGAAATCCCCGTGCAGTACCGCATGCGCGAACCTCAGGTACTGGACGGGCAGGGGCTGGTCCAAGCCGAGCATGTGCTGCATGGCGATCACCTGGGCCTGGCTCGCCTGAAATGGCAGCAGGAGCACCACTGGGTCGCCGATGACGTGGGTCAGAGCAAAGGCGACCACAGAGATCCCCACGAGGACGAAAACCGCCTGGACCAGCCGCCGTGCCACGTACCGTTGCATCAGCGCGCCCCGCCTCGGCGGGGCCAGGGTATTACTTGAGTGTCGCCTTGGCTAGCCACAACGTCTCATCTGACCGCGGCGTCCAGTTGAGCCGCGTGTTGACGCCGTAGATGCCCTTTTGCGTGTACATGAAGATGATCGGGGCCTCATCGTAGACTAGCGACTGGATCTCCCGGTAAAGCGCCGCCCGGCGATCAGGATCGAGCGTCGCCTTGGCCTTCACGTAAATGGCCTGGATCCCCTGGTTGCAGTACCATGAGTCCCACACGTCGCAGGAAACGTTCTCCAGCGCGTCGGCCGCGTCCAACGCTGCCGACCCCGATCCGATGAGGAAGATCGGGCCGAGCTGGTGCTTGAAGTACATGTTCACAAAGTTGCCCCACTCGTAATACTTGAGGTCGGCGTTCACGCCCACCGCCTTCAGATAGCCCACGACCGCCTGCGATACCTGGGCGTCCGCGAGATAACGCCCCCGAGGCGACTGGAACACAATGTCGAAACCGTTAGGGTACCCCGCTTGTGCAAGCAGCGCCCTGGCCTTGGCGGGATCATACGCGTACGGCCGGAGCAGCGGGCTGAACCCGAGGTAGGCGGCCGGGACGAGCGTCGACTCCACGGTGCCGAATCCCCCGAGGATGTTCTTGACGATCGCGTCCTTATCCACGGCGTAGTTGAGCGCCTGGCGTACCAGCTTGTCACGCAGCGGCCCGGTGCCGGTGTCCAGCATGATGTTGATCGAGCGCGTGCCTGTCGTAACATCCGCCTTGATGCGGGGATCGTTGGCGATGCTGGAGACCAGGTCGGGGGCGAAATCGGTGATGATGTCCGCCTCGCCGCTCCTGAACGCCGCCACGCGCGCGGCTGGGTCCGGAATCAGCCGGAAGACGAGAGACTCGATGCTGGGCACGCCGCCCCAGTAGTCGTGATTCGCCACGAGGGTCACGCGGTCGTCCTTCACCCACGACTGGAACCGGTACGGGCCGGTCCCCACAGGGTGCGTCGCCACGTAGCTTGCGCCCTGCGCCTGATAGTAGTGAGACGGAGCGATCCCGAGCAGCATCAAGTTGGGGAGCAGAAGCGGCATCGGGTCAGCGGTCGTGACCTGGACCGTGCGGGGATCCACGATCCGCACATCCTTCACGCCGTCCACCAGGTAGTTCGAGGGCGAGTCCTTGAGGAGCGCGCGGTCGAGCGTGAACTTGACCGCCGCCGCGTCGAAAGGCTCGCCGTTGTGGAATTTCACGCCCGTGCGGAGGATGAACTCCCACGTGGTCGGGTTGATGATCTTGTAGCCGGTCGCCAGCATGGGGATGATCTTGCCCGCGTCGTTCCGCATGAAGAGCGGATCGTAGATGTGCAGCGTAACGTTGTACCCTGTGCGGGAGATCTCCTGAAAGGGATCCAGCGTAGCCGGCTCGGCGCCCTGCGCAACCGTCACCGTCCCGCCAGCGGCCTGCGACGGCGCAGGCCCCGGCGCAACCAGCGTCCCCACCATTGCGAACAACAGCAGTCCCGATAGTATCGATATTCGTGCCAATCTCATCGCTCCTCCTCCATTCTCACGTGATCGCGTGTGCCTGCTTGTGTTGAAGACATACCGAATCATGCCGCCGTGGTGACCCTCCGGACCCCGTGCGGCCAGGAGCGCGACGTCGCGCTCCTGCACGATCTCCCGTGGCATCGTCTCCCCCTTACGGTTTGCCATCGCTGCCCCCGTCCACTGCGAAGCCTTGTTGCCGCAATGCGGCAATGATCACCGCGATGTTCGTGACTTCGCCGCGCTCGAGGACTGGCTGGATCTGCGCGTGCTTGCTCTTGAGCTCACTCACACGTTCTAGCACCCACTCCGCGGCTTCTGAAGGGATGACCACGATCCCGTTCGTGTCCGCGATGACGACGTCGCCCGGCCGGACAACTACGCCGCCGCACGCGATGGGCACATTGACCTCGCCCGGACCTTCGAGAGGAGGAGATCCCGTTGCCTGGGTCCGGGCAAACACCGGGAACCCCACCGCGTGAGCCTCTTCGGGATCGCGGGCCGCGCCGTCGATGACGACGCCGGCAACACCGCGCCGGTGCATGCCCTTGCTCACGTTGCCTCCCCAGACGGCAAAGGAATCGATCTCGCAGGCATTCACGACGAGGACGTCGCCTCGCTGCGTTTGCTCCATGGCGAACTTGATCACATTGAATGCTCCCCGGGGCACGGCAACCGTTACTGCAGGCCCAGCGATGCGCCCGGCCAGTGGGTAAAGGGGATGAATCGCCGGGCTGACTGTATATGATCCGTTCATCACGTCAGACAGATCCGGCGGCGCGTACGCGGCGAGCCTCCGGATCACATCTGGGGAGGCTCGGGGGACCGCAGTGAACCCCCGGAACCCTACGTGCGAGCGCGTCCTGTCACCATCGATCGTACGTGCAGCTCGATCCATGAGCACCCTCCCTTGGTATAAGCAGCTACTCCGCGGGCCCCCACGGGTCCACGGTGCGGAACCATCGCATGAACTCCACGCAGAAATCCACAGCATAGTTCAGCATCGCCTGACCGCGCGCCGCGGTTGCGCTTGATGGATCACCGAGGCTGCCTGTTTCAGGTGTCACGTCGCGCATATCAAGGGGCACCGCGACGCGGACACCGTGGAAGAGAAACGCCCCCAGGCCGTCAGTAGGCATCCCCCACAGGTCCTTCCGGCCGTAGCTCCCGGCACGCTCCATCTGGACTTTGCCCGGCTGCAGGACCATCATCAGAGACCCCATCGGCTCACCGCCGTGCCCGAGCTTGAACCCAGCACCATAGAGTTCCTTGATCAGCTCGGGCGCCTGGATGACCTGGAGCGGGGACACGGATGGAATCAGGATCCCGCGCTCGCGGCGCAGCTTGCGCGTGAGGAGCTCGAGGATCGGGGCGTTGCCTGCGTGACCGTTGAATATGACAATACGCCGCACCCCATGCCGCAGGAGGCAGTCCACCGTGTCCTCGACGACGCCCGAAAGCGTTTCAGGGCGAAGCGTGATGGTCCCTGGATAGTGTCGGAAGTACTCGGAGAAGCCGAACGGCATCGTCGGTGCCACCAGGTCCCTCGTACGCTCACCCGTCTGTCCCGCGATGGCGTCGATTGCGACGTAATCCCCCATGGGGGAATGTGGGCCATGCTCTTCGATGGATCCGAGCGGGATGATCGCGGAAGCACCCTCTGCGATCGCCTCCTGCACCATCGTCCATGTCATCTCACCGATTCGCATCCAGACCCTCCTCCTGAGTCCGTTGAGTGTGTCTGTTCACGGGCGATGCACAGCGATGCCAATCCCTCCCCGGGGATCGCTGCCGCCAGCCAGGCCACCGTCTGCCATGTGCACCGCCTGGTTGCAGCCCATGTAGTGGGCCGGAATGATCTCATATCCGCGCCGCCGGAGCGCCTCCACCGTCGCGGGAGGGAAGGTAGGCTCAAGATAGAGTCGGCCGTCCTGCTCGCAGTGGAACCGAGGTGCTCCGACCGCCGACTGAGGGTCCATTCGGTGCACGAAGACGTTCAGGATGGTCTGGAACACCGCGCTGATCAGCCGGCTTCCGCCCGACGACCCGATAGCGAAGATCGGTCGTCCATTGCGAAACACGATCGTGGGGCATCCGCCGCCGACACGCTTGCCAGCTACGATCGAGTCCCGATACCCTGGGCGGGGATTGAAGTGGCCGAGGAAGTTGTTATAGAGGAATCCCAGCGCAGGTGTCATGACTCCCGCGCCGGTGATGGAGCCAATGGAGTGGGTAATGGCGACCACATTATGGTCTGAATCAGCGGCGGTCACGTGCGTTGTGTGCCCTTCGCCCCCGCCATAGATGCCAGCTTCGGCTCGTGCCAGTGAAGCCGTGACGGCCCGCGCTCTCGACCGGGAGAGGAGTTGCTCGACTGGGACGACGGCGAATGCCGGGTCAGCCAGGACCCCGATGCCGTCCGCGAAAGCCCGGTTGGTTACCCGGGCCAGCACGTCAATATAGACAGGCGAGTTGAACTCCAATCGGGTGAAATCGAGATCCTCAACGGCCCGCAGCATAGCGAGCAGGATCGCGCCGTGGCTCGGCGGGGGGCTCGCCTGGAACTCCAAGTCTCGCCAACGCACAACTATCGGCATCTCCGTTCTGACCGTATAGCTCACGAGGTCTGCGGCAGTGACCGGCGCGTCGTGGGCAACGAAGTCAGCGACGATCTCGCCTGCGACACCACCCCGGTAGAACTCCTCAGGTCCGCCGCGTGCGATTCGCCGGAGCGTAGTCCCCAGCTCACGTTGCTGGAGCCGATCCCCGACTTGAGGGACTTGGCCTCGCGGCAGGTAAAGCGCCGCGGCCCGCGAGTCGGCCGAGAGCTTCCGAAAGATATCCGGGTACCCCGGCCGATCCGGTCCTTCAAAAGTGTAGTAAGTCTTGAGATACGGATAGATCTGGAAGCCGTCAGTGGCGAGCGCTGCTGCTGGCTCGACCATGTCCTGCCAGGTGACGCGCCCGCTACCGAACCGGGCGGCGAGCTCCCCCAACCCCGCGATGAACCCCGGGGACATGATCGACGCGTATCCCATCTGGTTCGGGTCGCCTTCGACGAGATACCGACC
The DNA here is from genome assembly GCA_035300645.1 of bacterium. GTDB lineage: Bacteria > Sysuimicrobiota > Sysuimicrobiia > Sysuimicrobiales > Kaftiobacteriaceae > 13-1-40CM-64-14. The sequence continues at coordinate 17,243 of DATGVF010000115.1, forward strand.
GACCCGCTCTGAGCGTCCGGAGAGGCCCGGAAGAAATCGGCCCCCATCGCTGCCGGAACCGATGGCCACGGACGCGTTCAGGTATAGGCAGACGTCATGCGAGGCGGAGTATACCTGGATAAATGCGAGGCCCCCGATCCCGCATCCCAGTGGGTTGGTAACCCCTTGGGCGAGCGCCGTGGCAACTGCGGCGTCGATGGCGTTTCCGCCCATGGCGAAGATCCGGCGGCCGGCTTCGACGGCAGGGGTCTCAGGGCAGACGACGATGCCTTCCACCGGTTAGCCTCCTAGCCACGCAACCGTGGGTCGAGGACATCTCTGAGAGCGTCCCCGAGAATATTGAGGGCCAGCACGACGATGCCGATCGTGATGCCCGGAGTCAATGCAATCCACCACTGCGACCGCAGGTACGTCCGTCCCTCCGCGACCATCGTGCCCCACTCGGGGATGGGGGGCTGCGCGCCGAGACCCAGAAACCCTAACGACGAACCGATTATCACGGCGACCGCAAACCCCACCGTGGCGACAATGATGACCGGCGACAGCACGTTTGGGAGGACGTACCGGCGAAGGATAAGAGTATCGCGCGCGCCGATCGCCCTGGCCGCTTCGATGTAGGTTTGTTCCCGCACCGTCAGCACGGTGGAGCGTACAATCCGAGTGTATGCGGGGGCCTCGCCGATCCCGACGGCGATCATTGCATTGATGAGGCCGGGTCCAAGCATGGCCACGACCACTAGCGCGAGCAAGATGCCAGGGAACGCCATCATGATGTCCATGCCGCGCATTACAGCCGACTCAAATCGGCCACGATAGAAACCAGCGATGATCCCAAGCGGCAAGCCGATCGCCAACGACAGCGACACGGAGACGATGCCAAGACTCATTGATGCTCTGGCCCCGTAGATGATGCGGCTGAGCAGGTCGCGGCCATACTGATCCGTCCCGAACCAATGGGCCGCGCTCGGGGGGAGGAAGATCGCCTCCGGCGTAACGGCGACTGGATCGTAGCCTGTGAGTATCTGTGGAGCGGCAAGCGGCACAAGCAGAATGAGTACCACCTCGAGGCTGATCCAGCCGGCGGGGCTCAGCCGGCGTAAGGCTGCAAACCGTCGAGACCGACTCCGCCCGCTCAGACGGGGAGCATCCCCGGCTGTGCCCGGGTGATTACCCGTAACGGATCCGGGGATCAATGAATCCATACGACAAGTCGGCGAGGAGGTTCGTGAGCGTGTACGCGATCGCGACGATGAGTACGGTGCCCTGGACCTCCGGGAAGTCTTTCTGCAGGATGCCGTTTACGAGCATCCGGCCAATCCCGTCTCGCGCAAAGACGGTTTCGACAACAACCGCGCCGCCCAGCAGTGTCCCCAGCTGGATGCTGGCGACGGTGATCACCGGGATGAGCGCGTTCCGGAGCGTGTGCCGAATCAGTACTGTGCGCTCGGTGAGGCCCTTCGCCCGCGCTGTCGTGACGAAGTCCTGACGCAGAATCTCAAGCATCCCGCTGCGGACAAGACGCGCGAGAATCGCCCCTGCATACCAACCAAGCGTCAGCGCAGGCAGAATTAGGTGTCGCCAGGAGCCCTGGCCGGTGATTGGGATCCAGTCCAGCTTGATGCTAAACACCCAGATGAGCAATAACCCGGTCAGGAAGGACGGGAGAGAGATGCCGACCAACGCCACAGCGGAGACGCCCCCGTCGAGCCAGCTGTTATGGGAAACGGCCGAGAGGATTCCCAGGCAAATGCCCCCGGTGACGGCGAGCCCCATGGCGACGACAGCGAGTTGGACTGTGAATGGCAGCGCGCGCCGTATGTCGCCTGCCACTGGGCGATTGGTCTTCAGGGACCGCCCCAGGTCACCTTGTGCCACGTGCTGGAGGTAATGGACAAACTGTCGCCAGAGCGGCTGGTCCAGCCCGAGCTGATGCCGAACAGCTTCGACCTGATCCTTCGGTACCGGGACATCGCCGAAAAGCACCTGAACTGGATCGCCGGGGACCAGGTGGAGCATCATGAACACGATCACCAGGACCCCGGCCATTATCAGGAACGACTGCCCGAGGCGAAGCATGAGATAGCGGGCCAATCTTTTACCTGCCGACCGTGGCCGCCGGCTCGCCCAGTTCCGCGAGGGTCGAATCGGTCGTCTCGACCCGTCCGAACATCGCTGCGAACGTCACCAAACTGCTCTCCTGAAGATACGGTGTGACCGCGGTACATGCATCTTCAACAAGCAGCACGTGGTACCCGCGATCGCCCGCATCACGCGCAGTCGTCGCGACACAGCACTCTGTCGAGACTCCCGTAGCGACGAGGGAGTCAATACCGAGATTGCGCAGCGTCTGGTCGATCGCCGTCGAGTTGAACGCCCCCATCGACGTCTTGTTGATGACCAGCTCGCCTTCTCGAGGAGCGATGGGCTCCACGACGGCGTTTGCCCGACTGCCGGTTCGCACCAATGGCCCCTGCGCCATGCGGGCCTTGAGGTCGTCGTCGATCTGCCGCAATAAGGTCAGGCCGTCTCCACGATCTGGAAGGCCGAAGCCGATGGTGAGGTAGATGATAGGTCGGCCGGCGGTGCGAAAAACTCGGATTAAGCGCTGGATATTGGGGATTACCATGTCACGGACCCGGCTGTAGTAGAAGTCTGCAATCGCCGGATAGTGCTCACGGAGGTATGGCCCAACACCCGTATTAGGGTCGACGGAGCCATACTGCATGTCGACGATCAACAACGCAGTAGTGGCTAAGCGGAGCGGGAAACGCGGGAGTGGCAGAGGCCACTCCCGCAGCCGCTCGCGCCAGTCTCGGGCTAGGCCGCGTTCCAGAGACTCGCGCGTGATCTTCATGGCATCCCCTCCTACTTGCTAGACAGCCACGCGTCGTATACCCACGGGAAGAACCCGATGCTGTCGAACTCCAGGTCGTTGACCGCGGCGGATTTGAGGGAGATGTTGTCCCAGTTGTAGACGGCGAGCATGTAGGCCTTGCGCATGACGAGCCGCTGCACCTCGGCAAGGATCTGTGCCCGCTTCGTTTCATTCACCTCGATGGCCTGGCGGTCGAGGAGCCCGTCAAGTTCCTTGTCATTGACAAAGGAGAAGTTGAACCCGCCGCCGCCGACGTTGCGCGAGTGAAGCAACGCGCTGATGATGTCCGGGTCGCTGCGCGGTGCTGGGAGGGGGGAGAGAAGGGTCACGCTTTTGCGCTGGTTCTCGTTGACCGTCTGGATCGCTGTGCCTGTCGCGATGTAGAGTTTGACCTCAACCCCGATCTGCTTCAGCTGCCCCTGCATGACCTCGGGGACGCCATGCTCCCACGAGCCAATGGGAACGACAAGGCGCTTGCCGCCCTTCACCCGGATGCCGTCCGGGCCCGGCTTCCACCCGGCGCTATCTAGGAGAGCCTTAGATTTGGCCGGGTCGTACTTGTAGAGATCAGCACCAGGGTCAAAGGCATAGGTATAGGGCGTGAGGAGCCCATAGGCGGGCTGAAACGCCCCGTACCTCTGGAACGGCCCGAACACGGTCTTCACGATCGTGGGACGGTCGAGTCCCCAGCTGAGCGCTTGCCGGACGTCGAGCTCGTTGGTGGGTGACACGGTAACATTCATCGCGAAGTCGAACGGGACCCCCGGGACAAGCCCGACCAGAGGTTGGAACTTTGGGTTTTTGGTCAGCCGGTCGAAGTCTTGAGCTGGGGCGTTGTCGATGACCTGTACTTCGCCGGTTTCGAGCGCGGCGACACGCGTGCCGTCTTCCGGAATCATCCGGAAGATGAGTCGGTCGACATAGGCCGAGCCCGTGTGCTTAAGGATCGGTGCAGGCCAATTGTATGCGTCGTACCGCTCGAGGGTGATGTGATCGTTGGGGATCCATTCGACGAACTTGAATGGTCCGGTACCGACCGGGTGCCGACCGAAATCCTGATCGCCGTACTGCTGGACCGCAGCGGGGGAGACCATCCGATAGTAGAGGCTGGCGGCGTCGAGGAATGGGGCCCACGGCTGCTTCAAATAGATCTTCACCGTCTGGGCATCGACCACTTCGGCGTGATCGTAGAATCCAACGGCACAACCGCCGCACCTGCTGGCTAACTTGGGGTCGTGCGTCCGATCGAAGTTGAACTTGACGGCGGCAGCGTCGAACGCCGTGGCGTCATGAAATTTGACGCCGCTGCGGAGCTTGAACGTGTACACTTTCCCATCAGCAGACACCGACCAGCTCGTGGCGAGCCATGGCTTGAACTTCTTGTCTTTCTTGTCCCGCACGATCAGCGGGTCGAAGATCTGAAAGAAGACGATCTGCGACGGTCTCAGTCCTGAGAGATTCGGATCAAGCCTGTCTGGTTCGTCGCGAAGGGCATACGTCAGGGTACCTCCGCGCTGCGGTGCGGGTGCTGCCGATGCGTAGGCGAGTGGGAGCACCAACAGCAGAGCGAGAAGAGAACTTGCATGCCTCCTCATGTTTCCCCCTCCCAGGTGGTCGCTAAGGTTGTGGTGCGATGGGAATTTGAGATTAGAGATTAGAAATCTCTTATTAGATGTGGTATCATATGCCGCCAGAACCGTCAAGGAGAATCAGTCTCAGCCCGTCTTTCTGGCATGAGCGTGAGCGACATTCCGGTTTGAGATTCCGGCCTAGCATTCAAAGTGCACCAGCGGAAAGGGATCTGAGATGCCTTCGTCCACACACGTGTTCGCTCCGGTCTCACCACGGCGCCTGGGGGCGCAGATATATAGCAATCTAATTGAGGCAATCGCGACAAATCAGCTCCCCGAAGGCGCAGAGATCCAGGAGGACGTCCTCGCCGCGCAGATGGGAGTGAGCAAGACCCCCGTTCGCGAGGCCCTCCGACGTCTTGAAGCCGAGGGGTTTATCGTTGCAGATTCGCATCGAACCCCGGAAGTCAAGCGCTTAAGCGAGCAGGACATCGCAGAGCTCTACAGTGTGCGGGAGTATCTGGAGCGGCTCGCGGTGCGCTCTACGATTGAGCGATCCGACGCAGACACCCTCGCCGCACTGACCGTATGTCAGGAAGAGGCCGAACAGAAACTGGCCGATGAGGAGCAGCTCGAGATTGCCTACTCTGTTGCCTACAACCGCCGGTTCCACAGTCTGATCCTCGAGGGCGCACACAACAACCGACTCCGACGTATGTACGAGTTGATCGAGGTCGATGTCCGTCGCCTGTCTTCTCGAAGCATTAGGGTGCAGGGTCGACAGCGTGCAGCTGTCGTCCAACACCGGGCAATCCTCGAAGCGATCCTTGCGAAGGACACAAGTCATGCGGAGACCCTGATCACTCAGCACCTGCGCCGGGCACGCGAGGACATCCTTGCCGGCTTCTCGGAACGAGAGCGTCCCAGCTCGATCGCGGAGTCAATGGGCTAGACCGTGCGAGCCGCCGTAGCTGCCCGGAGAAAGTGTGGTCTCGATGGGTCCAGATCCTGACACGATATTCCTCTTTCACGAACGGCTAGGATGCTTTGGGTGCGAATTCTGAAGCCTAGGACTCTCTCTTGGGTCAGGTGCTCTGCTCGGAACAAAGGAGGCAAAGTATGCGCGGCAGGCGACTGAAGGAGCGGTTGGATGCCGGTGAAGTGGCCTACGGCATCGTGGTTTCGTGGCCGGACTCGGACATGGTCGAAGCCGCGGGTGAGTGTGGGTTTGACTTAGCCTTTGTGGACGCGGAGCACGCGGCGCTGGATATCCGGACCTGCGCCGACCTGGTCCGGGCTGCAAATGTCAGTGGAATGTCTGTACTCATCCGAGTCCCGTACATGGATGTCCGTGGCTTTTACAACTACCTCGATACTGGCGCGGATGGCTTGATCTTCCCTCATATCACCAGCGCAGCCGCGGCGCGTGTAGCCACTGCGGCGTCGCTGTTTCCACCTTTAGGCTCGCGGGGGGCAATGAGTTCCAGTCGCGCGGCGAGGTATGGCACAGCCTATGCGCCGGCCGATTACTTCCAGGCGGCGAACGAATCAGTCTGGGCGATTCCGATGATTGAGGACGTGGAGGCCGTGAAGGCGTGTGAGGAGATCCTCACCACCCCGGGTGTCCGGGCAATCTTTGTAGGGCCTGGCGATCTCGCGCTATCTCGCATGGGGGCGAAGGCCGAGAATCTTCCTACCGTCGAAGCGATGGTGGATCAAGTCATCGCAGCGGGTATCCGGCTAGGGAAGGTTGTCGCGACGGTAGCTCCGAGTCCGAAGGCGGCTGCAGCTATGGTCGCCAAAGGCGTCCGAATATTGGTTACTGGGGGCAGTGGGCTCTTCACGACGGCCTGCCGAGAGTACCTCCAGGCGGTCCCCCGGAAGCCAGCAGCCGCTACGAGTCATTGACGCGATCGATCCCAAGTTCTCTGCACTCCTATGGAGGCCGCTGCGCCCGTCTAGGTGACAGAGACGGCGGGCACAGTCTCCGTACAGATACGCGCGCCGTGCGTCGCGGAACTGACCGGAGAAAATGATGAAGACCCGTGAGCAGGCAGTCGATTGCCAGGGCCTCCCACCGGCTCCCGGGCTCCTAGTCCGGTTGCTGGGCGAGGCGGCGCAGCATGAGGCGCGCATCGTGCGCGTCATCGGGGACTACAACGTGGTAACCGTGATGATTGAGGACAGAACTGGCAAGGTGGAACGGATGTATGCTTGCGCGGAGATCGAAGTGCTGGCACCCGCGCGTGTTAACCTGCAGGTCGGCCGCAACGTCGCGTAGCGGATGAGCTCCCGCTCCGGAGTCCTTCAATTATGGTTCGTAGCACCCTTGTAGCACGATTCCCAGTTGACATCTTTCTCGCAGCTAATCAGGGATCTCAGTAGCATCCTGCTGGTTGAACAGCCCCCAGGAATGGTGAGGGTTTCTGAGACAGCAGAGACAGGTGCCTACTCCTGCGACTCGCTGTCCGGCGCACTCGTAATGCGCAGGTCATCGGTTCGAGTCCGATCGCCGGCTCCAGATTTATCAAGACGTTCTGCTCCCGCTGACTCATACCAGCCCGTCTAGGGCATGCATCGCAGGACGCACCGCTGGATACAGGTCCCGGTATACCTCATAGATACGTTCATATGTCTGCACCCGTTGGGCATCTGGTGTTGTTCGGTCCGTGACGGCGATCGTGGCGTCGCACGCCTTCTCGACGCCCGGGAACACGCCGCACCCCACCCCCGCCAGGAGCGCGGCGCCGAAGGCTGCTCCTTCGGTCGTGGATACTGTAGCCACATACGCTTGAAACACGTCGGCCAGAATCTGTCGCCACAGCAGGCTGCGCGCACCGCCGCCAGAGCCCCGGATTTCTGTCACCGGCAATCCGATGCCCCGGATCAGTTCGAGCGAATCTCGCAGTCCCATGGCCACCCCCTCCATCACCGCGCGGATGAGGTGTGGGCGCTGGTGACGCAGGGTCAAGCCGATGAATGCCCCGCGCGCGTGCGGATCAGCGTGGGGCGTTCGTTCGCCGCTAAGGTACGGGAGGAAGATCAGACCCTCTGCACCTACTGGGATGGTAGCTGCCTCGTCGCTTATGACGTCGTAAGGATCGCGGTTGCCGCGGAACCACCCCTCATACCGTATGGTGTCTCGCAGCCATCGCAGCGACCCCCCCGCTGACAAATTCACGCCCATCACGTGCCACCGTCCTGGTACTGCGTGACAGAAAAGGTGCAGCCGTCCGCCGGGATTGGCGTGCACAGCGTCCAGGTGCGCGAAGACGACCCCCGACGTGCCGATGGTTACGGACACGACGCCTTGCCGCACGATGCCGATTCCCACTGCCTGGGCCGCCTGATCACCTGCGCCGGCGACGACAGGGAGGCCGGCAGGGAGGCCCCAAGCCGCCGCCGCGGCTCGAGAGACCGTCCCCACTACTTCCGGTGACTCCGCCACGCGGGGTAGCCACTGTTCTGGAATGTCCAGGGAGTGCAGCATTTCGGCCGACCATACGCGGCGGGAGACATCAAACAGCGACGTCCCAGATGCATCGGCCACGTCGATGGCAAACTCACCAGTCAGTCGGTACCGGACAAAGTCTTTTGGAAGAAGAATGCGCGCAATCTGGCGATACAGGTCGGGTTCGTGACGACGCATCCAAATGATCTTGGGAGCGGTAAACCCACTGAGGATTGGGTTGCCGGTCAGTTGCAGGATACGGGCTGCCCCAACCCGTTCCGTGATCCAGGCGCATTCCTCTACCGTGCGCTGGTCGTTCCAGAGGATGGCCGGTCGCAGCACCTGGCCGGTCTTGTCCAGCGGGACCAAGCCGTGCATCTGCCCGGTGAGTCCGATTCCCGTGACCTCCGAACTCGATATCCGTGCGCCCTCTAGGACACGACGCACACTCGTTGTGGTGGCGTTCCACCACGCCTCGGGATCTTGTTCCGTCCATCCCGGTTGCGGCATGAGCAACGGATATTCCGTCGTGGCACTTGCTAGCACGCGGCCTTCCGCGTTGATGAGGATGGCCTTTGCGCCGGTGGTACCAACGTCGATGCCGAGCAGGAGCGCCATGGAACGCTACTTCACCGCGCCAGCAGCGAGGCTCCTCCGGTAGGAGGAGGTACGGGTATCAAAAAGGAATGCCGATAACTAACCAACCACGCTTTCTTCTTGATCCTCAGCTCAAAAAGGGGGAGTTCATATGAAGTTTTTCGTGCGGATCCGTCTACTGACGCTGTGGGTCCTCATTCTCAGTCTTTCCTGGTTTGTCTTCGGCATCCCCACATCGCCGTCGAAAGCGGCGGGACCGGTGGCGATAACCTTTTGGCACGGCCTGACAGGGCCGGATGGGAAATTCCTCACCGCGATGGCAGACCAGTTCAACAAGGAGCAGAGTGCGATTCGCGTCACCGCGAGTGTCTATCCGTGGGACGTCTTCTTCGACAAGTGGGTAGCCGCAGCCGCGGCTGGCAACCCGCCAGACGTCGTCACGTACCACATCAACGAGATGCCCCAGTACCAGGAGAAGGGGATTCTCGTGCCTCTGGATGACCTCGTCAAGCAGGCGGGAATTGACATGAGCGCGTTTCCAAAGGTGGCCCAGGAAGCGGCGTACCGCCACAACCAGCTGTGGGGGGTCCCTCTGGACATCCACCCGATCGCGCTCTACTACAACGTGGCCCTTGTGACCGCCGCCGGATTAGATCCTAACAAACCGCCCACGAACCGCGACCAGTTCCTCACATGGGCGAGGAAGCTCACCAAACCCGATGGCAGCCAGTACGGCGTGGCGATGCCCGGCACGAACGTCGATACGTTCCGCGTGTGGTGGGGCTGGATTTTCCAGAACGGCGGTAAATTCATTAGCGCGGACGGCAAGACGGCGGAGATGAACGACCCGAAGACCGCCGAAGCGCTCCAGTTCGCCGCGGACCTGATCTACAAGTACAAGGTGGCCCCGCCCGGTGAGAGCGACCCCGACGCCGACTTCAAGAGCCAAAAGGTCGGCATGGAGTTCCAGGGACCGTGGTGGATCACCGGCTATCAGGATGCCGGGCTGAACTTCCGCACCGCTGCGCAGCCGGCGATCTTCGCCCAGCCCGGGGTGTGGGCGAGCGACCACTTCTTCTCCCTGAGTCAGACCAAAGACGCTACACGCCAGCTGGCCACGATCAAGTTCGTCAGGTGGCTGGAAGACCACGCGCTGCTGTGGAGTCAGGCAGGCCAGGTTCCGGCGAACGAGAAGGTTCGCGCCCTCCAGGCGTACAAGGCGAGTAAGCTCTTCCCCTTCCTGAATGGGTTTCAGGCGGAGATCCCTTACGCGCACCTAACGCCGTCGATCGTGCAGAGCACCGAGATCTTCGCCGAGAACGTGCAGACGCCGCTCGTCGTGAACTACCAGGCGGTCATGCTGAATAAGAAGAGTGCGTCGCAGGCGCTGAAGGACATGCAGCAAGGAATTCAAAGCGTCCTCAACCGGCCTTGACGGGTTGCTCGGGACATACCTGCTGATTGGAAAGCACAGGCGGTGCCAGGAGGAGACGAGCGGTCGCGCTCGGAGGCGCAGGCGGACAAGGCGGTGAGACGGACTGGCCGTGACGATGGTGGGCCAGCCGGAGCGGCGGTAAAGGTGACATCCGAGCCGGGGCTTGCCCGCCGCAAGCACGTGATGTTGCGCCCGCCGCCGCGCCGGATCGGCGAGACGCTGGCCGCCTATCTCTTCCTGGCACCGTACTTGCTCGTCTTCCTGCTCTTCCTTCTATTGCCGACGCTCGCCAGCATCGGCGTCAGCTTTACGCAGTGGGGCGTCCTGGGGCTTCCCCGGTGGCTTGGGTTGGCGAACTACCGCACCATCCTGAGCGACCAGATGTTCTGGCAGGCCTTCCGCAACACGCTGTATTTCGCGTTCCTGACGGTCCCTCTGCTCGTCGCAGGAGGCCTCGGACTCGCCGTGCTCTTCAACCAGTCCCTGCGGGGACGGGTCGTGGCGCGCACGGTGGTGTTCATGCCGTACGCGATCATGGTGACCGTTGTTGGCATGCTCTGGCGCTGGATGTACAATGCCAATTTCGGTTTGGTGAACTTCTACCTCAGTGCGTTGGGGCTGCCTCAGGTCGCCTGGTTGACGAACGTCACGTGGGCCATGCCCGGGGTTGCGATCAGCACGGCATGGTGGCAGATCGGGACCAATATGGTCATCTACCTGGCCGGGTTGCAGGAGATTCCGGTTGAACTGTATGAAGCCGCCCGTGTAGACGGCGCCGGACCCTGGCAATCGTTCCGGAACATTACCCTCCCGGGCTTGTATCTGATGCACGTCTTTGTCGTCCCTCTCTCGGTCATCGCCTCCCTGCGGGCTTTTGGCCAAATCCTGGTGATGACCCACGGGGGGCCTTTAGGATCGACCTACGTCCTGGTGCAGCACCTCTATGCCACCGGCTGGGTCAACTTTCGGATGGGCGAAGCCTCGGCCGTGGGGGTGATCCTGCTCCTGATTACCTTCATCTTTACGATCTTTCAGTTGCGTTACTTCCGCGCGATCTAAAGGAGAAGATCGGTGCGTACCCTGACGATCGCCCCTCCCCGCTTAAGAACCCGCCTGACCATCGGACGGGTGGCGGGGTACATCGCCCTCGTCGCCACGACCGCCGTCATGGCCGCCCCCTTGCTGTGGATGGTGTCCACGGCATTGAAACCGGAGAGCCAGATCTTTCGGTATCCGATCGAGTGGATTCCACAGACTCCCACGCTGGATAACTTTGCGCGGGTTTTCTCCGACTATCCGATCGCCCGCTGGTTCTTCAACAGCCTAACTGTGGCGTTGCTCACCGCGGCGGTCGGCGTGCCCTTGTACTCCCTGGCGGCGTACCCGCTGGCACGGATGAGCTTTCCCGGCAAGCGCTTCATCTTTCTGGCGATCTTGGCCACGATGCTCATGCCGGTTGAGGCCACGATGGTGCCGCTGTTCCTGGGCCTGTCACGCCTGCGGCTCTCCGACACCTACATGAGCCTCGTCATGCCGGTCGTGGCCAACGCCTTCGGCCTCTATCTGCTGACGCAATTCTTCCAGACGATCCCCTCTGAGCTGCGGGACGCTGCGGTCATGGACGGCGCGGGCCACGTCACCATTCTGTGGCGCATCATCCTGCCGCTGTCCAAGCCGGCGCTGACCACGGTCTCCATCTTCACCTTCATGGCGAGCTGGAACAACTTTGTGTGGCCATTCATCGTGACGAATAGCGATTCCACGCGCACCTTGCCCGCCGGTCTGGCCGCGCTTATCGGCGGCGTCGATGTGGGAACTCGGTTCGGCATTAGTATGGCGAGCGCGCTGATCGCCACGCTTCCGCCCGTGGTGATCTTCATCGCGCTGCAGCGCTACTTCGCCCAAGGCATCTCCTTGACTGGCACGAAGGGTTAACTGCTCCCGCTCTCCCAGGCGACTCGGTCTCACGGTGGGTGGACTAGGGCCCTCGACAGTCCGCAATGACGCGTGAAGCGGCGGATGGCGTCGACGTTTGAGGACCTCTCAGGATTTGGGACGTGGTTTCTGTGGGGTGTAGAGAAGGCCGGCACCGCGTCCCAGCACCAGGACGGTGCGGTGAGGGTGGCGCTCATACAGGTCGTCGACGAATTTGCCCGGTCGCTCCCCGTTCCTCTCGAAGAGGTCGTAGTGCAGCGGAATCGTCAGATCGAATCCGGCGGCGTCCGCGAGATCAGCTGCCTCCTGAGAGGTCATGTTGCCGACGATGCCGCGCTCTCGGCGGACGTAGTCCCGCCCGTTGATGACCACCAGGCCCACCGCGACACGGTGGCGTTGGAGAAGCTCGGGCAGGCCGGGATAGACCAACGTATCGCCGGAGTGGTAGACGCGGACGCCCTGCGCGTCGAGGACGTATCCAAAGAACCGGTGGCCCAGACCCGGTTCCTGCTCTAGCTCCTCATGGGCCGCGGGGATCGCCGCGAGCGTTAGGCCGGGGAGGGGAGCGATAGTCTCGCCTGCGGGTGGGACCAGGATGCGCTCGCGCGCGATCCCGGTTTCGGCCAAGATCCGCGCGGAACGGCCCGGGAGAACGAACCGGGCCTGCGGCGAGGCCCCGGCTACGATGGGCAATGTATCCAGGTCAAGGTGGTCTTCATGATCGTGCGTCACGAGGACCAGATCGGCATTCCGCACCGCTGCAGGGTCCACCAAGCTGGGATACCGGCGAACGATGGGCTCCCCGCGTGCCCGTGTGACGCGTTCGACGAAGTCCGAGAGGTAGGGGTCGATGTATATTGTCCATCGCTCTGTCCGCAGCACGACGGACGCCTGTCCCAGGAACCAGATCCCCACAGAGCCTGACGGGACGGAGGCGGCGTCGATTTGATCGATCAGGTTCATGGTGCCCCTGATCCGCGTTTGTCGTTCCCCGATCCTAGGGTGGGGTCGAGGATTATTTTGAGTGCGTGGGCCTGGGCTGCTGCGAGATCTGCAAACGCGGCGGGTGCAGCCTGCAGCGGCAAAACCGCATCGACAACGCCTGAAAGCCAGGACAGCGCGGGGAGCCGGCCTACCGACTGGCGGAACTCTTCCGGCGCGTACGCGTACGAGCCGGCAATGGTGACCTCCGCGGTGACCACGCGCTGCATGGACACGATAACGTCAGGTTCGGCGTTCCCGACCCAGACGACCGTCCCGCCAGGCCGTGCTAGCTCGATCGAGGCTGCGGCCGTGGTGCCTAATCCGACCGCTTCGAAGACTGCATCGAAACCCTCGGGAGCGTGGCGACGCCGGATGTCCTCCCACGCGGTCTCGCGGGAATTTTCGACGGCAGCGGTAGGGACGAGTGAACGAACGCGATCCAGCCGGTCTGCACGCACATCACAGACCACTACGTCCTTTTGGAGCACCGCCGGCATGGCCGCCAATATCGTCACACCGATCATTCCGGCGCCGATGATGGCGACCTTGAAGGGGGCAGCCGGTGGGTGGCGCCCCGAATGCGCCAGCACTGCCCAGGCGTGCAGTCCTACCGCAAGTGGTTCCGCGAGCGCGCCGACCGGCGCGCTGATCCCCTTGGGGAGGGGGACGAGGTTAGTCACCGGGGCCAGGAAATATTCCGCCATGGCCCCAGGCACAGTCATCATCCCGAGTCCCTTCCGGTGCAAGCAAAGGTGAGGGGCCCCGGCGCGGCACGCGCTGCACTCCCCACACGACCAGAGAGGATTCACGGCCACCAGCACACCGGGGCGGATGTCGTGTTCGTGTGCCTGTTGAGTGGGTCCAAGTTCCACGATTTCGCCGACCGCCTCGTGTCCCATCACGAGCGGGGGCACCCTTCGCCCCGACCGTCCCGTGTAGCCGTGGACGTCCGAGCCACAGATGCCGACGGCGCGAGTGCGGAGGAGTGCCTCCCCCGGTCCGGGGCGGACGGGCGGAATCTCTTCGACCCGGAGGATCCCAGGGCCGTGAAACACAGCGCCTTTCATCGGTGGCGGGTCCCCGGAGCGGGGCGAAGGGAAGCCACTCGCTCCCATGTTGCCCGGATGTATCCTAGAGCCCGCGTCAGTCCGTCCAAACCCTCGGGGCCGTTGTACTCAGCCGAAAGCCATCCATCGTAGCCACTCGTTTGCAGCATGCTGAAGATCGTGGGGAAATCGACGACGCCCTCACCGGCGGGAGCATGCAGGTACGTGCCCGGGCCCACCCTGTCGCTGCAGTGTACGTGGACGACGAGATCTTGGATCTCCGCGAGGACCGCCAGCGGATCCTCCCCGATCATGATCTGGTTGGACGTATCGTAGTTCACGCGAAGCCCGTGAGGGCCCAGGGCATGGACGATCTCCAGAAACGTTTCCGCCCGCTGCGCGAAGTCCGGATGGTCCCAGAAGTAGTCTTTGTAGTGGTTCTCAAAGGCGAGCAACACCCGGTGGCGGGCCGCATGGTTGAGTAACGGACGAACTGCGTCGACGACCCACCGGACGCCCTGCATCCGGGCGGTCTGGGGGTGGGCCTGGCCGGCGGTAATGCGCACGCAGGTCGCGCCCAGAGCAGCGGCCACCTCGATGTCCTTGCGGGTTCGTGCGATCTCCGCGGTGCGCACCGTGGGGTCAGGGTGAGTGAAGTCGGGAGCGCATGTCACCTGCGACACACGGAGGCGGCGCGCACGCAAGGCGGCGTGCAGTTGGTCGATCTCGCCGGGAGCGGTCGGGAGCATGCGCCAGTGAATCTCCGTCCCGTCAAGCGGAAGGCCTGAGGCGATCTCTAGCCAGTCGACCAGACTCAACGTCTGGTCCAAGACGATGGCCTTGAAATAGATCATGGGGAGGCAGCTGTAGTTCATGGGGCCGATGCTCTGCGCTGTCCTGGCCGTGGGGCGGTCTCTCTCCGTTCAGTCTTACCCACCGAGAGCCGTCCTTCCTTGTCGAATTCCTCTCGGATCGGGCTTGCGCGCTTACGCATCCATGATCGATGATCCACGTGAAGTCCGCTCAATTGCGAGACATTTACAAAAACTTCATCTTTCCGTGATACCTTCTGGCTGTTCGACAGATGCATGCATTCGTACGGGGGGGGCCTCGATGAATCAGCAAGATCTAGGTTCCGGGCACGTGTGGGGTGTATTCATGGTCGCCGTGTTTTTGGCACTTGGGTGGGGGCTTAGCGTGTCGTCAACCGCCGTCGCTCAATCGGGGCAGCTGGTCATCCTGGCGATCGGCCAGTGGCGGGGTATTGACTCATTCCATCAGACCCAGGGCAAAGCCATTCTGGTCCGGGTTCCTGACGGCCGTCGATACATCCGATTCGAGGGTTTTCGGGTTACCAACGGGCCGGATCTCTACGTCTATCTGTCAGGACACCCATCCCCTCGGACCGGCACTCAACTCCATGAGGGTGCCGCGTTCGAGGTGGCGCGGCTGAAGGGGAACATTGGCAGCCAGAACTACGAGCTACCGCCTGACCTAGACCTCTCCAAGTTCAAGTCGGTCGCGATCTACTGCAAGCGGTTCAGTGTGATGTTTGGAAGCGCACAATTGATCCCGCCGCCGTAATCTTAGGCGCGGGGAGCACCACAGGTGGCTGCCATGCGAACACTACTGAGGCGGTATTGGTGGGTGGTTGTGATTCTGACCATGATCTTGGCGCCGGTCGCCTGGTACCTGGGCTCGCCTCTGTTCCTAAATACGGTAGTTGATGAGCCGTTCCCGAAATAGCAGCTAACGCATGGATTCTCCAGCTGTTCCCGGGCGGACTAGCACTTTAGAGAGCGCGGCAGACGTGAGTCGAGTCTGTCTTTATCAAAACATGACGGGGGTACGACCCGGGCACCCTCATCCAGGTGATCTCATCCATGCGGATTAGCATGGCGTCTTGACCGTTCCCCACGCGATCGGAGATAAGATTCCCGGATTTCGTCACAGCTCGGCATTGCCGTTGAGACGAGCGCTACGCTCCCTGGTGAAGGGGGTTCAGAAAGCAAAACGGAAGTAGGGGAAGTGCGGGCACTGCGTCATTCGGGAACTCTGAGGGGGGAGCTCGATGGTCGACGAACGCGCTCAGCAGCGCAAAGGATGGACGCGGCGCAGGTTGTTGCAAACGGCCGGACTTACCGCGGTGGTGGTGGCGGCCGATGCAGTGCTCGGCGACTTTGGCGGCTGGACGCGCGCGGCAGCGGCTGCGCTACCGAAGCCGCGCGCGGGGGCACGCATCCGGCTGCTCCAGTGGAATAGCTTCGTGCGAGCGGCCGACGACGAACTCAGGCGTCAGGCGAAGGAGTGGGGCGACGCGAATGGCGTCACGGTTGACATCGAGACTGTCAGCGGCGACCAGCTGCAGCCTCGAACCGTTGCCGCGGTCGCGGCTGGTGATGGCCCCGATATTATCCAAATGCAGTACGGGTGGCCGCATCTGTATACCGCGTCCACAGTCGTGGTGACCAGCGAGGTCAATACCCTCATTGAGCGCCTGGGCAAAGTGCACCCCGTCAACGAGGCCTTCTGCAAAGTCCGCGGCGAGTGGCGAGCCATCCCATACACGCAGGTCCCGAACGCCTGGCATTACCGCACGGACTACTTCCAAAATGCCGGGGTCAAAGCGTTCCCGAAGACCTGGGACGAGTTGATCGACGCCGGCAAGAGGGTCGCTGACGCAACCGGGAAGCCCATTGCGCAGACGGTCGGTCACGCCTACGGCGACTCCCTGACGATGTGGTACCCGGTGTTGTGGAGCTACGGCGGGGCGGAGGTAGACAAGGACGGCCGCACGGTCGTGATCAACTCCGCCGAGACCGAAGCGGCGATCAAGTGGGCGATCCGCGCCGCGCAGAACGGCGTCAAGTGGTTCCCGGAGTGGCTGGACCCCGACAACAACCAGGCCTATCATGCCGACCGCATCAGCGCGACCCTCAACGGCGCCAGTATTTATATCCGCGAGATCGTCGAGTTCAAGAAATTCGACCAGGTCACCGGCCTGGCCGGTATGCCGGGAGGGCCGAAGGGGACCTTCACGCTGAACCTGGCCATGAATCACGCTGTCATGCGCTGGTCGAGGGAGCAAGAGACCGCGAAGGCTTTTCTTTTCTATATCATGGACAAAGCCAACTACTCGAAGTGGATGGCGGCCGCCCGAGGATACAACGCCGGCGTGTTCGAGGCCTTGTACGATGACCCTGTCTGGAAGAGCGACCCCAACCTCGCGGCGTTCCGCAACGTGGTGGTTGACCCTGCCGGCAAACCCATCGGCAACTGG
>DATGVF010000116.1:0-9790 GCA_035300645.1 bacterium
GGGACGTTCCCCACCACGGCGGCAACCAGAGCGAGCGCCGCGATGAAATGGAAGTGGCCCCCGAAATCCTTACCCCCTGTGATGGTGCGCATTACGGGCTCCGAGTTCGCTATGCCCGTCTGTACCTCTCGTAGTCGCCCTCAGGGCTTCCGGCACAGTGGAGCCGAGCAGTCGCCGGCCCTCCTCAGACCTCGTCTCCAAACCCTCTAGCGGCGGTGGATTCGATCGATCACACGGGCGCGTACCAACCGCTCGAGTCGCCGCACCAATTTGGTCGTGGGAAACTCCTGTGAGGACAGCGGGTCCACCAGAATCGTATACATCCCCACCAGATTCCCGCCCAGGATATCGGTGAACAGCTGATCACCAATCAGCGCGGTCTGGCGGGCGGGGGTCCCCATGATGGTCATCGCCCTCCGAAACGCCCACGGAATTGGTTTCACCGCAGCGCGGACAACGGGGATGCCCAACGCTTCGGCGATGGCCCGCGGGCGATCCCGGAAGTTGTTTGAGACGATGCACGCTTTCAAACCCGCGCGGCGCAGCCGACCCACCCACTGCCGGACAGCTTCCGTGGGAGCAGACGCATTCCAGGCGACCACGGTATTGTCCAGATCAAGAACGACGCCACGAATCCCATCGCGGACTAAACGTTGGGGATCGACCCCCTCCACGGAGGTCGCGTGCCACGCCGGCGTGAGCCAGCGGAGGATCACGGAAGCGATCGCTGGCGGCGGACCGCGGCGAGGTGTTCTTGATAGGTACGGCTGAACACGTGTGAGCCGTCGGCGCGCGCGACGTAGTACAGGTAGTCTGTCACCGCGGGCGTCAAGGCCGCCTCGATGGCGGCCACGCCAGGATTCGCGATCGGCCCGGGCGGTAACCCGATATGCCGGTAGGTGTTATAGGGGGAGTTGACCTCCAGGTCTTTGTATGTCACGACAGACTTGTGCCGCCCTAGTGCGTAAAGCACGGTCGCATCGACTTCGAGGAGCATGCGGCGGTGCAGACGGTTGAATAACACCCCCGCGATCAGCGCGCGCTCCTCGGGCAAGCGGGCTTCACGTTCCACCAGCGACGCCATGGTGATAATCTCGCGCAGCGACCGCCCGCCCCCCCGCTCCTCCCACAGGGGGAGAACCACCCGGCTAAACCGCCCTAAAAAGACTCCGACAATATCGCGCGCCGGCAAGCCGCGGGGGATCTGGTAGGTGTCGGGGAGCAGAAACCCTTCGAGCGATCCCCCCACCGCACCGTCGAGAAATGAGAACGTGTAGAGATCGGCCCCGTGGCGGACGACTGTCGTCAGCTGCTCTCGGTCGCCCAGCCCTTTGTCCACCAGTACGTCGACGACCTCCGTAACGGTAAGTCCCTCCGGAACAGTGACCGCATGCAGGAGGACCTGGCCGCGCGCAACGACATCGACGACTGCCAACAAGCTCATCGCGGGCGACAGGCGGTACTCCCCCCCTTGCAAGGAGTGACTTAGACCACGGATTCTAACTGTGAGGACGAAATCGGAAGCGCTGCGGATGATCCCCGCGTCACGCAGGATTTGCCCGATCGCGCTCGATGGTGCCCCAGACGGGATGACGACCACACGGGGAGCACCACCAAATAGACTGACCGGTCGAATTGCGGCGGCGGCGACGAGGATGCACAGTGCCAGCATAAAAAGACCAGCACGGATGGCACGGCGAGAGAGGTGAGGAGGGAACAGGGGGGACTTGCTCACAAGCTGCGGCGGCAGCTACATGACCCGCCGGCCGCCGTTCTGCTCCGTGCCGCCGCCGAGACGTTTGTCAGACGCCTCATCCCCAACGATCTCGACGTCGTCGTACTCCTCGGTTTCTTCGATCGCGGCGGCCACACGGCGAAACTCGACCTCATCTTCCACTGCCACCAAGGTGTCCCCCTCGACACGGAACACTTCCGCGGGTTCTTCATTCTCCGGTTGCAAGATCGCGTATCGCTGGCCGTCGACCTCCACGATATCGACGAGATTGAATTCATGAGTCGTCCCGTTCTCGTCGAGCAAGGTGATCGCCTCGCCACGTTCTGTCACGTGTCCACCCCGCGTCGGTAGCTCATCTCGACTCCTACCCCAACCTTCAAAGCGCGATCGCAGCGATGCCCAACAAGATCGTAACGCATCGCCCGTGAGCGTAGCACCGGCTCCTGGGAGGTGTCAACGCCTACGGTCGAGGTAGGTTTGCAGCATGATCGCGGCCGCGACGGCATCGCGGACCGCTCGACGCCGCCGGCGGCGCATGTCGGCGGCAATCAGCGACCGCTCAGCCTCAGCCGTGGACAAGCGCTCGTCTTGCACGTCGACGGGCACAGCCACGGTCTCCTGCAAACGCTGGACAAACTTTCGTGCGGCAACCGCTGCCGGGCCCTCCGTTCCGTCCATGCGCAGGGGCAACCCGACAACGATACGATCCGCCTGCACCGCATCCAGCCGAGCCCGGATTTCGGCGATGACCTGCGCCCAATTCCGGCGGGTAATAACCCCGTCAGGGAGAGCGAGTGCGCCTCCGAGTTGAGAAACGGCCACGCCGATGCGTTTGTCTCCGAGGTCCAGAGCCAGAATCCTCACGAGGTCGGTACGCTGAGGACGAGAAACGTCATGGCGACGCGTTCGCGCGCTGCAGCAGCGATCGCAGGAACGCCGGATCGCGACCGCGGCGCACGAGATCGGCGATGCGGGAGGCGTCCCCTACTCCACCCTGCCCGAATGTCGGCCGGCCGCCGCCACTCCCCCCGAACTCAGCCGCCAGCACACGGACCAAACGCCCGGCATCAAGCGAGGAGGCCGCAGCGGTTCGAGTCACCACCACCGCCCCCGTCACAGGCGAGCCCACCACGACGGCGCCGACCTTGTGCTCCTGGTCCAGTAGAGTCCGAAGGCGGTCGGCTTCCGCCCGCAGCTCCTCCGGGGTGGCCGCGGAAACCTCGGCAAACGCAAACGTGACCCCGTCGACGTCGACCATCGGGACGGTCTCCGCGCTGGCGCGCGTGCGTGCGCGAGCGGCGCGGAGCTCCCGCTCGAGTGCGTCCACCCGCTCGACCAACTGCCGCACGCGATCCGGCACATCGTCTGGGGCAGCGCGGAGCCGCTCGCTGGCCGCACGCAGTGTGTTGTCCAACCGCTCCAGCAGCGAGGCAGTCCCCCGGCCGGTGACTGCCTCGATGCGTCGGATGCCGGCGGCCACGCTGCCTTCTGTGGTAATCTTGAACAGCCCCGCTTGGCTGGTGTGCGACAGATGCGTGCCGCCGCATAGCTCTTTGCTATAGTCACCAATCATGATCACGCGCACCCGCTCTCCGTATTTCTCACCAAACAGGGCCATGGCGCCCAGCGTCAGAGCCTCCCTATAGCCCATCCAACGGACGCGCACGGGCAAGTCAGCGAGAATGTGCTCGTTGACCTGGCGCTCAACCTCCGCGCGTTGATCCACGGACAACGGGCTCGGATGGGCGAAGTCGAAGCGCAGCCGGTCGGGAGCAACCAGCGAGCCGGCTTGACGGGCGCGTTCCCCGAGAACATCTTGCAGAGCCCGGTGCAGCAAGTGGGTCGCCGTGTGATTCCGCGTGATGTCCTGTCGGCGAGGGACGTCGATTTCCGCGCGCACCGGCTGTCCGACGCGGACGCTCGCCCCGCGGACCTGACCCCGGTGCACGATAAGCCCTGTGACTGGTCGCTGGGTATCCGTAATCTCGACCACCCCGCGAGGCACCGTGAGACGCCCGGTATCCGCCACCTGGCCGCCGCCTTCGGGGTAGAAGGGTGTTCGGTCCAAGATCACCTCCACCTGAGCGCCATCGGCGGCCTGGTCCACGCGGCCCCCGTCCACGAGCAGGGCGAGAATCCGCGCACGCGCGGCGGCCTTCGTATATCCCACGAACTCAGTACTCAGCCCCTCTTGAACGAGCTGAGTGTACACGCGGTCGTCAGGTCGAGGGCCGAACTTTTGTGCCGCACGGGAGAGCTCACGTTGCCCGGCAAGCGCACGCGCAAACCCCTCCTCGTCGACAATCAGTCCCCGCTCGCGGGCCACATCACGCGTCATTTCGAGCGGAAAGCCAAACGTGTCGTACAGACGGAAGACGTCCTCGCCGGACAACACGGTGCCGGGTGCCTTCTGCGCTCTGGCAATCAGTTCTTCCAGACGCTCCATCCCGGCAGTCAGCGTCTGCGCGAACTGCTCTTCCTCCTGGGCTGCCGCGGATTGAATAAACGTGCGCTGGCGCACCAATTCGGGATACGCATCCCCCATCTCGTCGACCACAGCACCGGACAGGTCGGCCAGGAACTTCCGGCGCACGCCGGCGGACCGGCCAAAGCGCATGGCCCGCCGCATGATCATGCGCAAGACGTAGCTCCGGCCTTCGTTGCCCGGCGTGACGCCATCGGCCATCAACATCGTCATGGCGCGTCCGTGATCCACCATTACTCGGTAGGGAATGCTGTGTTTCTCACGTTCCTTGTCGGACTGGCCGAGAATGTGCTGGAGGCGATCCAGGAGCGGGGTAAACAGATCAGTCAGGTAGTCATCCGCGACCCCGTGCAAGACCGCCGTGAGGCGCTCTAACCCCATTCCTGTGTCCACGCCGGGGCGGGGCAATTTCACCCGCGCGCCGCCGGGCCGCTGATCAAACTGCATGAACACGAGGTTCCACAATTCGAGCCATCGCGCGCAGCCGTTGTCCAAGGCGACGCCGCAATCCGCCCGCTTGCACGTACAGGCCTCGGGACCCCAGTCGTAATGCAGCTCGGAGGTCGGGCCGCAGGGTCCCACATCGGCCATCATCCAGAAGTTCGTTGCGTCTCCCATCCGGAGGATGCGTGACGCGGGTACGTTCACGGCGCGCCAGGCCGCTTCAGCCTCATCATCATCGGTGTGCACGGTGATGATGAGGCGCTGGGGCGGAAGGGCGTACTCCCGCGTGAGGAGATCCCAGGCGTAGGCGATCGCGTCGCGCTTGAAGTAGTCTCCGAAGCTGAAATTCCCGAGCATTTGGAAGAACGTGTGATGCCAGGGGCTGGGACCCACGTTGTCCAGGTCATTGTGCTTCCCTTGCACCCGCATGCACTTCTGCAGCGTCGCCGCCCGGCGGTAGGAGCGCTGCTCCCGCCCCAAAAACACATCTTTGAACTGCACCATCCCCGCGTTGGTAAACAGCAGCGTTGGATCTCCGGCCGGCACCAACGATGAACTCGGCACCACGGTGTGTTCTCGGGTGCGAAAGTAGTCCAAAAACTGCTCTGCAATGCGCTGCCAGGTGCGCCCCGGTTGGCTCATCAGCTCATCTCACAAAAAAAACAAAAACACCTCTCGTCGCTAGGGACGAGAGGTGCGCTCCCGCGGTACCACCCTCATTCCGGCCGTCGCTCACAATCTTGGGTATGCTCGGGCCGGCTCTTGTGTGCCCATCACGGTGGCAACCGCCCTGCTTCGGAATGGCGAGTCCCGTCATCGCAGGTGCTATTATTCCGTTCCTCCCAATGTACGCTCGAGCCTCCGGCCTGTCAAACCGCTCGCGATCACGAGTGTGTTTTCACATCCGCCGCAACCTCGGCCAGCAGTGCCTCCGCTACACCGATGGACTCGTCCAACGCCACGATGGCCCGGTCCAGCTGTGCTTTCGTGATGATCAGCGGCGGCGCGATCCGGAAGGTCGCGGGGTTATTGAGGCTGTAAAACACGATGACACCGCGCTGCAACGCTTCTGCTGTTATGAGCAGCACGAGGTCGGGATCCGTAAACTCCATGCCCAGCAACAACCCCTTGCCTCGGACCTGCCGGATAATCCCTGAGTGCCGTCGGGCCACCTCGGTCAGGCGGTCCAGCAGGTATCCCCCGAGTTCTACGGCGCGTTCGGCCAGGTGCTCGTCTTGAATGACTCGAATCGTCGCGATCCCTGCCGCACAGGCCAGTGGATTTCCGCCGAACGTCGACGAGTGCAAGTACGGATTCGACTCTAGCGCCTTCCACACGGGGGCCCGGCCGGTGAACGCGCCGATCGGCACGACGCCCCCGCCGAGGGCCTTGGCCATCGTCAGGATATCCGGCACCACGCCCCAGTGCTCGCAGGCAAACATCCTCCCCGTGCGGGCCAGTCCGGTTTGGACTTCATCAAGGATCAGCAGGGCGCCGCGACGGGTGCAGATCTCCCGCACGGCGGGGAGGTAGGTATCCGGGGGGATAATCACCCCGTTCTCCCCCTGGATGGGTTCCAAGATGACCGCGGCTGTATGCGTGGTGACCGCGCGGTCCATAGCGTCAATATCCCCGAACGGGACATGGCGAAACCCCGGGACCAATGGTTGAAATGGGGTTTTGTACGTATCCCGCCCCGACGCCGAGAGCGCCCCCATGGTTTTGCCGTGAAACGCGCCTTCGGCCGCCACGAACTCTGTCCGCCCGGTCGCAAGGCGGGCGAGTTTTAAAGCCCCTTCATTCGCCTCCGCGCCGCTGTTCGCAAAGAAGGTGTACTGCAAGTCGCCGGGAGTAACCTGGGCGAGCAGCTCAGCGAGATCCGCTTCGCCTTGGCGGGGCATGGCCCGCACCGACATCGGCATGCGGTCCAGCTGCTCCTGTACGGCGGCGATCACGCGGGGATGGCGGTGCCCCACGTTGAACACCGCGGGGCCTCCGGAACAGTCGAGGTATTCCTTCCCATAGATATCGCGGATGACGGCCCCGCTCGCCTCCCACTCCGTCGTCATCACGTCGGCGAACCGATACAGCTTCGCCAGCCCGGCGTTGACGTACCGGGCGTACTTGTCCAACGTGGCCTGGACGATCTGCTCAGGATGCTCCGGGCGCATTCGAACCTCCGCTCAGATACTCTTGGGCGCGACGCACGACCTCCCGCGTCTCCTTGTATTTGATACGGGCGATCGCCTCGTCAATGGGAACCCACTCGCAGGCCACGAACCCTTCCTCTGCTTGCGGGCGCGGCTCTTCGCCCCCGAGGAACTCCAGGAGAAAGTAGTGGACGGTCTTATCGTAGTACGTGTTCTCGGACTTCCAGTAAAAGTGGTAGTGCTCCATGCCCAGGTCGGCGACGACCCGCACCCGGGAGATGCCGGTCTCCTCCCGCACCTCGCGCAGGGCGACGCCCTCCGGTGTTTCGCCTTCCTCAATGGTCCCCTTGGGCAACATCCATTTCCCGCTGGTGTGCTGCAGCAGCAGCACCAGCGCTCGGCCATCCTCGCGGCGGAACACGACCCCTCCGGCGCTGCGGGCCCGCTTCACGAGCTTCCGGGTGCCGCTCCCTGTGGTCTTCATGCCACGCGCACTCCGCAGTTCGCCTGCCGGGTACGGCACATCACCGCCCTGCTCCCAGCAGCTCTCGCACGAGTTGACTCACCGTGTTCCCATCGGCTCGGCCCTTCACCTTCGGCATCACGACCGCCATGACTCGTCCCACATCTCGGGGCTCTTTCGCTTCCACCTGCGCGATGGCGTCGACCACGATCCGCTGCAGCTCATCGGTCGACAGCGGCGCCGGGACGTACTCGGTTAGGATCGCCAATTCCAGGGACTCCTTGCGGACCAGGTCGTCACGACGGCCTTTGGTGTATGCCTCAATCGCCTCCCGCCGCCGTTTCATCTCGTGGCTCAGCACCTCGACAATTTCCTCGTCGGTGGGAGGGCGGCCGCGTTCGATCGCTAGGTTGTGGATCGCCGCCCGCGCGAGGCGAATGGTTGATACGCGCACAGCATCCCCGGCGCGCATCGCCTTCTTGAGGTCGGCCTCGAGCCGATCAGCAAGCGTCATCAGCACATCCCCTATCCTGTGGCCCCACCCGGTAACCCAGAACGACAGAAGGGGGACCATTGTCCCCCTTCTCCCTCACCGGTCCACGGCCGCATACCCGAACCCCAAGAGAAATAAGGCAGCGGCATCGGTTAGATTCCCGGGACGACTTCCTACGTGCCGCCGCCGGAGGTGCCACCGCGCCGCTTCCGGCGGGCCAGCTTCCGCCGGCGTTTGGCGCTGGGGGATTCGTAATGCTCGTGCCGTCTCGCGTCCGTAAGAATGCCTGACCGCTTCACCTGCCGCTTGAATCTGCGTAGGGCGCTATCCAAACTCTCGTCCTTGCCCACCCGTACTTCCGTCATCTCCCCACCTCCTATATCGCCATCCTGCCCCTAGAACGCAGGAGACGTAGGAAACATGAGCCATTATAACACTCGGCAACAGGAGCATTCAAAGCCGCCGAATTTTGGGGATCACGAATTTGTGGGCGGTGTGCGTGTCCGAAAACCGCACGACTTTGACATCCACCAGCCCCGCTTTCCGTCCTCCGGCCAGGACATCGGCTTCGGTAATCTCCTGGACGCCTTTGGGCGCCACCACCCACACACCGCCCGCCGGGGCCAAGGCGCGCCTGAGAAGGTCTAGGCGCGACAGGACCGAGCGACGATCTGCCTGCACCAAGATCGCGTCGTGGCCCGTGGTCACGCGGCCCCGCACGTCTGTCCGCGCGCGCAGTTGGTCGAGAAAATGAGCATCCGTGATACCCACCACCGCCACTTTGTCCCCCGGTTTGACGCCGAGCTTGTCGAGAAGCGACTTGGGATGGAGAATCCTCTCCGCCCACGTCCGGGCGCGGGCCCCCAACGCGAGAGTCGCGGTCCCACCCGAGAATTGCACCGTGAGGCGACCGCCTCTCACCCGCACGGCGGTCATGCCTGTGAAGGGAATGGCGAGGCGGAACGCACCGCGGAAGATCAAATTGTCGGATTCAAGGTAGGCTCGTCCCTCCGACTTCCGCCCGCCGTGGGTCGCGGTGCAATCAGCTTCCAGTCCCACGGTGACTCAGCCCCTCCCCGTGCCCCGGGTGCGACCATCCCGGTCCGATTCTCCCCCGTTGCCGCCGCAGTGCCTCCATCACTCCCACTTCCGCCGATCGACCAGTCGCTTCTCCGTTGACCCCAGCGTGCCAGGGGACACGACCTTCACGACCGCGCGCAGACGGGTGGCTTCCCGGATGCTCTGGCCGACCGCCTCTGCGAGGTGTGCTGGGGACTCGGCTTCCACCTGCACGGTCAGTTCGTCGTTGTGATCAGCTCGGGTCACTACCGCCTGGTAGCGTATGACCTCAGGGTGGCGCGCGATCGCTCGGTCGAGGTCATGAGGATGCAAGAAGATCCCCCGTACTTTCACGGCGTCGCCGACGCGTCCCAGGATGCGCTCCAATCGCAGCGACGTCCGCCCGCACGCACACTCTCCAGGGACGAGGCGGGACAGATCGCCGGTCGCAAAGCGCAGCAGGGGGTACAACTCGCTCAAGAAGGTCACGACCACCTCCCCGATCTCACCAGGCACCACGGGGACCCCCGTCGCTGGATCGACCACTTCTCCAATCACCCGCTCAGCGAGGTGCAGCCCGCTGCGCTGGGGACATTCATAGGCAACGAGCCCGATGTCGCCGATCCCGTACGCCTGGCTGATCCGCAACCCGTGGCGCCCCTCCACATCACGCCGCAAAGTCTCCGGCAGCATTTCCCCGGACACACACGCCACCTCCACCGAAGACGGCGCAGCCTGCTCGCGGACCCTGTCCAACACGGCAGCCAAAAAGCTGGGCGTGCCGATGAACCCGCGCGCGCGCAGTTCGACCAGTGCTTTGACCTGTGTCTCGATGTTGCCAACGCCCGTGGGCACGACGACGCACCTCAGGGCCTGCAGCGCCCCGTCAAACATCGCTCCGGCCGGCGTGAAGTGATAGGAGAAAGTATTCAGGACCACATCTCCCCGACGGAACCCCGCG
>DATGVF010000117.1:0-2130 GCA_035300645.1 bacterium
TTGAGCCGAGCCCCCTCAAACCACCGCGCGCCCGGGAAACGTGTCAGGTCGTCGACCACTTGATCGTAGCCGCGCGAGGCGACGACCCCAGCGAAGTCCCACACCACCGCCCAGAACTCGGCAATCTCTGCCACCGACCACTCCCACAGCTCTCGATAGGATCGCACTCGAAGGCCATGCTTGCGGTTGACGAGGTCGATGAAGCGGGTGAGGTTCGCAGCGCGCCGGCGCGCCTCCGAGGGCACCCATAGGGGCTGCTTTGATGACCGGACGATCATGTGTTACGGCTCGGCAAAATACTCAACCATCCGGTCGCCCGACAGCCGATTGCCCAACGCCACCATCAACTTCAGGCGGGCCTTGTGACCCGGCAGGTCGTGGGCGAATAGGACGCCGCGCCGTTGCAGGTCGCGGAACGCGCCCTCATACCCGTACATATCCCACATGTTTCCGCTCACAGCGCGGGTGGTCGCCGCCACACGCGTCCCCGCGGCGAGCGCACCCTCAATTGCCGGCAGCAGCGTGGGGTTCACGCGTCCGCCGCCAAAGACCTCCAGTACCAGCCCCTGGGATCCCGAGTCCACCGCACAGCGGATGAATTTGTCGTCGCAGTCGACGCAGAGGCGGATGAGATCGACTTTGGTCTCCAAACGCGTTGGGAGAACCGTGTGCGGCATCGGATGCATAAAGAACCGCGGTCCGTCCCCGTAGATAACCCCGAGCGGGCCTGTCGCGGGTGACTTGAACGTGTCCTCTTTCTGCCCATTGGTCTTGGTCACCCAGCGAGCCGAGTGGATCTCTTCGTTCAGAACCACCAGTGTCCCGAGGGCGCGGGCGGCGGGGGAGGCGGCCACTCGCACCGCGTCGTAGAGATTGCGGTACCCATCAAAGCCAATCTGAGAGGAATTGCGCATTGCCCCCGTAAACACCACCGGCTTCTCGGAGGCGACCGTGAGGTGCAGCAGGTAGGCACTCTCTTCCAACGTGTCTGTGCCGTGCGTCACCACCAATCCACTGACCTCCGGCCGGGCGAGGATTTGCTGGGTGCGTGTGCTCATCTGCTGCATCATCGCGAGCGTCATGAACGCCCCCGGCACAAAGGCAAGTTCGGCGACTTCCACATCCGCGACGGCATCCAGCCCCGGGATAGCCTGGAGGAGATCCTCGCCGCGGAGAACAGGTTTCGCCCCGCTGCCATCCACGTCGCGGGTGGAAATGGTCCCCCCGGTGGTCATGACCACAATCCGCGTCATCAGTTGTTGCCTCCCCTAGATCTCCCGCCATCTGCCACCATGTATTTTGGCACCTCCGGTAAAGACCCCCTCGTGCGGCACAACACCTACTCTCAGTGTATCGTCACGCTCCCGCGGTGAGGGACGGGCTTTCAATTCCAAGAGTTCTCTGTGAGGTGTAGAATAGGGCGTGCATTTCTGCCCGCGATGACGACACGTTACTTCGGCGAGCGCATCAAGCGCACGGAAGACCCCCGTCTGCTGACCGGCCGTGGGACCTTCGTGGACGACATTGCCCTGCCCGGACTGCTTCACGCAGCTCTGTTGCGCAGCCCGCATGCCCACGCCCGTCTCCGTCACATTGATGTGCGACCCGCCGCGGAGCTCGCCTCGGTCGTCGCCGTGTACACGCGCGCCGACCTTCCGCCGGTGCTCCAGGAGCCGCTGCCCAAACTGATCCCCCATCACGCCCTCGTGCACCACAAGACCCAATTCGCGCTGGCGTCCGACGTGGTGCGACACGTCGGAGAACCCGTGGCCCTCGTCGTCGCGACCAGCCGCTATGCGGCGGAGGACGCCCTGGACCTCATCGAGGTGGACTACGACCCCTTGCCGGCGGTGGTAGACCTCGAACAGGCGGTGCAGCCGGGCGCGCCCCTGGTGCACGAAGACATCGGGACCAACGTCTGTGCGGCCTATACCCAGCGAGTGGGCAAAGTGGAGGACGCCCTCGCGCGGGCGGACCATGTCTTCACTGACCGGTTCGTCGTCGATCGCGGGACAGCGGCCCCCATTGAGTGTCGGGGAGTCGTCGCCCAGTGGGAACCGCGTTTACGGCAACTGGTCGTGTGGGACTCCACGCAAGCACCCATTCCCATCTGCAACGGCCTGGCGCGAC
>DATGVF010000118.1:0-3677 GCA_035300645.1 bacterium
ACCAGGCGCGAGCACCGCGGCGACGGCCTCGGCGGCCCGCGCGCGCTCCGGGGGAATTGAGACTCCGTTCGTGGTCATGGCATGAAGATAAGCAGAAGGCATCGAGCGAAGACGTCGCACGGAGGCGTCGCGCAAGACGTCGAGAGACGACGTCAGGGCCGCCCGACGGTCACCGTGCCCCGACGAACGAAAGGGAATGCGGACTCGCCCCGGTCACAGCCAGGCGCCCGCTTACGGAGAGCGTATTCTGCTGGAGCATGAACCTGCCCGGCACTTCCACCGAAACGGGAAAGCCGGAGACCTTCACCACGCCGGTCACGTGGATCGAGTCCGGGAGGGGGTGCGTGTACGTGCCCAGAATGCTTTCGGGCGGTTGGCCCTGATTGACGATGACGGCAACAAAGGAGTCCACAGCCATCGCATGGCTCAAAGTGACATGGCCCGAGATCTTAGGCGGACCGTAGGCGGGGAGGGTGTCCAGACAGTACGAGACTAACTGGTACAAACCGTACAGTGAGTCGCCTTGCGACAAACCGCCGCTGTACGAGGGACACGGAGTCGGCTGGTGCGGAGTCGTGCTGCTTTTGCACGCGACCGCGATTGCCGCCGCCACGGCGCCGAGCAGCCAAGTCATGCGTACCGGCGCGCACCGCGTCATGCGCGCAAGCTACCGGGGGGGCAGGGAGGGCGTCTAGCCCCGCAGCACGCTGTGCTTCCGGCTGTAACCGAAGTAGATGGCGAGTCCGATGACCAGCCACACCCCCAACCGGATCCACGTGTCGAGCGGCAGGGTGAGCATCAGGCCTAGGCAAGAGAGGATGCCAAGGAGGGGGACGAGCGGGACAAACGGGGTCCGGAACGGCCGCTCGAGGTCGGGACGCGTGTGCCGCAGGATCCACACGCCGGCGCACACCAGGACGAACGCCAGCAGCGTGCCGATGTTGACCCACGTCCCGAGCACCTGCAGCGGCAGGAGCCCGGTGGCAACGCACACCGCGATGCCGGTGTAGATCGTGGAGAGGTACGGCGTGCGGAACCGCGGATGCACTTTGCTGGCCCAGCGGCCGAGTAAGCCATCGCGAGACATTGAATAGAAAACACGGGACTGTCCCAGCAGCATCACGAGGATCACGGAGCCGATGCCCAGGACCGCGCCGACGTCGATCGAGACACGAATCCACCACGGCGCGCCGATCCGCTCCATCGCGTAGGCCATCGGTGCCGGGAGGTTGAGCTCGCCGTAGGGGACCATGCCCACCAGCACGGCCGACACCACGACGTACAAGAGCGTGCAGATCGCGAGCGAGCCGAGGATGCCGATGGGCATGTCGCGTTGGGGATTCTTCGATTCCTGCGCCGCGGTCGAGACCGCATCGAACCCGATGTAGGAGAAGAACACCAAGCCCGCACCCCGTAGCACCCCGGACCAGCCGTAGCTGCCCCACTCCCCCGTGTTCGGTGGGATGAAGGGCGTCCAGTTGGCGCGGTTGAGGTGCGACACGCCGATGAGCACCACCAACAGAACGATCGCGACCTTGAGGATCACGATGAGGCTGTTGACCCGCGCCGACTCCCTGATCCCGATCACCAGCACGGCGGACATCAGCGCGACGATGCCTACGGCTGGAAGGTTGATGATCGCGCCGGTCAGGTTCAGTCCCGGGTGGGCGCATCCCGCCGCGTGCGCGGCCACCTGCGTGGCCGTGCATAACTGTGTGGGCGGAGCCGTCAGGCTCGCGGGAATGTGGACGCCGAACAGCCCCAACAGGGACACGAAGTGGCCCGACCAGCCCACGCCCACCGTGGCGGCGCCGGCGGCATATTCGAGCACCAGATCCCACCCGATGATCCAGGCCGCGAACTCGCCCATCGTGGCGTAGGAGTACGTGTAGGCGCTGCCTGCAACGGGCACGGCGCTCGCCATCTCGGCGTAACAGAGGCCCGCGAACGCGCACGCGACACCGACCAGGACCATCGAGAGGGGCACCGCCGGACCGGCGTACAATGCGGCCACCTGCCCGGTGATCACGAAGATCCCCGCGCCGATCACGGCGCCGATGCCCAGCGTGACGAGATTGAGGGGCCCGAGCGCCCGGGTCAGGCTGTGCTCACCGGTCGCCTCCGCTTCGGCTCGAAGCGTGGCGATCGGCTTGAGGGCGAACAGGCTCATCCTGGAATCTGGGAGCCACCCGGTCGGCTCCAACGGCGCCGGGACGACCGGGACTGCGAGCGGGACGAGCGGCGCTAGGGCGTGGCCGGGGCGAGCAGGTTACGGCGGTAGCGGCGGCTGAGCGTGACGCGCGCGCCGCTCTCGAGAATCACGATCGCATCTCCGTGGAACCAGGGCTGCACCTCACGCACGCGGTCGAGGTTGACGAGTGCGGACCGGCTGATCCGCCGGAACCGCTCCGGATCCATTCGCGCCTCGAGCGCGGCGAGAGTGGTACGCACGGTGTGCACGCGGTCGCCGGCGTGCAGTCGCACATAGTTGCGGGCCGCTTCGATCCAGTCCACGTCTGCCGTCCGCACGAAGAAGCTGCGCCCGTCCTCCGCCACGAGCAGGCGCTCGGGGTGGCGGCGTGCGGCCGGCTCCTCGGCGACCGCCGCCGTTGGGTGCAGCTCCTGTAGCCGCGCCTCGAGCTCCGCCGCGCGCCACCGGTGCTCCCGGAGGTCCCGGCGGTAGTCACGCGCGTGCACGCCCGCCAGAATGCTCCAGTACACCACCACGTTCCAGAGGTACAGCGTGGCGAAGTTGTTCACGAAGTAGGTGGAGATGTGGCGCGGCTCGCCGACCACCAGCTGGAGCAGTGTCTGCAACGGGACGGAGATGGCGAAATGGGCGAGTGCGACGAGCAGGCTGGCCGCGACGTGAAACGCGAAGTTGTACCCCCAACTCACTGCGTCAATCGGGACCCGCTGCTTGAGACGCGCGATGAGCAGCGCGAACAGGCCCCACACGTACCAGTCCGGGAGGCTCATGCGGAACGCCTGACCCCACGTCTCGGACGGCTGGCCCAAGCGCTGCCCGGCGAGGAATACCTGAACAGCGAACGCGAGGCCGAGTACGGTCCAAAAGCTCAGCCACCCCACCCACCGCGTGGACGCGCGGCGGACCGCTGCCTCCTGACTCGACACGTCACGTCCTCCTCAGCGCGCGAACTTCTGACCGTCCACACCTCTCTGCAGCGTGCTATGGCGACGACCATAGAGGAAATAGACCACCAAGCCGATCACCATCCAGACGAACAGCCGAATCCACGTGTCGCCGGGCAGGGTGGCCATCAGTCCCAGACAGCACAGCACACCCAGGATCGGTACTACTGGCACCCAAGGGGTCTTGAAGGGACGATCCAGGTCAGGCCGTGTGTGGCGCAAGATCCAGACGCCCCCACATACCAGCACAAACGCCAGCAGCGTCCCGATGTTGACGAGCTCGCCCAGCAGCTGGATCGGGAAGACGCCAGTGAAGAACATCGCGAAGAGGCCGACAAAGATCTGGGTGAGCCAGGGTGTGCGGAATCGCGGATGCACCTTGCCGACCCACGAAGGCAGCAGGCCGTCGCGGGACATCGAATAGAACACGCGGGACTGGCCGAGCAACATCACCAGAATGACCGACGCGAGCCCCAGAACGGCGCCGAGGTTGATCATCCAGCCCATCCAGCGCAGGCCGGGGA
>DATGVF010000119.1:0-5462 GCA_035300645.1 bacterium
AGCTCCGTGCCCGCCGATCACGCGAACCGGCCCGAGGTTCCTGGCGTCCATGAAACTATGATTTGGCGCACTTTGCCGCAGGTCTGTGCACACGTGAGACAGCACCACAAGCCCTTTTCTCGTTCGTCCAACGGCGCATTGAGAGGCGGGTCCTGACATTATGAAGATCACACTTACCCCGGCGTTTTGCTCTGCATATCCAGATGGGATCTTTGGAGTCCTCATCGCGCGTGGTTGTGCGAACCGGCCGCAGACGCTCGCGATCGCGGCGGTCAAGTGGGGTGTGGAGGGACGTTTGCGCGAGAGGTTCCCTGGCGAGACCATCGATACCGATCCAGTGGCTCGAGCCTACGCGCAGTACTTCCGCGGGTACGGCGGGAGATATCCGGTTGTCCACCAAGCCAAAACCGTTCTGGCCGGGCGGTCGATCGAGAGCACCTCAGCACTGGTCGCGGCCATGTTCACCGCGGAACTCGACAGTTTGGTTCTGACCTCGGGGCACGACCTCCGCGCACTGCGAATCCCGCTCGTGGTCGACGTCGCGGTTGCTGGCGATGCGTACACCACGCTCTCCGGAAAAGACCGGATGCTGAGGGCAGGCGACATGATCGTGCGAGACGCGGAAGGCATCATTGCCTCCGTCGCTTATGGTCCTGACGACCGCACGCGCCTTCGTCCGGATACCGACGCCGCGCTTTTCGGCGCCTGGTGCCCCGTGGGGATCGACGATGATCGTGGAGGCGCATCTGGAGAGGCTGGCCGCGGTTTTACGGCAAGAGTGGCCCGCATCCATCGTCGAGCCCGTCCGGCTAGTGCGGTAACGGAGGGGGGACGAACTTGCCCAGCACGCGCGGTCCGCGCGCCCCGGTGGCCGCCGGCACATTCGTGGGCACCCCCGCGACCGCGTCAGAGGCTAGTAGTGCGATCATCATCGCCTCTTTCAGCTTCCCGTTAATGCCGAGTTCCTCGCTGGTCCGCACAGGGATACCCAAGGCGGCGGCAATCCGCCGCCGCAGGAACCCGTTGTAGGATCCTCCGCCCGACAGCACGACCTCGTGGAGTGGTCCGCGCGGCAATAGAAACTCTCGGTAGGCGGCGACGATCGAGTCCGCCGTCAACGCTGAGACCGTGGCCACGGTATCGTCGGCTGATAAGTGGCGCGATCGTGCCTCGCTGAGCAATCGCCGGGCAAACGGAGATCCGTAGATCTCCCGTCCCGTGGTCTTGGGGGGTTTCTGGTGCAGGTAAGGGTCGGCCAGCAACTGCGCGAGCCACTCGCCTGAGATGCGGCCTCGGGCGGCGATGGCGCCGTCCTGGTCAAACGAGTGCTGGCCTCCTGTCACCTCTGACACCACCGCGTCGATCGCTAAGTTGCCCGGCCCGGTATCGAAGGCCAGCACGTCCTCGGGTCCGCATCCGTCCGGCTTGCGGGCGGGCAGGTAGGTAACATTCCCGATGCCGCCGATATTTTGTGCGGCGCGCGTCAGAGTGGGATGCCGGAACACGACTAGATCGAAGTAGGACGCGAGCGGTGCCCCCTGGCCTCCGGCGGCCATGTCGGCGACCCGGAAGTCAGCAACCACCGGTAGGCCCGTGCGTTCGGCAATCACGGCGGGTTCGCCAATCTGAAGCGTGGACCCGTGGGGAGCCGGGATGTGCCATATCGTCTGCCCGTGCGAGCCGATCAGGTCTACCTCCGCTGCCTGTACCCCCGCTTGCGCGATCACATTGAGGGCGGCCTCAGCGAAGAGGTCGCCCAGGTGGAAATTGAACGCGGTAATCCGATCCACTGTGGCGGTGGATGGATCGAACATTCGGAACAGTTCGTCGCGGTCAGAGGGGCGAAACGGGACGGTGAGTCCGGCAATCAGCCGCAGACGCGCGCGGAGCCCAACTCCCGACACTTCGACCAAGGCGG
Source organism: bacterium (assembly GCA_035300645.1). GTDB lineage: Bacteria > Sysuimicrobiota > Sysuimicrobiia > Sysuimicrobiales > Kaftiobacteriaceae > 13-1-40CM-64-14. The sequence goes on from DATGVF010000119.1 coordinate 1,919, forward strand.
CATCAATCCCATCAGCCGAGGTGCCGGAGATCAATCCGACGACCCGCCGCACCGACCGCTGCGCGAGGTCAGCGAGGCGCTGCATCGTGTCCTCCTCCTAGCGCCCTGTGGACATGCCCTCCGGCCTGCTGTAACCGGGCTTCTGCCGTCGCCCGGTCGGTTTTCCCGAGCGCCATCACGATTGCGACTTTCACCTGGCCCCCGGATTGGTCCAGCAGCTTCGCGCTCTCAGGGATACTGAGCCCAGTCGCCGCGGCGATAATCCGGTGCGCGCGGGCGACGAGCTTGCGGTTGCGCGGGGCCAGATCCACCATGAGGTTACTGTAGACCTTGCCCCGCAGGATCATCGCCGCCGTGCTGAGCATGTTGAGGACGAGTTTCTGTGATGTGCCCGCCTTCATGCGCGTAGACCCTGTGAGGACCTCGGGGCCAACTAGCGGCGTGATCGCGATCTGGGAGGCCGCGGAGAGCGGGGAACCCCGGACGTTACTCACACCAATGACCGTGGCGCCGCGCCGCTTCGCCTCGGCCACCGCGCCCAAAACAAACGGAGTCACCCCGCTGGCTGCGAGCCCTACAACGACATCCGTGTGAGCACAGCTTAACGCGGCGATCTCTGCGGCCCCCGCGTTCGCATCGTCTTCGACTTCCGCCGCTGAGTCAATGGTGCCCGCGACCCCGCCGGCAACGACCGGTCGGATGATGCTCGAATCCACGCCAAAGGTCGGCGCCCACTCGAGCGCATCGAGCAGCCCGATGCGGCCGCTGGTGCCCGCTCCTACGTAAATGACACGGCCCCCGGCTTCAAGCGAGCGAACAATCGCTCGCACTGCATCTGCGATGTGGGGGATTTCAGCCCCGACCGCTTCCGGAACGTGGCGATCTTCCTGATTGATCAGGCGGAGGATGTCCTCGACCGAGCGCCGGTCGAGATCGTGAGACCGAGGATTGCGCTGCTCGGTCGGCAATGCCCCGTAGTCGATCGGCGTGTGGCCTTTGTCGGGATGCACAGCAGGCACCTCACCTTCGTCATTTGTCGAGTGCATCCAGTACCGCATCGTGGAACACGGGCCGGAACTCGACGATCGCATTGGATTCTGCTGATGGATGGATGCGGTTGGTGAGCAGGACGATCACGACCTCGCGCGAGGGATCGATCAGCATGGAGGCACCGGTGAACCCCGTGTGACCAAACGCTCCTGCCGATGCCCGCTGTCCGAACCACGGCTGCGAAACGGCCCACCCCAGCCCTCGCCCGCCCCCCGCGAGCCCGTGGGTCTGGTCGGTTGTGGCGTCGGCGATCAGGGTCGCGGGCAGGATTCGACGTCGGTTGAGGACGCCGCCGTGCAGCAGCATCTGGCCGATTCGAGCGACGTCATGAGCCGTTCCAAACAATCCCGCGTGCCCAGCGATTCCGTCACCCACATAATACGCGTTGCCGTCGTCGACCTCACCGCACAGGAGATGGGTCCGCCAGCGAAAACCGTCGGGTAGCCCCTGCTCGGCAGCACGCGCCCGCTCATAGGCATTCCCCACCTCAGTCGCAGCGCAGCGCCGCCGCCAGGACGTCGGCGGGCGAAACCTTAGAGTGCGCAGGCCAAGCGGATGGGCGATGTTGTGCTTCGTGTGCACTTCTAGGGCCTCGCTACCAAGGAGGGCGACCAGATGCCCGAGCACGATGAAGCCGAGATCGCTGTAGTCCACCTTGGCACCTGGCGGTGAGGAGGTCGGCGTTGAGCCGATGCGCTCGACGGCCTCCGCAATGGATCTACAGGCCGGTGCTCGACTGCCGTCTGCCCGCTGCGGACTCGGGAGGTACAGCATCTCCCAGGCCGGCAGGCCGGACGTGTGCGTAAGGAGGTGGCGGATGGTGATCATGGCGTGGGTGCTGTTGGCAAAGGAAGGCAGGTAGGTGGCCACCGGCGCATCCTGCTCCAGCAACCCGCGTGCACGGAGCTGCAAGATGGCGGTCGTCGTGGCCAGCGGTTTGGTCAGGCTGGCGAGGTCGAAGATCGTGCGCGCCCCGATTGGTCGTCGGCGTGGGATGATCTGCGCGAACCCCGCTGCTTCAAGAGCCAAGACCCTCTGCTTTGTCATCACGCAGGCGACGGCTCCTGGAAAGATCCCGCGGGTCAGGCCATCCTGGAGCTGATCTCGCACGGTGTTGCGAAAACGCGAGCCGGTGTGCGAGGGGCGAGGGACCGCGCGCGAACGCGTCATCGCCATCTCGGATCGAACAGATCGCGCAGCCCATCCCCGAGCAGGTTGAAGCCTAAGACGGCCATCATGATGGCCAGCCCCGGGAAGATGGCGTTCCATGGGGCCAGTTCCAGGAACTGTCGGCCCTCGCTCAGCATGTTGCCCCACGACGGCGTGGGGGGCTGTGTCCCCAGTCCCAGAAAGCTCAACGCCGACTCGGAGAGGATCGCAAGCGACAAACTCAAAGAAACCTGCACGGTGATCGGCGCCAGGACGTTGGGCGCAATGTGTCGATACAGGATCCTCAGATTGCCCACTCCGAGCGCTCGCGCCGCGTCGATGAACTCGTGCCCACGGATCGACAGGGCAGCGGCCCGCGCCACCCGCGCAAACTGGGGGGTGTAAACGATGCCGATCGCGATGATCAGATTTCCTACACTCGCGCCCAACACGGCCATGAGGGCGATCGCAAGCAGAATCGATGGGAACGCAAACGCGACGTCCATCGCCCGCATGGACAGGCTATCCCACCAACCTCCGTAAAATCCCGCTGTCAGCCCCAGGGTGGTCCCAAGCAGGAGTGCGATGAGTACCGACAGGAACGCGACCACAAGGGAAATGCGGGACCCCATCAGGACGCGGCTGAACACATCGCGACCGAACCCATCGGTCCCGAACAGGTAGCGCCCCCCCGGCGGCTGGAGAGCGTCGTGGGGCGCGATGCGTCGGGCGTCATAGGGAGCGATGGCGGGGGCCAAGACGGCCGCGGCGATTCCGAAGACAATGATCACCAAGCCAATCAGGGCCACGCGGTTCGCCACCCACCGCTTCATCCACCACCGCCATCCGGTGCGACCTTGTGGAGAGGGAGGCCTCATGGGTTTATCCATAGTGAATGCGGGGGTCCAGCCAGGCGTAGAGCACGTCGACAAGCAGGTTGGTCAGCACGAAGAGAAGGGCCACGACCAGAACCACGCCCTGCACGACGGGGTAGTCTCGCTGGAAGATCGCCTGCAGCGCGAGCCGGCCCATGCCGGGGAGGGCAAAGATCTCTTCGATGACGACAGTTCCGCCCAGCAAGTAGGCGAGTTGAAACCCGATCACGGTAATCACAGGAATGAAAGCGTTGGGAAGGGCGTGGCGGACCATCACCGCCGCGCGCCGTAGCCCTTTACCGTGCGCCGTGCGGATGTACTCCTGGCCCAAAACTTCCAGCAGGGCTGAGCGCACGTAGCGCATCAGAATCGCAGCGATCGCCACCCCCAGGGCGAGGGCAGGCAGAGCAAGGCTACGCAAGGTAGCAAGAGGATCTTGGGTCAGCGGCACGTAGCGGCCTACCGAGACG
>DATGVF010000120.1:0-15603 GCA_035300645.1 bacterium
GCCCGTGCGGACTCATTATAACTGAGCGCGGCGGGAGCACGGAGTAGTGCTTGGTCTTGCCCCGCAATGCCGATCTCGATTACGTGCCCTCGTTCAAACTGAATGGTGTCTGAGTCCTTTGGAGGTCCATCGCTCCAGCGCTCGCACCCCCAGCGAACCAAGCAGCGTCATCATGAGGTATAAGAGGGCCACCATATTGTAGGTCTCAAATGAGCGAAACGTCCGCGCGTTAAGGAGGCTGCCAGAATAAGTAAGTTCCTGCACGGAGATGACGGACGCTAGCGACGAGTCTTTCAACATGGACACAAAATCGTTACCCAACGGAGGCAAGACGACCCGAATCGCTTGCGGCAGAATGATGTAGCGCATCGATTGCCACGGCGTCATGCCCAGTGACCGCGCGGCCTCACGCTGGCCCCGCGGGATCGACTCGATCCCGGCCCGGTAGATCTCTGCCAGATACGCCCCGTACCCGAACCCCAACGCGAGCGTGGCCCGCACCATGTCGTCGCGAAGCCAGCGCATTCCCGTGAGGTCGGCCAGCACGGGCGTAACAACGAAGGCGATATAGATGAGCTGAACGAGCAGAGGGACACCGCGCACGATCTCCACGTAGAGCCGTGCCAGCGTATAGAAAATCCGATTATGCGCGAGCTGACCAAAAGCAGCAATCAACCCCAACACCATGGCCAATGCGTACGCGGAAATCGCGAGCTGGATCGTCAGACGGATACCAGACGCCAGGAACTGGTAGGTCTCGATGTACACCGGAGAACGCAGGATTCCGAAGAGCGCAAGGGCTCCACCAACCAGGAGGACGAGCCCCCACCAGGGGATCCGTTCCAGGAGATCGACCGACATAAGCCGGCCGCGGCCTGGGGACGACGGCGGCTCGCCGGAGGGTCCGGCAGACGAAGGATTCATGCGGAAGGCGGACGTGTACGCTGGGGGAGGCAGTCCGCCTCCCCCAGCTCTAGCACATCGGTCTGGAGATGCTCCTTACTACGGCTTGAAATCCACGAACCATTTCTGGTAGAGCTTATCCAGTGTGCCGTTGTCCTTCAGGACTTTGAGGGCGGCGTTGAATGCACTGACAAGTACAGTGTCGCCCTGGCGCACCACGATGCCCAAAGCCTCGTGGGTAAACTTCTCACCGGCAACCTTCAGTTGGTTGGGGTTGGTACCCATGTACCCCGACGCGGCGGTGTTGTCGATGATCACCGCATCGACGTCCTTGTTGAGAAGCGACTTCACCGCAAGGTCGAAGGTGCCGAACGCTTTGACCGTCTTGATCTTCCCTTCCTTCTGGTACTGCGTGGCCGCATCAAAGTTAGTCGTCCCTTTCTGCACAGCCACGCTCTTGTCGGTCAGATCGCTGAGGCCATTGATCCTCGTCTCCCCTGCCCGGACCAACACGACTTGGCCGACCTCCATGTACGGATCGCTGAAGTCCATGGTCTTCTTGCGTTCGTCGGTGATCGTCACGCCAGAGATCACGGCATCGTAGTCCCCCTTTTGGAGGGCGGGGAAGATGCCTTCCCAGGCCGTACTTTTGGTGGTCGGCTTGCACTTCGCCAGGTCACAGATGGTGTTGATGAGGTCGATGTCGTACCCGATGATGTTCTTGTCCTTGTCCAGGAACTCGAAGGGCTGGTATGTGGCGTCGGTGGCAACCCGAACCACGCGCCCGCCCAGATCCGGCACCTGTGCAGCGGGCTGCGCCGCCGGGGCCGCCGGCTGCTGTGCCTGCTGCCGTTGACAGCCGACTGCGATGAGCGCGACCGCCATGAACGCAGCCGCTACCAGCCCTCTGTGCTTCCACATCCCACACCACCTCCTAGAAATAGGCCTGCCTGGGGAACTCCACTGACTTTCTCCAGACCGCGGAGTACTCCTCTGACCGCCGCCCAAGGTGACGGTCTCGGCCAAGAGGACTGGTGTCCGTGCCCCCCGAAATACCCCAGGCACCGCTGGAAACCCAATAAGGGAGGGATAAGCCTTGAACCAACGCGTGGCACGCCTAGCGTGGCCCGTCATCATCGTGGTCGTGTCGTTTATGCTGGCCCCGACCTCATCGGTCGGAGCACCGATGTCGTCGTCGTGGGACGCCAAAGCCTGCGGGCGGGTGGGCGGGACGCTCGTCTTTGCCCAGGCCGATGATCCTGATGGCCTCGACCCCCATGAGGTCACCGACGGCTTCTCAGTCAACAACGTCTCCAACGTCTTTGACACCCTCGTCCGTTTCACGGCCGACTCCACGCAGGTCGAGCCTTCGCTCGCCGAGTCGTGGACGGTCTCCGCTGATAACTTGGTCTGGACCTTCAAGCTCCGGAAGGGCGTCAAGTTCCACGACGGGACTCCGTTCAACGCCGAGGCCGTGAAGTTCAACTTCGAACGGCAGACGGTCGAGAAGCATCCCTACCACCCTCGCGCGGTCGGCTACGCCGACTTTACGTTCCAGAACGTGAAGAGCGTGGACGTGGTCGATGAGTACACCGTCCGATGGAACCTGACCGCGCCCTACGCTCCCTTCATCACCAACCAGGCGATGTTCGCCACCGGCATCGTCAGCCCGACCGCGGTCAAGCAGTACGGGCAGGACTTCTTCAAGCACCCGGTCGGTACCGGTCCGTTTAAGTTCGTGGAGTGGATCCAGAAGGATCACGTCACCTACGAGGCCAACCGGGACTACTTCGCCGGACGCCCGTGTGTGGACCGGTTGATCGTTCGTACCATCCCGGATAACACCGTGCGCCTGCTGGAGATGGAGAGAGGCACTGTCCACATCATGATCGGGGTCAACCCGCCGGATTACAATCGGATTCGCAGCAACGCCGAGCTCGTACTCTTTACAGGCGCCGGGCTCAACACCGGCTACGTGAGCATGAACACGGAGGTCGCCCCGTTCAGCGACCGCCGCGTCCGCCAAGCGATCAATTACGCCATCGATCGAAGCGCGCTCGTGAACGCGTTCTATGGCGGTGTCGGCATCCCCGCGAAGAATCCTCTGCCGCCCACGATCTGGGGCTACGCGGACAAGGTTCAAGCCTACGAGTACAGCGTAGACAAAGCCAAAAAACTTTTGGCTGAAGCCGGTTTCGCTAACGGGCTCACGACCGAACTGTGGTGGCCGAATCGCCCGCGTCCCTACTTGACCCAACCGCAGAAAATCGCCGAAGCCCTTCAGGCGCAGCTGGCCATGGCGGGCATCCAGGCGAAGCTCGTGACATACGATTGGGGGACGTACCTCTCCAAGCTCCGCAACGGCGAGGATCCCATGGCCATCATCGGGTGGATCGGTGACAACGGCGATCCGGACAACTTCCTCTACGCCTTGCTCGACAAGGACAACGCGGTCCGGGGGAAGGCGCAGAACTACGCGTTCTACAAGAGCGACGCCGTCCACCGCCTCCTCATTCAGGCACAACGCGTGGGCGACCAGGCGACGCGCGCCCAGCTATACGAACAGGCGCAAGAGATCATCCACCGCGACGCTCCCTGGGCACCTCTTGTCCATGCGTCCCGGGTGTCCGCTTACCGCAAGGACGCGCAGAATTACCTATATCACCCGCTGGAGATCACCTGGCTCCACCGCGTCTGGCTGACCAAGTAACCTCTGTAGGATCTCCGAAGACCGGGGGGCGCGTCTGCCCCCCGGTCTTCGTTGAGTGCTAGCATGGGACCGTGACACGCTACGTCGGCCGCCGATTGCTCGAGCTGGTCCCCGTGGCCTTCGGGGTGCTCCTGGTCGTCTTCGTCATCTCTCACCTCACGCCGGCCGACCCGGTCCTCGTCATCCTCGGCGAACACGCGAGTCCTGCGACGGTCGAGAGGCTGCGAGCGCAACTCCGGTTGAATGACCCGCTGCCCGTGCAGTTCGTACGTTACCTCGGCGGAGTGCTCCACGGCGATCTGGGCCGGTCCATCAAGCAGAACGAGCGCGTGACTGTGCAACTCGCGACCCGCTTTCCCGCCACATTCGAACTGACCATCACCGCCATGCTCATCGCCTCGCTCGTGGGCATCCTCATCGGGGTCGTGGCCGCCGCGCGGCAGAACTCCTGGTTTGACGCCGTGAGCATGTTCACGGCGCTGGTTGGATTCTCCATGCCGATCTTCTGGCTGGGGATCATGCTCATCTTGCTGTTTGCCTGGTACCTCGGGTGGGTTCCCATCTCGGGCCGACTAGACTACACCATCGAGCTCACGCGTATCACGAATTTCTATTTGCTGGATGCCCTGATCACGGGCAACTGGGCCGCGCTCGGGAACGCGGCACGTCACCTCATCCTGCCCGCGGTGACGTTGTCGACGGTGCCGCTCGCGATCATCGCGCGCATGACCCGCAGCAGCCTGCTCGAGGTCCTGCGCCAGGACTACGTGCGGACCGCGCGCGCGAAGGGGCTGGCGGAACGGGTCGTGGTGATGCGCCACGCGTTGAAGAACGCCTTTATCCCGGTCGTGACCGTCATCGGGCTGAATGTCGGCAGCCTCCTGGGCGGGGCGATCCTCACAGAGACGATCTTCGCGTGGCCCGGGATGGGTCGGTTGGTGGTGGACGCGATCTTCGCCCGCGACTACCCGGTCGTCCAGGGAACCGTGTTGGTGATCGCGCTCCTCTTCGTAGTCGTCAACCTGCTCGTGGACCTCTCGTACGCTTTCCTGGACCCTCGGATCCGCTATGGCTAACCAGGCGGCCTCCCTCGCGCCCCCGGTCGAGATTCGGATCGCCCCCGGATTCTACGCCGACACCTGGCGTCGGCTGCGGCGCAGTCCTGGCGCGATGGTCGGCCTGGCAATCGTCGGCCTGTTTGGCGCGCTGGCCGTTTGGGCCCCCCTGGTGGCTCCGGCCAACCCCATCAGTCAGAATCTCGATGCGCGTCTGCTGCCCCCGAGCTGGGCACATTGGCTCGGCACGGACGACCTGGGACGCGACCTGCTCTCGCGCATCATCTACGGCGGACGCACCTCCCTCACGGTGGGAGTGGTGTCGATCGGCTTGGCACTCGTGGTCGGCGCACTCCTCGGACTTCTTGCGGGCTTTTACCGCGGGTGGGCGGACAGCGTCACCATGCGGACGATGGATATCATGCTCGCCTTTCCGGCGACGTTGCTGGCCATTTTCATCGTGGGCATCCGCGGCCCGAGCTTGAACAACGCGATGCTGGCCATTGGAGTCATCAACATCCCCATCTTCGCGCGGATCGTCCGCGGCTCGGTGCTGCGCGTCCGGCAAGAGGATTTTGTCGAGGGAGCGCGGGCATTGGGAGCCTCCCAAATACGCATCCTTGGTCGACACATCCTGCCCAACGCACTCGCGCCGCTCATTGTGCAGGCGACGTTGGGCATCGGATCAGCGGTCCTGGAGGCCGCGGGGCTGTCGTTTCTGGGGCTCGGCGCTCAGCCCCCTACCCCGGAGTGGGGCACGATGCTCACCAACACACGCGAGTTTCTCCGTGATGCGCCGTGGGCGGCGACGTTCCCTGGGATTGCGATCTTGCTGACCGTGGTGGGCTTCAACCTGCTGGGCGACGGCCTGCGGGATGCCCTAGATCCGCGCCTGCGCCAATAAGCGCCGCTACTTCGCGAGAACTTCGGGATTCACCGGGTTGGGCGGACGCTTTCCTTGGAGGACGGCCACCAGGTTCTCGGCGGCCAGCGTCGCCATGCGGATGCGGGTGGGAATGCTGGCGCTCGCGATGTGAGGGACGACGATGACATTGTCGAGTTTCAGCAAAGGGTCATCTGGGGAGACCGGCTCCTGCTCAAAGACGTCAATGCCCGCGGCGAAGATGCGTCGGGACGCCAAAGCCTGGGTGAGTGCTGCCTGATCGACGACCGGGCCGCGGGACGTATTCACGAACACGGCTGTGTTCTTCATCAATGCGAACTGCGCTCGGCCAATCAGGTGGCGGGTTTGCTCAGACAGCGGGACGTGCACGCTGATGACGTCGCTGTCCCGCAAAACATCATCCAGCGACCGGTGCGTAATGCTTAAACTGCGTTCGAGATCCTCCCGGCGCACCACGTCATAATAGACAACCCGCATCCCAAATCCCTGCGCCCGGCGCGCCACCGCCGCCCCGATGCGCCCGAGCCCGATCAGCCCCAACGTGGCGTGGTGGATGTCCTGGCCCGCCAGTAAGAGCGGCTCCCAGGTCTTCCACTTCCCGTCCCGCGTGTAACGGTCCGCTTCCACCAGACGGCGGGCGGCGGCGAGCATGAGACAGACGGTGAAGTCGGCCACCGTTTCGGTCAACACATCGGGCGTGTGGGTAACGACAATCCCGCGTTTCGTGGCGGCCGGGATGTCGACGTTGTCGAAGCCGACGGCAAAGTTGCTGATGACTTTCAGGCGTGGGGCAGCGGCCATCACCTCCGCATCGATACGGTCGGTCAGGAGGCTGAAGACGCCGTCGGCCTCGGCGAGCTCGCGCAGAATCACCTCACGCGGCGGCGGCACGTCCTCACGATCCCACACACTGACGGTCGCAACAGATCGGAGGATCTCTAACGCCTGCTCGGGGACCTTCCGGGTCACGTAGACTTTCGGTCGGCTCACAACGGGCCTCCGGAGATGTATGCCGGAGTCACCTATTGACCTACAAACGGCCAACTCCTGCGTTACCGGGGGATCGCGTCAGTCGGCGGGCAGCAGATCGGCGACCGAAACAGCGAGGGGACGAAGGACTTGCGGGAGCAGCGTCAACGCGTGGTGCTCCCGGACGGTACGCAGGATCTCTTCGAGCGCGGCGTCGAGGCGTGTCATATTATCCACCACGAACAGACCGTCCTGCCGGAGATCCTGCGCGGACTGCTCGGTCACGAGTAAGGAGATCACGGGCCAGCCCTGGCCTTGGAGCTTCTTCGCTTGCTCGAGCAACTTCGTGGCATCATCGGCCTTGGCCGCCGAGCGCGCGCGGAAGACAAGGGCGGTTCCGTGATAGTACGCCGCCCCATCCACATCGCTGTGCCCCGGATCGATCACGACGGCCTCGGCACCGGCACGGCGCAAGGCCGTTTCCAGAAGTTCGCATAGAGGTCGGTTCTCTGCCAGTTGGGCATCGGCGGCATCCATCAGGCGGTAGGCGGTGTCTTGCAGTTCTTCACCCATGCGCGTTCCGCAATGCGGGCAAGACACGTTGGCCCCGACCAACGAGCGCATCTCCTCGACGCTAGGAGCAACGGCGAGCCACTGTCCACCTGATCGGCAGAGGATCACGTGGATGCGTTCCACTAACCCCGCACTCACCAGCCGCTCGGCCGTTTCGCGGCCCTGCGCTGCCGACTTGTCTGGCAGCAGGCTGCCGACCTGGGATCCGAGCGCCGTCGGCCTTCCGCGAAACGCCGGCTGCCGGCGGAGGGCCACAATCATCTGCATCGGGGCGCCGTCGCGCCCGCCCGTGACCAACCCACTCCCGGCGGCCAGGTTCAGGGCGGGGACAGCCTCACGGCGAAACCTGGAGACGGTATCGCGTTCATCTGCGCCGGCCCCAATCTCATCGATGCTTCCACCCATTGTCGCTTCGATGTGCATCTTGGTTGCGGTCGCAATCCGCTTCACTTCGCCAGGATCGCGGCCCGCCACCACGACACGCAAGACGTCGGGTTGGAGCAGACAGAGGATGATGCGAGCGTGCGGCTGGGCGGGAGGAATGAGGACATCGGCAAACCCGTTCGCGTGATTCAACGCGGCTGTCAGCGGCCGATCGCCCTGGGCACGCGCAAAGCGGCCCACGAGGCGGTGCCCTTCGACCACCAGACCTTGGTACCCGCTCGCGGTCAGGCGGCTCAGCAGCGCAGCCAGGGTCGAAACGTCCCAGCTCTGGCGCTTGACATCAATGTAGTCGAGGTGCATGTGGGGTTTAGTGCGCGTCCGTTGGCAACGCGCACTTCCGCTGGGAGTTATGCCCCACCGCTCGCGGGTTCAGACGATATGGCCGATGGCACGGAAAATGCCATGCAATGCTGGGGTGGCGCGCCCTGGCCGCGCCCAGAGGAAACAAACGCCTGTGGCTGCGAACTCCCTTAATATGGCTCCGGCAACGGGACGCCTGCTCATCGCCGACGACGACGAGAGCATCCGTACCCTGCTGGTTAGGTACTTCACGGCTGCGGGCTACACCGTCCAGGCGTGCCCCGACGGCGCGTCCACGGTCGGCGCGTTGGCCACAGGGCAGTACGACGTCGTCGTGACTGACGTGCTGATGCCCGGCGCCAACGGACTCGATGTGCTGCATGCCGCCAAAGCCGCCGACCCCTTCACGGAAGTGATCTTCCTCACCGGGGCGTCCGACCTGACCACGACCGTCAAGGCGCTGCGGGAAGGGAGAGCCTTTGACTACATCGTCAAACCGTTTCCCAATGTGGAGGTCTTGAGGGCCGTCGTCGAGCACGCGGTGGAACGCCGCACACTAAGGGAGGAGAACGAACGGCTGACGCAGGAAATCAGCCGCTCCCGCCACACCGACCCTCTGACCGGGACCCTTACCCGCACTGCCTTCTTTCTGGTCAGCGAGCGCGAGTTTGCGCGGGCGGCCCGCCACCACGACTCGCTGGCGTTAATCATGTTCGACCTCGATCAGTTCCAGCGGATCAACGACCAGTATGGGTCGGCAGCCGGAGACGCGGTGATCAATCGCTTCGCGCTCATCTGCCGCGAACAGTTGCGCGCGGAGGACGTGCTGGCTCGCTACTGGGCCGATAAGTTCATTTGCCTGCTCCCCGCAGCCGATGTCCGCAACGCTGAAGCGGTCGCCGACCGGGTGCGGATGCGAACAGGCGCCGTCCCGATTCCTACAGGGGAGACTGCTGTGCCCGTACACGTGAGCGCCGGGGTCGCCTCACGACAGGATGCCGATCGGTCGTTGGACACCCTGATCCGCCGCGCAGAACGCGCCGTGCGGCTCGCCAAACAGCAGGGCGGAGATCGGGTCCACACGGAGGGCTGATCCCTCCGGCGCATCTTCCTCTTATATGAGCAGGCGGGATAGCCCTGAGGAACCAACAGCCTGTGGCCTCGTGCCGTGGAAGACCTTCGTGCTGTTATCGGTAGAGCCACCGGTAGATTCCGTAGGTTTGCAACACGTGCTGGACGTAAGAGCGGGTCTCGGCGATGCCAATGCTCTCGAGGAAAACGTCAGGGTCATTGCGTGGGCGTCGAGCGATCCGCCGCGCGGCAAAGGGACCCGCGTTGTAGGCGGCCAAGGCAAGCACGACGTCTCCACGGAAGCTTCGGAGCTGTCCTCCGAGAAAACGGGTCCCGGTGAGGATGTTCGTCTGCGGGTCCATGAGATCGACGGACCGCATGGCGGCGCGAGCGACCACCGACGCCGTGGTAGGCATGAGCTGCAGTAATCCTACCGCCCCGGCCGGCGACACGGCCCGCGGATCAAACGTACTCTCCTCGCGCATGACCGCCAACACCAAGTAGGGGTCGATGCCTGCCGCCTCCGCGGCATCGCGCACTGCGGGCCAATATGCCAGCGGGTACGCGAGCGACCAAAGCTCAAGGTCACCGCGCGCGCCCCCGATCAGCACTGAGCGCAAGGCGGGCGCGATGGCGACCACTGACCGGCTGTGCTCCCCCGTGCGCGCATGCAGCCACGCCGCCGTCTGCGCCGACGCGTCATCGGATGAAGAGCTAGCGAGTCCCTCGGCGAGCTCGGCGGCGTCCTCATAGAATCCCAGCGCCGCGAGTTCTTCCAACGGGGAGAATACTCGGTCCTCCCGTGGTCGAATCGCTATCGGTGCGGGAGGAATCTCGGGTGCGGAGAGGTGTGCGACTTCTCGGGCCCGCTGCCCGTAGTAGGTGAGGGGGAAACGACGGGCCACGGCTTCCAACAGATCTTGGCTGTTTTTCCCCAGTCGCATTCGCGCCTTCGCCGCCCAGTATAGACAGGCCGGCGCGCGCCAGGATGAGGGAAAGGAGTTTGCGGCGTCGAGGAATTCTCGTTCTGCCTCCGCATAGCGCCCCGCTCGGTATGCGAACCACCCAATCCGCCACCGCGCCTCGTCTGCGGCGCCCGTCTGAGGGTAGCGCTGGACGAGCTCCCGCAGCCGCCGTGTGGCCGCGGGCAGATCGCCCTGCACGTCTGCCATTCCTGCCAGTGACAGCACCGCGAGCGGTGCCCAGGCCGATCCGGCAAAATCTCGCGCCACCCGAGCCCACCTCTCCTGGGCTGCGGCGGCGCGGCCCACGGACGCCAACGCGCGCCCCTGCCAGAACAATCCCCGTGGCACATTGCTTCCCAGCGTGGTGGCCTGCTCAAACGCATAGACGGCCTTGGTCGATCCCATCCGGATCCTGCCTAGGTAATACCAGGCATCCGACGCGGCGTCGGGGTCAAGTTGCTCGTGCAGCGCCCCGGTGAACTCGAGATCGGCCGCGGCAAACTCTGCTGCGGCCATCAAGCGCCTCCCCCGCTGGAGGCGGGACTCGCCAGACGGTTCCACCGCGCGGTCGCTTTGCAACACCCGTAAGCGCCCCAACGCGGCATCGGCATCAGCGGCCTCCGGCACGCTCCACCATGCCATGCGGTACGCGCGGAGAGCCTGGGGAATCTTCTTCTGCCCTTCCGCTGCCTGCCCCAGCAGCCACCACGCGCGGGCGAACGTCGCGTCGTCTGTGGGATCGCCGAGCACACGGAGAAGCACTGCCTCCGCACTGTCGTACCGTCCTAACTGGATGAGCGTGTCGGCATACAACATCCGCCCTCGCCGCAAGAGGGGTGGTGGCGGGGGTGTACTGGAGAGCAGGTGTTCCAGGCGCGTAGCGGCATCATCGAGGTGACCGTCTTGGAATGCAGCCGAGGCAGCGTAGAAACTGGCGTACTGAGCTAGAGGGGAAAATTCGCTGGCAACACGATCAAACGCGTCACGAGCCGCGTCGGTCTGGCCCGTTCGCAGGTGACAGTGAGCCAGGAGATATTGGGCGCGTGCGCCGGTCGGGCCGGGGCGCTCGCCCAAAGTCCGCAAGTCATCGACGGCCGCGGCGCACTTGCTGCCGTGGACGGCGCTCACCACTGTGGCCAACTCGAACTGGGGCAAGATCGGTGCAGCGCTGGCCGCTTGTGTCGAGAAGGCCACGGCAAGCGCCAGCCACGCGGCGCCGATCGCAGGGGAGCACCGGCTCATGAGTCCAGCAGGCCGTCCAGCGCTGCGCGGATCCGCGCGTTTAGTTCGGACGCACTCTGGCCGTTGCGCGGCGGGGCGGCGATCGGATCCCCCAACCGAACGCGCACGCTCGACAATCGCGGGAGGCGGGCCCCCAGCGGGAGCATCCGGGCCAGCCCGATCAGCCGGACTGGAACGACGGGGACCTGGGCGCGCACAGCCAGAAACGCCGCTCCCTCGTGCAGCGTCCCCAACCCCGGTTGGACAACTCCACCTTCGGGAAAGATCACGAGCACCTCGCCTTTCGCCAGCCGTTCTAAACACGCTTTGAGAGCGCCCACGTCCCCCACCCCGCGGCGGACGAAGATCGGGTTAAACAGACGTAACAGCGCAAAGACTACCGGGAAGCGGTCGAGTTCGCGGCCCGCCAGATAGGTCACCCGAAAGGGCAATGCCGCCGAGACGACGATCGGATCGATCTCGCTCGCATGGTTGGGGGTGAGAATAAACGGCCCCTCGGCGGGCAGCCGCTCTAACCCGTCGACCTCGAGATGCCATCCTAGCATCAGCATGGCGCGAAAAAATCGCCAGACGATCCAGTACCCCAATCCCATACGGGTGGCCGGCTGGCGCAGCCGTTCGTGCACCACCGAGGGCTCCATCACGCGGCGGGAATTCGACGCAATCCGACCACGCACTCGACATGGTAGGTGTGCGGGAAAAGGTCGAGCGGTTGAATCGCCTCGATCGCATAGTTAGCGGAGATCAGCTCCTGCAGATCAGCTGCGAGCGTCGTCGGGTTACAGGATACATACACCACACGGGGAGGAGCCAGTCGTACAATCGTACGCATCACGCGCGCCCCTGCCCCCGCCCGCGGCGGATCCAAGATCACCACGTCAAAGCGCGTCTCCGGCGGCAGCTGCCCTTCGAGATGCCCGACCTCCAAGGCCTGAAAGGTGGCGTTGGAGACTCCATTCAGCACGGCATTCTCGCGCGCAGCCTCGACAGATGCGACGGAGGCGTCGACTCCGATGACTTCCGTGGCCTGCGCAGACAGCGCCAGAGCAAAGGTGCCCACGCCACAGTACAGGTCGAGCACCCGTTCCGTCCCGCCCAGGTGGGCAAACTCCGCCACCACGTCGATCATCCGCTCCGCTTGCGCGGTGTTTGTTTGGAAGAATGTGAGGAGTCCAACTTTGTAGGTCTGCCTCCCCAGCCGTTCAAAAATGAACGGGCGGCCATGCAGGACGTGCGATTCGCTCACCTCAACGGCATCGCTATGTGTCGCGTTGATTGCCCAGAGGATGCTGGCGATCTGAGGGTGCTGGGCGACGAGGGTGTCCGCAAGTGCGTGCGCCTGCGCAAACGGCCCAGGAGCCGTAACGATTGCGACCATCAACTCCCCGGTCGCCCGACCTTCACGCACAACGAGGTGACGGAGAAATCCCTCGTGCGTCCGCGTATTGTAGCAGACTAAGTTGTGTTCTACGACGAACGCCCGCACCGCGGTGACGATTTCCATCACGGTCTGGCTGGGTAGAAAGCAGGTCTGCACATCGATGACCTCGTCCCACCGTCCGCGTTGGTGGAGCCCCAAGCGGTGAGGTGGTTGGAACGAGAATTCCATCTTGTTGCGAAACGCCCACGGATCGTCCATCGCCACGATGGGCCGCACCGGTAGTGCGGCTCCCCCACCCAGAGGCGCCAGCTTCTCGGCGACAATGGTCTCCTTGGCCTGGGCCTGGGCAGAGTAGTCCACATGCTGCCACAGACAGCCCCCGCAGATTCCAAAGTGCGGACAGCGCGGCGCGACGCGCACGGGCGAGGGGTCCTCCACGGCAATGAGTTGGGCCTGGGTCCCCTTGCGCGATGTACGGGTCAAGCGCGCGCGGACGGTCTCCTGGGGCGCCGCGCCGGCGACGAGGATCTCCACCCCATTCAGATGGGCCACGCCTGAGCCGCCAAGACTCAGACCCTCCACACGCAACACCACATCGCGATCCGTTGGTCGCATCACGGGCATATTGTAGCAGGGACCAGGGAGCACCCACCGACTTACAGAATTCGACCACTCGTGGACGCATATCGCTGCATCCTGACTAAGCGGGACCTGCGCACATTCACGGACGACCCCATCGACCGACCGACGTTGATCCAGATCCTCGAGGCCGGACGCAGAACAGGCAGCAGCAGAAACCGGCAACCGTGGCACTTCGTGGTCGTCGCCGATCCCCCGCGGCTCCGCGATCTGGCCGGATGCGGCCGTTTTGCCCAACACGTGGCTCGCTCCGCTGTCGCCGTCGTGGTGCTCGTCGACGATGGGGGCGCGGCGTTTGACGCCGGGCGATGCGCCCAAAACATGATGCTGGCGGCCCGGGCTCTGGGGATCGCATCCTGCCCGGCGTCCATGCACCGCGCCGACGAAGCGAAGGCCCTCTTGGGAATTCCCTCAGACAAGACAATCGCGATCGTGATCGGGTTCGGTTACCCCCACCCGAGAGGCCGGGGCGCGATCGAGCGCACTGCTCTGCGCATCTTGACTGGCCGCAGGCGGCGCCCGCTGGAATCGCTCGTCTCATGGGAACGCTACGGACTTCCACCGCCGCCACCGTCGCGGGTATAATGACGCCGTGCTCTCATCTAAAATCCGTTTTGTTGTAGGGCTCCTCGTCGCGGTGCTGGCTCTCGGCGTGGCAACTCTCCCTGGGGAGGCCCAGCCTCAGCCGGTCACCGTTGATTACCTGCTGCAGAAGCTCTTTGGCAACGACAACAAGCCCCCCTACGATCTGACGGCCGACTTTACGGGCGTCCTCACTGTAACCTTCAAGAATGGACGGTTGGTTGTTGAGGCCGAGGGGTCGTTCCACGAGTGGCGGGGCGCCGATGGCGTCAAGCACCGGCGCGTCATTATCCGGAACCTCTCCGTCCCCTTCATTTTGCGCCCGTTTGTGCAAGCCTTGCGCCGCACGGTCGCCGAGAGGATCGAGGCCCAAGCCGAAAACCCCGAGATCTTCTACGCCCACGACCTCTTCATCTCTGCCGAGCTCCCCGACAACCTCTATGCAGTGACCGGGGTGCATCGTGCGCTTGTCGACGAAGCAATTGACAAGTATGGAAAACCTGAGGACAAAACCGATCCGGAAACGCGCCGCAAGATAGCCCAATGGCTGTTCACCTCACCAACGATGCGCGACTTCATTGTGCGGCCTGGCCCCCCCTACGCGTTACAGGCGAAGATCGGTGACACGGGCTTGCTGCACGATCTGACTGTCTATTACGACTGGGGACAGGTCAGCACGCGGGTCGCGTTCGTCACCATCAACGACCGTACCGTGTGGTCTTCGGTCGTGGCCGACACGATCAGCACGCTTCCAGGAATTGGTCAGGTCACAGGGCAGCTGTCTCTCAACCTTACCAACCACTGCGTGGACTGTGAGCACAGCCCACTCCAGCAGGGGACCCCTTAACTTCAAGCCCGCAACTGGCCCCTAGAGACGTGGAGTTTTAGGCGGTACCCGAACCCCTAGCGCCTTGTCGGTCCAGCGGGCTGATGCGGATCCAGCACGGCGGCTCCCACGATCTGCCCTCGCTTTAAAGCAACTAGCGCGCGGTTGGCCTCCGCAAGACCAAACAGCTCAGTCTCCACCGTGACCGGAATCTGGGCCGCCAAGGCCAGAAACTCCCGGCCGTCTTGCCGGGTGCTGTTGCTCACGCTGCGCAAAGCGCGCTCCCAGTACAGCAAGTTGTAGTCGAACGCCGGGATCTGATCGAGGTGGACCGCGTTGATCGCCACCGTCCCCCCTCGGCGGACCCAGCGCAGGGCATCGATGGCGACCTGTCCTACGGGAGCAAAGACAACGGCTGCATCCAGCTCCTGCGGAGGTCGGTCCTGGCTCCCCCCGACCCACACTGCGCCGAGCCGCTCCGCCAGCTGACGGTGGGCCGCGCTGCGGGTGAACACGTAGACCGCGCACCCCCAGTATCGCGCCACCTGGATCGCGAGGTGCGCGGAGGCGCCGAACCCAAACAGCCCCAGATGTTCGCCCGGCCGGATTCCCGAGACGCGCAACGCGCGGTACCCGATAATCCCCGCGCACATCAACGGCGCGGCGGTGGTATCGTCAAACGCTTCCGGCAGTCGGTATACGAAGTCTGCACGGGCGACCATCCACTGTGCGTATCCGCCGTCGACGTGATAACCGGTAAAGGTGATCTGCTCACAGAGGTTCTCTTCCCCACGTCGACAGGCGGCGCATACTCCGCAGGCGGCATAGAGCCACGCCACCCCGACGCGCGTCCCCGGGGTAAGGGTCGTGACCGCCGGACCCACGCGGTCCACCACCCCGACGACTTGGTGGCCGGGAATGAGCGGAAGTTTGGCCTTAGGCAATTCGCCTTCGACCACGTGCAGGTCGGTATGGCACACGCCACAGCGCACGACACGGATGAGCACTTCCCCTGCGTCTGGGGTAGGGACCGGCAGCT
>DATGVF010000121.1:0-6879 GCA_035300645.1 bacterium
CGTGTTCATCCGCAGCAAGTCTGCCGCCGCTTTCGGCGATGCACTCCGCCGGAAATAGGTGTCGAGCCAATCCTGGAAGCTTGCGTTGTCCGCGACGCTGGGCGCGTAGTAGGCTAGGTCGGCGATTTTCGGGTCGCCCCAGTGCCGTTCAATCTCCTCGGCCCCCCGCAGCCGCTCCTCGAGCGTGGGCGCCCAAGGATAGTCGTCTGAGCGCTGGCGTTTTGCGAACACGCCGTACATGGTGAGTGCGAGGGTGCGCTCGGGATAGGTTGCGGCAAAGAGGATGCACATGGCCGCCCCCTCAGAGTGGCCGAACAGCGCGGCGCGCGATGAGCCGACTGCATCCATGACTGCCCGCACGTCGTCCATGCGCTGTTCCAGCGTCGGGAGCGCGGCGACCCGATCGGACAACCCTGTCCCGCGTTTGTCGAAGACGATTAACCGGCTGAACGATCCGAGGCGGCGCAAGAAACGCGCCAGCAGCGTGTTCTCCCACATCATTTCCACATTCGAGAGCCAGCCCGGGACGTAGACAAGATCCGGGGGGCCTGCGCCTATGACGTGGTAGGCGATGCTGACCTCGCCGCTTTTCGCATACTGTGTCTTCGGGGCGTCGCTCACGAGCCACCAGCGCCGAGGCGCGGAACCTTCTCCCACGGCAGAGGAACAGGACCCTGTCCCCTGCGTCTCCCCCAAACCTATCTGATCGCCGCCTGATGCGCGTGAGTTCAGGGGGACGCGGTGCATCCCGTATGCAGACGGATCGCCTTCGGATCTTGCGCGGACGCGACCCATCTTCCGTGGTTTGGGGTGTGGGTCCTGCTGTCCGCTTGACGGACTCGCAGGTGTACGACACCGGGTGAGCGTTGCAATCTCTCACACCGGCCGTGCTTGGCGGAGGCAGGCACGATGAGATGTGCCAGCCCGCTACAATGAAGACCGGGTCGTGGCGATGTCCACTTTCGTCCTCCGTAGATTGCTGATGCGCGGCGAGGCCGTGCATCGCCTCGCCGCAGTGGCGACGCTGGTCACCCTCGCCGGCCTCTACTTTGACGGGTGGTGGCACGGCACATTCGGTCGCCACTCCTTCTGGATCCTTCCCCACCGGGTGATCTATGGCGGAGTGGGGCTGACTGCGGGTGTCCTTCTCCTCCGCTGGGTCCTCGACCGCCAGGCCAGGCGGGCGTTTGCTCTCGGCTATCGCGTGCTGGGCGTTGCTGTGGGGCTCACCGTGCTTGCCGCTCCCTTTGATGACCTGTGGCACCGCACTTTCGGCGTGGAGCCGCCGACGAGCGTCCTGTCTTTCTGGAGTCCGCCGCACCTAACGGGTTTGCTCAGTGCCATTGTCGGCGGACTCGGCGTGCTCAGTACGATGGTGCAAGAAGACGGCTCCCGCCGCTTTCCCTGGGCGATGATTGTTCAGACGGTAGGTATCATCGGCTTCGCGACGTTCGCCCTCATCCCGTTCGAACCGACCAGCCTCTATCAGGTTGGCGGTGTCGCAGGACCGGTCCCGATTGTCCTCGTCCTCGTGGGGCTGCGCGTGATGGCCGTCGCCGTCGTCCGACGCGCGGGCACAGCCACCGCCCTTGCGCTGATCCTGACACCGCTCGTGGCGTTCCTCTCCCGCGCGCCCCGTCCCGATACGCACTTCGTCGCGCCGCCGCTGTTCGCGGGGATCTTGGCGCTCGCCGCGGTCGGTGCTGCCGCAGTCCTTGATCTCTTGTTTCTCCGCAATCCGCAAGGCGCCAAAGACGGGAACACGCTCGGGCGTTGGGGGGTGGCATACACGACGGTGTTCGCCCTCCTCTTCTATCCCGCGGCGAATACAGTTCTCCGCAGTGGGTGGAGCGCTCTGGAGGTCGCCACCATGATCGCGGCGGCGATCCTCAGCGGGTACGGCGCGGGATGGGTGGCTTGGTGGGCGGCGCGCCTCCTGGCAGGCGGGAGAGGGTCCGTTGCCGGCACGACCGCAGGCGCGGCCACCGAGAAGCGGCCTCACACAGTCTACTAGAGGATCGTCCCAAGCCGGTCTTTGTGGCAAGAAATGTCGCGCCGGGTTCCGGTCTTACGGTGGGAAGCACAGCTCCAACCACGCGCTGGCCGGGCCCAGCTGCGTTGCCAAGGTGGTCCATCGAGGATTCAAGCGTCGGGCCAGCTGGTACAACAGCGCACTAATCTTTTGGTCCCACTGGCCTGAGAATCCCGGAAGACCGGCCGTAGCGCGCGTGCGATCAAACTCGACGGTGGTATGCGCGAATTCCTCGTGCGTCCGCTCGCCCGTCGCGTAGGGCTCGAGCCAGTGCAACGCCGTCTCCAGAGACGCCCCACTGCGGTTTTTCATGCTGTACCAGTCGAGTCCGTGGGCCTTCGCGGCGAGAGCGGCGGTGAGCAGCGGCTCCAGGTCGTACACGACGTAGTGGAGCGCGTCGCGCTGCTCGAAATCCACTGTCGACCCATCTGCGCGAAGGTTGTAGTCGAGCTGCGTCTGGAGCGCGCGCTGGGCCTTGGCCATCAACTCCGGGTCGTTCAACGCGAACGCCGACAGGGTGATCAGTTTCACGCGATGGCTCTGCCAGTTGTTCACCGTGGTCCCTTTGCGCGCATTGGGCTGCACCGCCAGGTAGCCGGTGGCGAGCGTGCGCATCAACTCGGTTATCTTCTCGCGAAGATTGTCGGGGAGCGATTTCCCCACCAGGTCGGTCGCAAGAATGACGCTGTCGAGACTGGTTTCGTCGATCGGGTTCAGGCTGGCGCGGTAGATGTCGAGCCATGCGGTGAAGTAGCGCGTGACCGCATGCAGGTACGTCTCGTCGCCTGTGAGCGCGAAGCCCAGAGCCAAGTCTCGCATCGCTGGCCAGTCGCGCATTGCCTCCCTGCTTTGGTCGTAGATCCCTTGATGCGGAAGGGTGCCCTCCGTATGTACCCGCGCGAGCGCATGAGGCTCGCGCCTCGCGGCCGCATTGGCCGCACGAATGACGTCCTGCCCCTGAGGAGATTTGCTCTTGGTCCTCAGCGCCGCGATGCTGTCGGGGGAGATGAGGGCGAACGCTGCCTGGCCGAATGCCGGTTGCGCCCAGGCGAGCAGCCCACATAGCACGAGCAGTATGGCCGCGGGTGTCCGATGCCCCTTATCCATCCGCGATCCGCGGTGAGAAGTGGGACGATAACCTAATTGCCGCCAGAACAAACACCAACCGCTCCTCATCCTGCGTGTCCTCGCGCGGGGGCGCGCAGCACCTGAGACACCATCCACCCCACCACACCCAGCGCCAGAGCGAAGAGGATCAAGAAGAGAATCAGCGGGGTCCACTGCGCCTGTACGCGTGCCGCCGCTGGATCAAAGAAACCCGCCAGTTCGGTGTTCTGCACCCACTGACGGGTGATCGCATTGAGCGCCAGCACCACAAACTGCATCGCCCCTGTTGCCCACGCCTGCGCACGATGCAGCGTCTGGGATGCGCGTACGAGCAGCAGCCACACGATGCCGGGGGCCACCGCCGTGAGGGCGGCCAACAGCAGAATCGGCCGTTGAGCGAGCATCGCCTGCCGGATGTCCGGCCGCAAGGCCCCGAAGATATACCAGGAGCCGAACACCGCGAACCAGACCATGCCTCCGGCGTACAGTCGTACTGCGAAGCGCGCAGCCCATCGGCGGTAGTCGACAGCTTCGTCCCGGGCGAAGAAGACGGTGTCCAGCAAAACATACGCCGCGGTGGTGGTGATCGCCAGGCCAAACATCATCAGCCAGCGTGGATAGAGCGTAGGATCGCCGACATTGAGCGCCAGTCCTGAGACCGCGCCCCCCACGGCGGTGCGGTCATAGATGGCGAGCATCTGATCCTTGTTGGTCATCAGGCTAAAGTTGTTCGAGAAGAAAAATCCGATTGTCAAGAACGCCAGCGCGCTCGCGACGCTCGCTGCCACTCCCTTGCGGTCCACGCTGCCCCTGCGGATCTGTGCGACGTAATAGTAGGTGCCGTAGTACGCCACGATCAGCAGGGGGATGACTGCAAACCAAAACCAGGCGATGAGAATGGTTGCCGGGTAGACCACCGGGTAGTATCCGACCTGGACGAAAAGCAGCGGGATAATGCCAAAGTTCACGCCCAGTGCGATCAAGATCGGCAACGCGCCGGCGAGCCGGGAGGCCAGACGCCGGGCGTGTCCTCGTCCGAACAGCGTGAAGAGGGCCACCAGCACGCTCCCCGCGTACCAGATGTGCATGGGACCCATGTGCAAGGTGAATCCCAGCACCTTGAAGGTCACGATGAACCAGAACGGTGCTGGGTTGCCGAGCGGGCTGGCGG
Organism: bacterium; assembly: GCA_035300645.1. Lineage (GTDB taxonomy): Bacteria > Sysuimicrobiota > Sysuimicrobiia > Sysuimicrobiales > Kaftiobacteriaceae > 13-1-40CM-64-14. The sequence continues at coordinate 4,311 of DATGVF010000121.1, forward strand.
GGGCGAGCGGGAACGTGGGCAACATGGTCGGCCGCTCTGTGACCTCCGCTTTTACGGGGATCCGTTCTTGTTTGTCATCGGAGTCGGCGGTGCCAGTGTTTCTAGGTAGCGGCGAAGAGCACCCGCTTCTTCGGGGGTGCCAGACCAGGGCGGCATGAGGTAGTGGAACCTATCCAGATTGACGATCAGAGAGCCAATCATCTCCCCGGTCCACCCGGGCAACAATTCTTTCATCCCCGAGTACCCGCTCGGCGCGTGGCAGGAGGCGCAGTGATAGTTAAACAGGGTGTGGCCAACTTCAAGTTGCTGATCGAGCGGGAGGGCGGGAATGCGCGTGGCGTCGATCTGTCCGGTCGATGTCATCAAGGCGGGGACCGTGCGCGCGATGTAGCGGCGGGTCCACACACCCCCGTTAAGGAACCCCTCGCGCTGGAGAGAGGGAAGCTCTCCCCGGTACACGTTATGGCTATAGACTTCCCCGTAGATCACAAAGGGCTTCCGCACGGCCTCGCGGACGAATTCCCCGGCCCCTGTGACCGCGAGGCCGATCAGGAACAGTAAGATGGCAGCGCCCGGGCTCAGCCATGCCGGATGCCGGTAGGGTCCCAGGTAGAACATGGCCAGCACGACCGCCGTGCAGAAGAAGATCAACACCATGATGACGTTGAGCGCGGCTGCGCCCGCCAGCGCCAAGCGGGCGCTGGGGGGAAGGGCGAGTAGCCAGCCCAGCCCGCCGAGGATAATCAGCCCGCCTCCGAGCATGGCGGGAAGCGTCGACCGCTGCGCTATCAGGTCGTGCAGTGCCTGCGGCCGGGCGCGCAGTGAGGCGTGGAGGTAGACGTACAGCGTCGTCAACAGCAGAGCGGCGCCGGTCCGGGCGAGGGTTTGGGGCAGGAACTGGGGGTTGAAGAACGCTCGCCAGAAGTTCTGCTGCCAGTTTCCGGGATTGAGCATGAAGGCCGTGATGCCCGTGATGAGGACCAGGCTCATCCAGGCGGAGACCGCGTAGATCCATCCGATCTGCGTGTGCACGCGCGGGGTGAGTCGTCCCCAGGCATAGTAGAAGATAAACGCGGAGACAATCTCGACAATGAAGAACGCGTACTCCATCGCCCAGGCGAACACGAAAGTGTGGATCAGCAATTCCGTCGGCAGAGGAGAGGCGAGGCCGATCGTCCACCAGATGCCTACCCCGGTGATGGCTCCATACACCACGGTGATGAGGATGAAGAACCAGGCATGGCCGCGGAGGTAGGCGAGGTACTCGCGGTTGTTGGTACGGTAGGCGAACGAGGTCTCACGCGCTAGAAAGATCCCTCCGCCGACAGCGTACAGGGAGACAAAGATGTGCAGTACAGCGATGACGGCGATCAGCATGGGGGAGGTCAGACCGGGGACGAACCAAAACGGGTAGTGCATTGACGAAGTCCCTCGACTCTCAGCAGACTCTGTTCGACGCCGGTCCTGCGCGAGCCTACCACTTGATGTGCGGGGGCGACGCGTAGCGAAGGTCCAGATTCAGCGGCGTCGCCCCAGTCGGGACTCGAGGGGACGCAAAGGGTTGCAGAATCGCTCTCCTTGGCAGGGAGTCGCTGTGACTCTGCGATCTTCGACTGCGTGAGATCAGTTTTATCCTGCGGCGAAGCCCAGTTCCCGGGATGTCAGCTCTGGGGCGGAGGATCTTTCTCGAGGTGGAGCTCATCCTTCAGGACCGCCTCCGCAACGTCCCTGAGAGATTTGCGCAGATTGCGGCTTTGCCGTTGCAGAAGCAGATGCGCAGCTTCTTCACCCAGATTGAGCTACTTCATCAGCAGGCCCTTCGCTCGCTCCACCACTTTCCGCGTCTGGAGGGCCTCGTTTGCCCGCCGCAGATCGGCCGAGCGGGCCGTGGCGACGGCGATCGCGGCGAGCAGTTGTTCGACGCGCACCGGCTTTACGCGTACGCAAACGCACCCGTCTCCGTGGCGCGAGCCACCATGTCGGGGTCGATGAACGCAGAAACGAACACCACAGGCATGGATTGGTCTTTGGCCAAGCTTCGCGCAGCTTGCAGCGTGTCCATGCCCGGCATGCGGATATCGAGCAAGACGACGTCAGCACTGGGCCCCTGAGCCAAATCGAACACTTCGTCGGCGGTGGCGGCTTCCCCAATGACCGTGTGACCCGCGTCCTCGAGCATGCGGCGCAGGCCCTGCGAATCAGGGCCTCGTCATCGGCGACGATGACCCGTGCAGCCACCGTGGCACCCTCAGGCGTCGGTTTCATGGCGCCCGCCCCATCATAAAAAAGAAAAAGCGCCCCGCAGCGTACTGCGTGGGCACCTGGGCCCAATTACCGTGGGCATCATGATTTCTATTCGACAATCCACATGCTATCACCGAATGAGTCTCTGTCAAGAACCGTCTCATGTGACTCTGGGTGTTCAGTCATCCTATCCGCCCGAGGCATTCGGCGCAGGTACCGCTCCGGTTCGGATAGCCGACGCCGAGTCGCACGAGGCAGAGGGGCGGTTACCCTCTCGCCTGGTCGGGGCTACAATGAAAGACACGTTAAGGCTTCGCACATTGAG
>DATGVF010000122.1:0-5833 GCA_035300645.1 bacterium
GATGATGTACTGCCCCATGGCCGCGTTGGCGGCGGTTTGGCCGATCCAGTCACCGGGCCTCAGCGCCACGTAGCGGTTGAGCAAGAGAGAGGCCGTCGCAGGGTTGATCCCGAGCATGGCGAGTTGCAGGGGGTCGGCGTCGTCACGCATCGGCACGATGTTGCGCACCGGGACGACCACCTGGTCGGCCCATGTCCCCTGCTCGTAGGTCGGCAGCATCAGGACGCGCTTCCCCTGCAGCGCCCCATCGACCTTCGAGCCCATCTTGGCGACGCGGCCCACACCCTCCGCGCCTACTGAGGAGGGGAACGCCGGCCGGAGGCCGTAGAGGCCACGGACGAGCAGAAAGTCCGAGGGATTGAGCGGGGCCGCTTCCATCGTGATGAGCACATCCTCCTGGCCCAGCGCCGGCTCGGAGACCGTGTGGAGTTCGATGACCTCTGACGGGTCGCCGTGCGCGATGAGTTGCAATCGCCGCATAAGACACTCCCTTTCGTCCAGCACATTGTTTCCGGTACATTCCAGACTGATGGCACACGGCCGTGCAGAGCGGGGGAACCATGAGTGAGGCCGTGCCCCGCTGCGCTGCACGGCCTACACTTGTGCCATGCCGCCATCCACAAACACTTCCGTGCCCGTGATGTAGCTACTGTCGTCGGAGGCGAGAAACACCACGGCCTTCGCGATCTCATCGGGTGTCCCAAGCCTGCCGAGTGGCACACGGGTGGCAAGCATCTGCAAGCGTTGCTCGCCCGCTCCTGTGGACGCCACCAGGTCATGCAGGCCGGGCGTGTCGATGGTGCCTGGGCTCACGGCGTTGACGCGAATGCGGCGCGCCTGTAAGTCGGTGGTCCAGGTCCGCGCGAACGCACGCACGGCGGCTTTGGTGGCGCTATACACACTATTCGTCGGCAACCCTTTCCTGGCAACGATGGACGCGTTCAGGATGATCGAGGCCCCATCCGGCATCAGGGGAAGTGCCTTTTGCACCGTGAACAGGAGGCCTTTCACATTGATGGTGAAGAGCGTGTCATAGTGCTCCTCCGTGATCGCACCGAAGGGGGCACACTGCGCCACACCGGCATTCGCGAACACACTATCGAGCCTGCCCTGCTCTCGCGTGATGTGCGCGAAGAGGCGATCAAGATCGCTCAGGTTCGACACGTCGCCGTGGACGCCGGTGACATGGCTGCCGATCTCCTTGACCGCTGCAGCTCACTCTGGACCACGGCGCCCCGTGATGAAGACATACGCGCCTTCGTGCACAAATTGTTGCGCCGTCGCCAGGCCAATACCGCTCGTGCCACCCGTGATGAGGGTAATTTTTCCTTCCAGCTTCCCCATATTTTTCTCCTTCGACGCTGCGCTCTTCACAGACATTGCATGAAGCGCTCACGCACGAAACGTATCGCCGAACATGGGAAGGCCGCTCTTGGAAGTCTCGCGCGAGGCTTCGTTCTGAATCACATCCCAGTGCTCGGCCAGAAGCCCGTTCTCGATACGCAGTATGTCTGCCACAATCCAGTTCACAGGGAGGCCAAAGCCGCTGAAACGCCCGTGCAGGATCACGTAGTCGCCATCAGCAACTACGAGTCCTGGTTCATACTTCAGGGTCGCGGGACTGTTCGTACGTCCGAGAACTCTCCCGTTCTCGTGATCTCGATCGCTTGGTAGGTGTGGGTCATATCGCCTCCGATTTCGTTTGACTCCGACGCCGCTCTAGGCCGCGAATTGTTTCGGGTGATAATCGATGCCCCAACGAGGAGTCTTGGTAAGCCCTGACGCGACGATGTTGACGCGAAGCGGCGCGAGTTCGACCGCACGGGACCTCGTCAGCCCCTCCAGCGCCGTGATGACGCTCGCCGGGAGCACCCACTGCGGCTGCGGACGGTGGCCCATGATGCCTCCCGTCAATGTCATCGAGCCGCCCAGGCCGTCGCGACCAGGCGCGATACGGGCGCTGCGCTGGATGGCGTTGGGCGACCAATAGCGCTCAGCTGCTACGTCGTCGCGCGTATTGAACAGGGTGTCGAACGCTTCAAGGACACACGCTGTGTGCTTCTCTTCCATGGTCTGATTCCTGTCACCACCCCCAATGCACGGTTATGGTGGGAAGCGCCGCGACGTTCACGTTTCGCTGCTCCGCTCTTTGTCAATCCAGTCGTTGATGTACAGCGCACCATGGACGAGACGGATACCTGCTGCCTGACACTTGCCAAGAAAGCGCACCACTTCGATGTCCACCAGACGCACTTCCTCCAAATCCAGCACAATCCGTGATCCGCCGTTCTTGATCTGCGCCTGCAATGCGTCCAAATGCTCCGATCGCATGCGGCCAATCAGCCGGATCGTTGTGCTGTGCCCATCCGAAGCGCTTTCGATTCTGAGGGTCATTCCCGAAGCTCTTTCGATGCTGAGAGTCATTCCTGTCCTGTCCCGCGTCCACATGTGCACGGAATGCAAGGGCTGTGCCGTTTGTAAGCCCATGAATTACTGGCGGTTACGTTGTGAAGGCGGGACGATTTTTCGCCGTTCGCTGAAATCTCGGCGTGGAACCGTTGGCGTCTGGGTCGCATGGGACGCCGGCAACCCGCCTGCGGCAGGCGAAGCGGTTGCGGTCCGCATCGAGAGCCACAGACGGTGCGCAAACAGCCAGGGGCGGAGGGAACGTCCGCCCTCGAAGCGGGGAGATCAGGAGGTCTTGAAACGGTGTCGGTTGATCCGCAGTTTCCTGATCTTTGATGCGAGCGTCTGCCTAGGAATGCCCAGCTTGGCAGCGGCCCCAGTGGGCCCCCCGATGACGCCCTCGGCTTCCCGCAATGCAGTTTCGATCATTGCTCTTTCCCGCTCGACCAGGTTCGCGACCAGCGGCACACTCGTCGTACGCGATCGGGGCGCCACGCGCGTCAGCCAGGGTTCATCGACACAAAAGGTGTCCCCATCGCACAGAATCACGGCCCGCTCGATGACGTTTTGCAGCTCGCGAATGTTCCCTGGCCAGTCGTACGCCTGGAACAGGTCCAAGGTGCTCTTGGTGATGTGTCGAAACTTTTTCCCAGCTCTTTGGGCGTAACGATCGATGAGATATCCCACCAACAACGGCATATCGTCAACGCGTTCGCGTAGTGCTGGTAGGCGAATCGGGAACACATTGAGGCGGTAGAACAAATCCTGGCGGAAGGTGCCGGCCGCCATGGCGGCACTCAAGTCCTTATTGGTCGCCGCGAGGACGCGGACGTCCACCGACACTGTGTGACTTGCTCCCACGCGTTCGAATTCCCGCTCCTGGAGCACGCGCAGCAGGGCAACCTGCGTCTCTAGCGGAAGGTCACCGACTTCATCGAGGAAGATTGTGCCACCGTCGGCCGCTTCAAAGCGTCCCAGACGCCGCTGCAGTGCGCCCGTGAACGCGCCTCTTTCATGGCCGAACAGTTCGGAGGCAATGAGCGAAGGCACAATAGCCGCGCAGTTCACGCGAATAAAGGCGCGGCCTGCGCGCTTTGACCGATTATGAATGGCGCGAGCAATCAGCTCTTTGCCCGTGCCGGTCTCCCCTAAGATCAGGACTGTCGAATCCGTCGGCGCCACTTTCGAGACCTGCTCCAGCACGCGACGGAGTGCGGCGGAGGACCCCACGATTTCCTCGAACATCGACGCACGTACGATCTCTTCGCGCAACGCAACATTTTCGTTGCGCGTCCGGTCTTCGGCCTGCTTGCGCTCGTCGATGTCCGTGCCCGTCGCATACCAGCGCAGGAGGCGTCCCTGGTCATCCCGCAGCGGGTTGTACTGGGTGAGAAACCAGCGATACTGCCCGTCGTGCCGCCGGCCGCGTCGTTCCAAGGCAAACGGGAGGCCGCATGCCAGCCCCTGCTGGCGTTCGTCGTGCAGCCGCGCCACATCGTCCGGATGATACCACCGGGCATACCGAAAGTCCGCGGCCATCACCTCGTCCAGCGTGAGACCCGCGTACGCGAGCGTGGCCTGATTCGCATACAGCGTGCGCCCATCCGGTCCCAGGACGACGATGGCCTGCGGGATGGCATCGACGATCCGGCGCAGCTCCTGTTCCTCGTGCCGGAGCCGCTCGTGCGCGCGCTGATGCTGGACAGCCACCGCGGCTACCGCCGCGATCTGTTCCAGGACCTCCAGGTCCTGCGGACGCGGGCGGCGGGGCTCGCGATAGTACAGCGCGAAGGTGCCCAACACCTGGCCGGCGGAGGACAGGATCGGCGCGGACCAGCAGGCGCGCAGGCCGTGCGCCAAGGGCAGATGCCGATACGCGGCCCACAACGGGTCCACGGCGATGTCCGCCACGATCACCGGCGCGGCGCGATAGGCGGCGGTGATGCACGACCCTCCTGTCGGGCCAATGGCGACGCCGTCGATGGCGTCGATGTACCTGTGCGGCAGGCGCGGTGCGGCAGCGTGCCGCAGGTGGGTGCCGTGCGCATCCAGCACCAGGCATGAGGACAGGATGTCGCTGGCCTGCGCCTCGACTACCCGGCATACGGCCTCCAGGATGCAGGAGAGCGCCTGGCCTGTGGCGATCATCTCGAGTACGCGTTTCTCCCCGGCCAGCAAGGCCTTGCTCCACTGTAAGGCTGCCTCGGCTTGCTTGCGGTCCTCGATGTCGGTCGCCGTGCCCGACCAGTGCACGAGGTGTCCCCACTCGTCGCGCACCGGCACCGCACGCACGAGGCACCAGCGATACACGCCATCGCCCCGTCGGAGGCGTACTTCCGCCTCCCCTGGCGCTCCCGCGGCGCGGAGGCGTGCCCAGGTCTCCCGCAGCGGCCCGCGGTCGTCGGGATGGACCGGTCCGTGCCACCCCTCAGCGAGGGCCTGTGCCAGGGAGAGGCCTGTATAGTCAAGCCAGCATTGGTTGAGCAAGGCAGTGGTACCATCCGGCCGACACGCCCACGCCGGGGTAGGCAGGTGGTCGAGCAGCATCCGGAAGGGATGGTCCGCGTTCGTCGCCCGTCCAAGGGTGTGACGCTGTTCCATTGTGCCCTCCTTTCGGCCCAGGTGTGCTGTGTGATCTCCCGCGTGTCGAGGCGCGCGGGACCTTCCCACGCGCGGACCGATGGCTGTGCCTGAGGCTCTCGCCGTGCGAGATGCCATTAGAGAGCCGTCAGGCACCTACATGGCTGTATTGGCTCGTGATGCGCGTGGGTCAGGGCGCACGAGCCCTACGCGTATGGTATCCTCCGCTCCCCCACCCGTCCAGCGTCAGGGACGGCGTCCTGCGGTGGCAGGTCACGCCCGCGTGTGCGGGCCCTCCACGGATTCATCGGGGGGCTGTCCTGGGCGCAGCCAGGCCCTCCGGCATGCTCATGGGCGGCGTCTGGCGGGAGGCCGTCGTCGACCTGGGCCGCTGCCCCTGCCGGATGGTGAGGACGAGGCCGGCCGCGCCGAGGGCCAGCAGCCCGGCCGTGGTAAACGCCACGTGGTAGGTGCCCAACCAGACGCGCAGGAGGCCGCCACCATACGCCGCCAGGGCCGCGCCGACCTGATGGCCGAAGAACACCCAGCCAAAGAGCATGGGACCGGAGCGGGCTCCGAACAGGTCGGTCGCCAGGCCGACCGTGGGCGGCACCGTGGCGATCCAGTCCAGGCCGTAGACCACGCCAAAGAGGGCGAGCGTGGTCAGATCGTCCGCATACGGCAGGTACAGCAGCGACAACCCCCGCAGCCCATAGTAGGCCGCCAACAGGACGCGTTTGTCATAGCGATCGCTGAGCCAGCCGGAGCCGAGCGTGCCCGCAATATCGAGGACCCCCATCATCGCCAGGGTCGTGGCTGCGGCTACCGCCGACAGCCCCTGGTAAAT
>DATGVF010000123.1:0-7245 GCA_035300645.1 bacterium
CCGACCATCTGCTGGCTGCGGGTCAACAGGAGCCGCGCGCCTTCCCGGCGATACGCCGAGCCGCGGACCCCCACGATGGTCGCCAGGGCCATCGGCTCCCCCTGGGCATGAAAGCGGTCGATCGCATCCAAAATCTCCAACAGCTCTTTCATGAGACACACTCCTTGCGTCGCCCCGAAACGGGCACCGGACTGCCTCGCAGAGAGAAGCGGCCCGTCATTTTCGTATCCTCCGCGCCAGGTGGCGCTCCAAATGACGCAAGCTTTCCAGATTGTGCGCGGAGGCGAATACGTCCACGTACGGTAAGGCGGCGCGCATCCCTTGACAGATAGGCTCATACCCAGGACTGCCCAGCAACGGATTCAGCCAGATCACCCGGCCTGCGCGCGATCGGATCTCCTTCATCGCGTCGGTCAGCACATCGATATCCCCGGTATCCCAGCCATCACTGATGATGAGCACGACGGTCCGCGGGATCAGCAACGTCCCGCCGTGGCGCCGGAGAAACGTCTGGAGGCTGTGGCCGATCTTCGTCCCCCCCGACCAGTCCGGAACCTCTTTCGCCACCTGCTCTAGGGCATCGCGCAAATCCGCTTCGGACAGCGCGTCCGTCACCCGCGTGAGAGAGGTGCTGAAGACCATCGTCTCGACCTGGCCCAGGGTGTGCTGCAGGGCGAAGACGAATTGGATCAAAAACCGGCTGTACAGGTCCATCGAGCCGCTGACATCTGCCAACAGCACGACGCGGGTCTTACGAATCTTCCGCCGACGGTAGAAGAGGTCGACGATCTCTCCGCCGCGGCGGAGGCTGTGACGGATGGTGCGCCGCAAATCCATCTGGTGGCCGTGCGGGGTTGCTCGCGCGCGCCGGCTCAGCCGGGTGGCGACGCGCTTGGCGATAGCCACGACGAGGCGGCTGACCTCGTCTAATTCGTCGGCGGAAAACGTGCTGAAATCTTTTTGCGTCAAGATCTCCACGGCGCTGTAGGCCGGGAGCGCTTCCTCCCCTTGGGGCTGCAACGCCTCCTCCAACCACTCCAAGGTCGGCGTCTTGAGCTGTCCGTCCCCCGAGAGTCCCGCGAGCTGCGGGGGCGCGGATTCCTCGCTCTCGCTGGTCGCCGTCGGTGGATTCCAATACTCTTCAAAAACATGATCGAACACCGGGAGGTCTTCGTGCCGGGAGGTTAGGACAGTCCGCAAGGCGAGGTAGCACTCCCGCCGCGACCCCACATTAACCGCGGCGAGCGCACGTAGGCCATCGGCAGCTTCCCGGGGGCCGGCCGTGAGCCCGCGGGCCCGCAACGCCCGGCAGAAACCCACGACGTGAGTGGTGAGGTCGGTGGCGACGGTCATCGCTTCGGCAGCACCCGGTCGGCCACGCGGTCGATCGTCTGCTGATTCCACGGCATGGGCTCCTGACGCACTTCTTGGACTCCGCGCAAGAGATGGTCCAGCCACTGCGTGCGCATCAAGTCGGCGTCGTCGCGCTGCTTGAAGAGCACCCCCAGCGTCTGTTCCACGGCGTCGCGGTCCAGGTGGTCCCGGTGCAGTGCGATCAGCGCCGCGCTCCAGTCCAGCGTCTCCGCCAGCCCCGGCGTCTTTTCCAGCTTCGTCCGCCGCACGAACTGCATGAAGGCGGCAATCTGCTCAGCGAGCTGCCCGTTGACGCCGGGGACCTTCCGGCGCACAATAGCAAGCTCTTTGTCAAAGATCGGATAGTCGATCCACAAGTAGAGACAGCGTCGGCGCAGGGCATCGCCGAGTTCACGCGTGCGGTTGCTGGTCAGGACCACATAGGGAATGTGCTGCGCTTTAATCGTCCCAATTTCTGGAATACTGACCTGCCAGTCGGAGAGCACTTCGAGCAAGAAGGACTCCCACTCGTCATCCGCTCGGTCCACTTCGTCGAGGAGGAGGACGGGCGCGCGGTGATGCGTAATGGCCGTGAGCAGCGGTCGTTTCAGCAGGAAGGGTTCACTGAAGATCTCGCGTTCCTTGACCTCAAGCGGTTTGTCGCTTTGCTCTAGCAGGCGGATGTGCAGCAGTTGGCGCTGATAGTTCCACTCGTACAGGGACGTCGTGGCATCCAATCCCTCGTAGCACTGGAGGCGGATGAGGTCCGTATTCATGGCGCGGGCCATCACCTTGGCCACCTCGGTCTTACCGACGCCCGCCGCGCCCTCAATTAACAGGGGCTTGCGCAACTGAATGGCAAGGTAGACCGAGGTCGCCAGCGCCTCGTCGGCGACATACCCCTGCTCGTCGAGCATCGTCTGAATGCGTGCAATCTCTGGATGCATAAGGCCTCCTGATCACTCTAAACGTAAAGGGGAGGGGGAACCATCCCCTCGCCTTCTTCCATTATAATCACCGGCTACAAATGGGCTAGGAGCGCGGGAATCCGCGAGCGGCCGCAGAGACCATCAGGGGTCGCGCCCAGCGCCGGGCGCTATCGCTCGTGAGGACCCAGGCACTTCAAGTTTACCGAATACGCGACGGAAGGACTTCGAAATCCTCTGTTCTGGCAAGCGACTGCAGGGCCCTCAGCAGAGCCTCGGGGGCGCCACAAACTTCCTCGTCGAGAGGTCGAGCCAACCCCCCAGACTAGTAACCTTGGCCGCCAGTGTCTCGTCTGAGCGGAAAAATTCATTTCTGACGCGGAAGCGGCTCCCATCCTCTGACAGGCCGGCATTGCTCAATGTCACGCGCAGCTGCTCGAGCAACCCGACCTCTTTAAAGTACTCCAGCTCCTCTTTCATGACTACGGGGCCAAGTCTCCGGCGCACAAATTCGGTCATCGGAAAGCCGTTCTCACTGAAATACATCATCCGTACATCCGCAGACTTATCGAGGTATGCCGTGTTTCTCATGTGACTATTGAAATCCATATCTCCCCAGCCAGCAACGAGCACCTTCGCGAACATGTATCGCCTCCTTCACCTCAGGCAGGGGGATCTTGCAGCAATAAGGTGATCGTCCCGTCGCTCAGGACTTTTTTCGACTGGAGATGGCCTGCCAGACCTTGCGGGGAGTCAGCGGCATATCGAGACTCTCGACGCCAAATGGGGCCAGCGCATCCAATACCGCATTGACCACGGCCGGGATCGAACCAATCGTGCCGGCCTCGCCCACCCCTTTCGCACCGAGCGGATTGTGCGGCGAGGGTGTGACGGTGTGGTCAAGCTCCATCACTGGCACGTGCGCCGCCCGCGGCACCGCGTAATCGAGAAACCCGGCTGTCAGCAGTTGGCCCTCCTGGTCGTAGATGGCCTCCTCGTACAACGCCTGCGCGAGCCCCTGCGCAATCCCCCCATGCACTTGGCCGGCGACCAGCAACGGGTTGATGATGTTTCCACAGTCATCTACGGCTACATACCGGCGGATCGCAACCTCGCCGGTGTCGGGATCAACTTCCACAACGCAGATGTGGGTTCCAAACGGAAAGACCCGGTCAGGAGGAGCGAAGAAGTGCGTGGCCTCCAGGCCAGGATCAGTCCCGGGCGGAAGCTTAGCCCCCTTATATGCCGCGCGCGCCACGTCGGGGAACGAGACGGTGCGCTGCGGGCTGCCCCGCACACGAAACTGCGCGCCGTCGGCCACCAAGTCGCCCGGGGAGACCTCCAGCAGGTGGGCCGCGATGGCGGTGGCCTTCTCGCGAATGCGCGTCGAGGCCAAGTAAACTGCCGACCCCCCAACTGCGGTGTTGCGGCTCCCAAACGTCCCCACGCCATGTGGCACTGCACGCGTATCGCCATGGACGACCACGACGTCGTCCACAGACACGCCCAGCCGGTCGCTGACGATCTGGGCGAAGGTCGTCTCCTCCCCTTGCCCATGGGGCGAGGACCCCGTGAGCACCGTCACCTTGCCTGTCGGCTCGACGCGCACCGTCGCAGATTCCCAGTTGCCTCCAGGCAAAGCGGTGGCCGCTCCCAATCCTGTGATCTCTACATAGGTGGAGAGACCGATCCCCAGAAATCGCCCTTGCCCCCGCAGTCGGCGCTGCTCCTCGCGCAGGGCGGGGTAGCCGATGATCTTCAATGCCTTGTCGAGGGCCTGGGCATAGTTGCCGCTGTCATAGGTCGCCCCCGTGGCCGTCTTGTAGGGGAAGGCTTCCGGGGGAATGAAGTTGCGGCGGCGGACATCTGCGGGATCCAATTTGAGCGCTCGCGCCACCGCGTCTGCGACGCGTTCAATCGAGAACGTGGCCTCAGGCCGTCCGGCCCCGCGGTAGGCATCGGTGGGCGTTTGGGTTGTGAACACGCCGATGACCTCGGCAAACACGTGGGGAATCCGATAACACCCGCTGGCCATCAACCCCGTGTTCGTGGGCACGCTGGGGGTGAGCAGCTGGGAGTACGCGCCCAGGTCCGCCAGCACGCGCGCCCGCAATCCCGTGATCGTGCCATCCGCTTGCGCGGCGACATCGACATAGGAGACCTGACCGCGACCGTGAACCGTGGCCAGAAAACTTTCTTGACGGGTCTCGATCCACTTCACGGGACGGCCCAGCGCGACGGCGAGGGACGCCAACAGGGCTTCCTCTGCGTACACGTCCAGTTTGCACCCGAACCCGCCACCCACTTCCGGGGCGACCACCCGGACCTGATGCTCAGGCACACGCACGGTCTCGGCGAGCGTCGTTTTGACCACGTGCGGGATCTGGGTCGACGTCCAGATCGTGAGCTCGCCTCCCCGGAACTGGGCGACGACCCCCCGCGTCTCCATCGGCGAGGGCACGAGGCGCTGCTGGACCACACGCAGCGAGAGGGTGCGATCGGCGTGCGTGAACGCGTCGTCGACATTTGCGCCGAAGGTCAGACGGAAACAGACATTCGTTCCGAGCTCGGGATGAATCACAGGCGCCTCGGGAGTGAGCGCCGCCTCGATGTCGGTGACTGCAGGCAGCGGGTCATAAGTGACCTCGACGAGCTCGGAGGCGTCGCGTGCGAGGGGAAGCTCGGTCGCTACCACGGCGGCCACCGGGTCCCCCACGTGCCGGACGACCCCGTCGATCACGAGCGGGTAGCGCTTGGGGACTTTCATGTCCTTGAGACGGGACCCGACCGGCAGAGGTCCGCACCGAGCGCGGACGTCTTCTCCCGTCCACACGGCGACCACCCCGGGAGCGGCGCGCGCGCGTTCGATCTCAATCGCGGTGATCTTGGCGTGCGCGTGCGGGCTGCGCACGAGGACAACGTGGAGCAGGCCGGGCATCTGCAGGTCGTCTACGTATGTGGCGGTCCCTGTGATCAACCGCGGATCTTCTCGGCGTTTGATACGGGCGCCGAGGGCATGTGCGATGACCATCCAGTCCTCCAGATCCTAGCGGGCGAGGAACGTCTTGGTGATCGGGCAAAAGCTCGTCAACGTGGGCGCGTCAGCTCCCGCTCCAGCGCTTTGAAAAACTCTGTTGTCATCTGTTTGGCGACACCCCCGATGAGCCGGTGCCCGACGCTCGCGATCACGCCCGTAATCTGGGCCTCTCCGGTGTAGGCGACCACAGTCTGGCCGCCCTGCTCTTGCAGCTGAAACTCGCCGGTGGCCCGAATCGTTCCGGGCTTGCCGCCTCCTTCAATCTGAAGCCGCATGCGCTCGGGGGGGACTTTCTCCGAAATGCTGACCTGGCCGGCATACGTGCCCCGGACGGGACCGACGCCAACCTCCAGCGTCGCCTTATACACGTCGCCCCCCAGCGGCTCTAAGTGCTTGATCCCCGGGGTCGCGCGCGCCAGGACCTCAGGGTCGTTGAGCATCTCCCAGACCTTCTGACGAGGCGCGGGCAGCGTGTAGGTGCCTTCCAGTTTCATCTCGTTGTTCTCCAGGTGCCGACCGCACAGGTGGTGGTGCTCACCGCGCGAGCTGGGCTCGCGCCTGTGCAAAATACTCCAGCGATTCGGGATTGGCCAACGCTTCCCTGTTGGCGACCGGGCGACCGTTGATGATGTTGGCCACAGCACTCTCGACTTTCTTCATATTGAGAGTGTACGGGATATCGGGCACGGCGAGGATGAGAGCGGGCACGTGGCGCGGGGAGGCCTGACGCCGCAGCGCCGTTTTGATGGCCTCCTGCAGGGCATTTGTGAGGGCATACCCCGGGGCGAGCTTCACGAACAGAATGATCCGTTGATCCCCGCCCCAACTCTGGCCGACCGCCACGCTATCGGCCACGCCCTCGACCCGCTCCACCACGTTGTAGATTTCCGCGGTGCCAATCCGCACCCCAGACGGTTTCAGCACCGCATCCGACCGGCCGTGGAAGGTGATGCCGCCGGTGTCGGCGTGGACGGTGATGTAGTCTCCGTGCCGCCACACGCGGCGCTGGGGGTAGAACGCGAAATAAGTCTCCTCATACTTCCGCCCGTCGGGATCCTGCCAAAACTGCAACGGCATCGACGGAGACGGAGCCTCGCACACGAGTTCCCCCGGCTGGTCGACGATGGCCACACCGGCGTCGTCATAGGCACGCACCTTCATCCCCAGCGCGGGACCCTGCAGTTCGCCCGCATAGACCGGGCTGATGGAGTTGCCCGCCGCAAAACAGCCATTGATGTCAGTACCCCCCGAGATAGAGTTGAAATGCACGTCGGCTTTGATGTCCCGGTACACATACTCAAACCCTTCGGGGGCGAGCGCCGATCCCGTTTGCGAAATCTCCCGCAGCGAGGACAGATCGGCGATCTCTGTCGGGCGGATCCCCTGACCGCGCAGGGCGTTGAGGTAGCTCGCACTGCAGCCAAAGATCGTAATCCGCTCGTCGGCGATCCACCGCCACATCGCACCGGGATCTGGATAGCTGGGGTGTCCGTCGTACAGCAACACGGTGGCGCCCACCGCTAACGACGACAGCAACCAGTTCCACATCATCCAACTGCAGGTGGTGAGGTACGTGATCTTGTCGCCGGGGGTGAGATCGGTGTGCAGGAACTGCTCTTTAAGGTGGTTGAGCAGGACGCCTCCCGCGCCCTGCACGAGGCACTTGGGTTTTCCCGTCGTGCCCGAGGAAAACATGATAAACACGGGATGGTCAAAAGGGAGTTGCTCGAAGCGCATCCCGGTAGGGGTGCCTCGTTCCAGCACATCGTCATATCGGGTGGTGTGGGGAATCGCGGTGAGATCGGTGTGCGGCGCGTCGTAGGGGACGACGATCACACGCATCAGCGAGGGGATGCCCCGGGCCAGAGCAGCTGCGTTCTCCCGCGTATCGATCGCCTGCCCCTTATAGTAGTAGCCGTCCACTGTGAA
>DATGVF010000124.1:0-2614 GCA_035300645.1 bacterium
CCACTTTAGGGGCGTGAGTCGACCGTGCGGTTCATTGTAGAGCTCGAAGAGCAGATTACTCTTGCCGCGGAACCGCTCCACGATCTGCTGCCAGATCATGAGGAAGCGCACGTCTAAGATCGCACTGTCCACCGCGGACTCTCCTGAATCGAGGGTATCCCCGTCGAGTTGACGGTAGTGGTGCATGTCCAGCACGACGTAGACACCTTTGGCCAACAGTTTGCCGAGCACCGATTCCACACGCGACAGGAACCTCGGAGCGATTGTAAACGGGGCCGTCGGGGCGGTGTGATTGCTCCAGCGTACGGGCAAACGCACAGAAGTGAAGCCTGCTTGTGCCGTGACGTCGATAAACTCGTCCCGGAGGATCAACCCCCAGTCCCCCTCGTTCGGCGCGTCCAGCATGTCGCCGAAGTTTACCCCGCGGCCCAGAGCGGTGGAAGTCGCCCGGGAAGTGCTAGATGCTCCAGGAGGATGGTCGCTGGGCATGGGGGGAAAGGCCTCGATGCCCTCGCCCCGGCTCGTCCCAGCGACCCAGCTCTTTCCGCTGATCAGCGGTGTGATGAGGAGTACTGGCGCAACCAAGACCCGGACCAACCGCATCATGGTCACTCTCGTTAAATTCAGCAACGCAATCCGCGGGCCCTATCGCGGTCATCGACCCCAGATCGCGTCCTTGCAGAGGAAGGCCGCAACTGGGGTCATCCCACCGGAACCCACCGCATGAAGATTGCGTTCATGCAGTCCGGTACGTACTTTGCAGGGTTTTTCCGATTGTCGGAGTGCGGGCGCATCGGCAGTGTGACACTCGCCGATTCCTAGGGCCGAACCAATCGACACGCTTCCTGTGGAAGATGTACCACGACCTCTTCGCCGATCCGATAGGGTTGTTCGCTTGGAGCCAGAGCGCGAACTTCGAGGCCTCCCGGCAAGGCGATGCGGAGGTCCTGCAGATCGCCTAGGTACGCCTGCTGCACTAGCCGGCCGCTCACCCCGTCGTGGTCGCCGGCGGGGCGAAGGCCTCCCGGGCGAACCTGCACCGCGTGGGGCCGGACACACAGTATCACGGCGTCGCCAGGGCGAAACGCACTGCCTTCATCAGTGCGAAAGAGGTTCTCGCCGCAGCGGACGACGCCGGGGGACACGAGGTGCCCCGGTAAGCAGTTCGCTCGTCCAATAAACGAGGCGACGAAGTGTGACTGCGGAGATTCATAGATTTCCCGCGGCGTCCCGACTTGTTCGATCTGCCCGCCGTTCACCACCGCGATGCGGTCCGCAATGACCATCGCCTCCCCTTGATCGTGGGTGACGTACACCATCGTAATCCCAGTCTCTTGGTGGATGCGGCGAATCTCGAAACGCATTTGTTCTCTCAGATTCGCATCGAGATTCGAGAGGGGTTCATCGAACAGCAAGGTGTCAGGCTGGACCACGAGAGCGCGTGCCAGGGCTACACGCTGCTGCTGGCCGCCCGAGAGCTCATGCGGGTAGCGCCGCTCGTGCCCCGCGAGGTCCACCAGTTCGACGATCGCGTGCACGCGCCGCTTGATCTCCCCGGACTCTTGTCGACGCATCTCCAAGCCAAAGGCGATGTTCTGAGAGACGGTCATATGCGGCCAGAGTGCGTAGCTCTGGAACACGAGCGACATTCGCCGGCGTTCGGGGGGCACCGCTCCGCGGGGGCTCGAGAGGAGATGGTCGTCGCTCCAGACCTCGCCGGTATCGGGGAGCAGAAACCCAGCCAGGATCTGCAGCGTCGTGGATTTGCCGCAACCCGACGGCCCGAGGAGGGCGAGCAGCTCGCCGTCTTTGACCGTGACGCTAATGCCGCCAAGCGCCACGGTCGCACCGAACGATTTCCGTAGATCCACCAGTCGGATCTCTGCCATAGGGTCCCCCGATCAGGCGCGCTGGTGCGGCACGAGCGGTGAGCCGCCGAAAATGCGGTAGGCGATGGCGACGAGCCCCAAGGTGAGGACCATCATCAGAATCCCCAGCGTCGAGACCGGCTCGAAGTTCCCGGCGTCGGAGAGGTCAAAGATCAGCGTACTCATTACGGCGGTCGCGGGCGTAAACAGGAACACCGCGCAGCTGAGTTCGCGCAGGGATGGGATGAACACCAGCAGCCAGTTCACCAAGACCGTGCGACGGAGTAGTGGTAGCGTGATCGAGGCGAAGGTACGCAGCGGGGCGGCCCCCAGCGTGCGCGCGGCATGCTCCAGTTCCAGGTCGATGGTGCGTAGCGCCGCCTGAATCCCCGCGTATGCGATCGGGAGGAAGCGAGTGGCAAATGCCACGATCAGCATCCAGGCCGTTCCGTAGAGGACGAGGGGAGGCCGAGCGTACGCGGCAAAAAAGCCGATGGCTAGCACGATGCCGGGGATGACAAACGGGGCAGTTGCCACAAACCCCAACAGTTGCGCCCCGGGTACGAGGCGGCGGCTCACCGCATACGCGACGAAGAGCGCCAACGCCGTGGCGATGGCAGCGGCGGCGGCTCCGTATATGAGGCTATGCTGAATGGCATGCCGGGCGCCAAGGTTCGCAAACGCCCACCGGTACCAGTCGACAGTGAGGTTGGGAGGGACGGGGCCTCGCCCCCAGGCGCGGGAGA
>DATGVF010000125.1:0-22839 GCA_035300645.1 bacterium
CGTCCGCGAAGGCGAGCTGATCGAGGTCTTCAACGTCGGGGATCGCGAGCCACGCATCCTGCCGCGCAAAGTGCTGTGCGAGATCATCGAGCCGCGGTTGCAGGAAATCTGTAGTCTGTTGCGCCTGCAGATCAAACGCAGTGGTTTCGGACACCTCGTCCCGGCGGGCGTCGTGCTGACGGGGGGGACGGCGCTGCTGAAGGGGATTGCCCCGTATGTGAGTGAGCGCCTCGAACTGCCCGCCCGTGTGGGGGCCCCCGAACAGGTCGGGGGGATGCTGGACGCAGTCGCGAGCCCCATCTATGCCACCGGCGTGGGACTCGTGCTGTATGGCGTCCGCCATGGGGGATCCAAGATGGTCCGCACGACAAACGGCGACGGAATTTTCGGTAAGATGCGCGGCTGGTTGCGGGAGATGGTTCATGGGGCGTGATCGCACCACGGGAGTGCACGCGACGCAGCGCTCACACAGCAGCGAAGGGGGTCATCGTTATGGGGCACATTGATCGCGATCTGCGCCGATACGCGGCAATCAAAGTGGTAGGCGTGGGCGGCGGCGGCAGCAATGCCGTCAACCGCATGATCAGCGCGGGGCTGCGCGGGGTCGAGTTCATTGGAATCAATACGGATGCCCAGGCCCTGGCGATGAGCAACGCCGACAAGAAGATTCACATCGGGAGCAAACTCACCAAGGGCCTCGGGGCCGGGGGCGATCCCGAAGTCGGACGGCAGGCCGCTGAGGAGAGCAAAGAGGATCTCTTCGAGATCTTAGAAGGCGCCGACATGGTGTTCATCACCGCCGGCATGGGCGGGGGCACCGGGACGGGGGGATCTCCCATCGTCGCCGAAGTGGCGCGCGAGCTGGGAGCGCTGACCATCGGGGTGGTCACCAAGCCGTTCGTGTTTGAGGGCCGCCGGCGATCGCAGGCGGCCGATGAAGGTGCGCGCAACCTCAAAGGCAAGGTCAACACCTTGATCACGATCCCCAACGACCGGCTGCTGCAGATCATCGACCGCACGGCGACGGTCGTCGAAGCCTTCCGCACGGCCGATGACGTCTTGCGACAAGGCGTGCAGGGGATCGCGGACCTGATCACCGTCCCGGGGCTGATTAATCTGGACTTCGCCGACGTGCGCACGATCATGCACGAGGCTGGCTCGGCGCTGATCGGGATCGGCGTGGCGACGGGCGAGGATCGCGCGATCCGGGCGGCCCAGGCGGCGATCAGCAGTCCGCTGCTAGAGACCTCTATGGAAGGCGCCCGCGGCGTCCTGATCAACGTCACCGGTGGGCTGGACCTAGGCCTGCTTGAGGTCTCCGAGGCCGCGCAGATCGTCAAAGACGCGGCTGATCCAGATGCCAACATCATCTTCGGGGCCGTGATCGACGACAAGATCGACGGCGAAATCCGGATCACCGTGATCGCCACCGGCTTCGATGCGGGACGCAAGCCGTCGGAGAAGGTGGCCGACAGTCCCGAGGCGATCGAGGATGGCGTGAAGGCGTTGATCAACGACCTCGACATTCCAGCGTTTCTCCGCCGGCGCTGAAAAGCACACCGCGCGGGTTGCAGAGGGATATCTCGGCGGGGGACGGCGCAGCCGTCCCCCCTTCTCTTTGGCGCCGCCGCGCCGTACGCTAGAGGCTAGCCGTGTTTGAACCCAGTTCGGCAATCGAGAACCTCTCGCGCGTGGTGGCGGACTACTTTCCCGTCACCGGCCACGTGGATGACGGCGGACGACCGGCGTTCACCGTCGACCTGCCCCCCGACAGCAAGAAGCGATTTCTCGCGCTGCGAGCCCGCCTAGACCCCACCGGAGTGCTGCCTCTCCTGCGCATGCGTGACGGCCATCCGGTGGTCGCGTTCTTGCCGAAGCCGCCCCGGGCCCAGTGGCGCTGGCCGGTGAACGTGCTGCTGTTCGTCGCGACGCTCGGCACGACGTTTCTATCCGGCTACGTGATGGCGGTCGACCTCGTGAGCTCCAAATTGATCCCCAGCGCCGTCGCAGGCGGGCTCGCCTTTTCGCTCTCGCTGATGCTCATCCTGGTCGTACACGAGATGGGGCACAAGGTCATCTCTATTCTTCGGGGGATCGATGCCAGCTTGCCCTACTTCATCCCCATGGTCCCCCCCGTCGGCACGATGGGGGCCGTCATCGTCACGCGCGAGCCCGCACCCAACCGCGACGCGCTGATCGATCTGGGGGCCTCCGGTCCGATCGCAGGTTTCCTGGTCGCCGTCGCGGTCGTGATCGTCGGCGTGCGCGCGTCGTTTGTGCTGAGCCCCTCTGCCATGGCCGGCCAGACATTGGTGAACTATCCCGATCCCTTGCTGGTGCAGTGGATCACGCAGTTGTTCGTCCATCCCAAAGAGGGGCAGGTTTTGCTGATGCACCCCATCTTGTACGCGGGCTGGATCGGACTGCTCGTGACGAGTCTGAACTTGCTGCCGTCTGGGATGCTCGATGGCGGCCACGTGGTGCGCTCATTGCTCGGAGCCCGCCGGCATTTCATTGTCTCCTGGCTTGCGGTCCTGGCGGCGTTTGCGCTCCGGTACTGGCTGATGGCAGCGCTCCTGGTGGTGATGCTGACGGGTGTCCGGCGAGCGCACCCTGGCCCGTTAGACGACGTCTCCCCGGTGAGCCCCGGACGGTACATCATCGGAGCGGTGCTGCTTGCCATCTTCGTGGTGAGTGTCGTGCGCCTGGATATCACCCCCGTTAGGTTTTAGCCATGCGCGGTGCCGGTCGTCAGGTGTGGGCGATCTTTCGCAAGGAGATGGTGGAGACACTGCGCGATCGCCGCACGC
Organism: bacterium; assembly: GCA_035300645.1. Classification (GTDB taxonomy): domain Bacteria; phylum Sysuimicrobiota; class Sysuimicrobiia; order Sysuimicrobiales; family Kaftiobacteriaceae; genus 13-1-40CM-64-14. The sequence continues at coordinate 2,811 of DATGVF010000125.1, forward strand.
TGATTATCGCGTTGCTCTTGCCGGTGGTCCTGATGCCGCTCGTGACGCTGGGGGTGCCGTATCTCGCGTCCCGGCAGCGCCAGCAGCGCGAAACCGCAGCCTCTCACATTGCCGTGATCGGTTCAGCGGCGGCTCCGGAGCTCGTCAGCACGGTGGCGAAACAGGAGCACATCGAGGTAGTTTCGGTCTCTGAGGCGGTCCAAGCGTTGCAACGCGGGAAGGTGGACGCCGTCCTGGAGATTCCGAACGGGTTCGGCACTCGCGTGGTCGCAGGCGACGCACAAGTCACGGTCTTCTTTGACGAAAGCGAACCCCGATCGGTGATGGCCTACCAGCGCGTGCAGCAGGGAGTTGCGACCTACTCCGCGACACTGACCATTCAGCATCTGCTCGAGCGGGGCATCTCGCGCCGGGATCTTACGCCGGTTCAGATCGCATCTCGCAGCGTCGCGGACCGGCGGCGATTAGGCGGAGCGCTATTGGCTGGGCTTCTGCCGTTTTTCATCGCCATCTGGGCGTCGCTGGGTGGCCAGCACACCGCGTTAGATGTGGGCGCCGGAGAACGAGAGCGCAGGACCCTCGACGCCCTTCTTCTAACTCCCCCTTCGCGCGGGGCGGTGGCGGCGGGTAAGTTCCTGGCAGTGCTGGCGACTTCGCTCGCCGCAGTCGTGATGGTGATCGCGGCGACCCTGGTCAGCTTACGGGTAGGGGCGGCGTGGGGGCTCGCCGACCTCGGCCGAACATCGGTGTCCCTTTCCCTTGGGTCCACGGTGTGGTTAGTTGTCGTCTCGAGCTCTCTCGTGGCATTTCTGAGCGCGGCACAGCTCGCCCTGAGCCTCCTGGCCCGCAGCATGAGGGAGGCTCAGCAGCTCTTCACCCCCTTGTACCTCGGCGCGACGCTCCCGGCGATGGCCGCGCCGTTCCTGGAGGGATGGGACCGGTCGGCCTGGACATACCTCATCCCCTCCCTAGGCCCGATCTTCGCCTTGCGCGGCCTGCTCCTGGGATCCCTCACCCCCGCCCACCTAGCGCTCGCCGTGGCATCTGCGGGTCTGTTTGGGGCAATGGCGCTGGCGGTGGCCGTCCGGGCGGTTGTGGGGGAGCAAACGGCAGGGGGGTAGGCAGGGAACCCCCGAATCCCCCGCCGGGGATGTCTGGAGAAGCAAGTTATCCACAGCCACAGGTTTTCGCCCTCAAATCGTCGAAAATCCGGCGTTGACAGTACTACAGCTAGGGAAATAGAATCGGGAGGCACCCCACATCTTGTGGGGTAAAACACCTGATGCGCTGCCCGTACTGCTCCCACGAGGAAAGCAAGGTTCTGGACTCCCGGCCGGTCGACGACGGGTCGTCCATCCGCCGGCGCCGGGAGTGCCTGAAGTGTGACCGCCGGTTCACCACCTACGAGAGGACGGACCTCATTCCGGTGATGGTTGTCAAGCGCGACGGACGTCGGGAGCCGTTCGACCGCAGCAAAATCCTGCGGGGGTTGGTCCAGGCTTGCGGCAAGCGCCCGGTGTCCATGGACGATCTGGAGCGGATCGTCGCCGATGTGGAGCGGGAAGTCACGGGTCGCGGCGACCGCGAAGTGAGTACGTTGCAAATCGGCGGCCAAGTGATGGATCGGATGCGGCGCCTGGACGATGTTGCCTACGTCAGATTTGCCTCGGAGCACCGACGGTTTAGGGATCTGGAGACGCTGGTAGAGGAAGCGGAAATCCTCAAGGAACGCAAACGGCGGGAGGCGGCCCTGCGCGCGCAGGTTCCCCTGCTGACCGTCGAGACCGGTCCGACCAAGTCCTCGCAGTAAGGGTACGACCGCACTGCTCCGGCCGTCCGAGACGGCGGGAGTTTGCACCAATATTCCGGTGGGGGTGAGCCCGGTGGATCCCGAAGCGACTGCGACGACGCGACCAACGCCTGACCTGCCTCAGGAAACACTCGACTACTTCGGCGGGGACGATCTCCGGGCTCACGTGTTTCATGACAAGTACGCCCTGCGGGATCTCGACGGAACCGTCTTAGAAACCACCCCGCCGCAGATGTGGCGGCGCATTGCTCGTGAACTCGCGTCGGTGGAAGCGACTCCCGAAAAACGCGCCGAGTGGGAAGAGAAGTTCTACTGGCTGCTCGATGATTTCCGCCTCATCCCCGGCGGTCGCATCATGCATGGGGCGGGGAATCCCAAGCGCGTCACCCTTCTCAACTGCTTTCCAGCCGGCACGCCGGTTTTGACCACGCGGGGGTTCGTCCCCATTCAGTTCGTTCTGCCCGGAGACGAGGTGCTTACCCACCGCAACCGGTTTCGGGTGGTCACACATGTTAGTGAGCGAGAGAACCGAGAGCCACTGGTTCAGCTATCCCTCACCTATCTCGACGAGCCGATCCGCTGCACCCCGGATCACCACTTTCTTGCGGTAGATGGCCAAGGACACGTTGACTGGGTCGCGGCGCGCGATCTGACCAACCAGTACTACGTCCGCATGGGCCGGACGACAGACACGATACCCCTCGACGAGCTCGACCTTAGTGATTATCTGGATGGGGGCGCACTCGAGGACGACGAGCAACGTGTCTACACCGCGACCCCTTACGTCGGTGGCAACGGAGCTGTGGGTGTGAAGGAAAGCCGCCGCGTCAGTCGCCGGATTGCTGTGAATGAGGATTTTGGTCGCTGGCTCGGCTACTTCACGGCTGAAGGGGGCCTGACAGAGAATAGCGTCTACTTCACGGTGAGCAAGGACGAAGGGAACCTCGCCGCGGAGATCGCGGCGCTCACCCAGCGCGTGTTCGGCCTGGCCGCGGCGATCCAGACCCGAGACGGTCAGCCCAGTCACTGGATGCGTGTGTATGTGCATTCCGGACTCCTGGTCAAGGTCATGCGGGCGCTGTTTGATGACCGCACGCACAGTACCGACAAGCTGTTGCCGGCGTGGTTCCTGCGCGCGCCGCAGTTGGTGCAAAAGGCGTTCGTGGGCGCGCTCTTCGCAGGCGATGGGACGCTCGAGGACAAATCTATCGGTCTTTCCTTGGCCAACCCCCCACTCGTCCGACAGATCTACACGATGCTTTTGCGGCTGCGGATTGTGGCCGGTATTCACTGGGAAGGCATGCGTAAGTTGACGAAACACCGATCCATGCGGATTCACGTGGGGACGCAGCGGTATGTAGGCGCTCTTCGCGCCTGGATCGCCGGCGATCACACGGTGGAATCCGCATTTGCGCAGGTCGATAAGAACTCCTCCTACAAGGTCATCGACGGCGAGCTGTTCACCAAGGTGCGCTCTGTCGACCTCGCGGATGCGTCAGCGCAAACGGTCTACGATCTCACCATTGAAGACGATCACTCCTTCACGGTCGGGTGGGCAGTCGCCCACAACTGCTACGTCATTCCGGTCAAGGATGACTCGATTGAATCCATTTTCGACTGGATGAAAGAAGCCGCGCGCACGTACAGTCTCGGAGGCGGAGTCGGCACCGATATCAGTGGCCTCCGCCCGCGGGGGGCGCCTGTTAATAACGCCGCGCGCAGCAGCACCGGGTCGGTCTCGTTCATGGAGCTGTTCTCGTTGACCACCGGGACGATCGGACAATCGGGGCGGCGCGGCGCGCTGATGATCACCATCGCCGACTCGCACCCCGACGTCTTGGATTTCATCAAGGTCAAACGCAACCTGACGAAGGTGCGCTACGCTAACATCAGCGTGCGCGTGTCGGATGAGTTCATGCGCGCGGTGGAGGCGGACGGCGAATTCACGTTGCACTTCTCCAACGAGCGCGCGAGTCTGACGCGCACCATCCGTGCCCGCGACCTATGGACAGAGTTGATCCGCGGCGCGCGCGACTACGCCGAACCCGGCCTCATCTTCTGGGATCAGATCAAACGGTGGTCGACCTCGGAATACAACGGGATGGGCGTCATTACGACCAATCCGTGCTCTGAGATCCCGCTGGAACCTTACGGGGTGTGCGACCTCGGAAACGTCTCGCTGTCCCACTTTGTCCTGGATGAATTCTCCTCCCAGGCGCGCGTCGATTGGGTTCACCTGGAGCGTGCGCTGAGATACGGGACGCGGATGCTGGATAATGTGCTGGACTACAACGCCGACAAACACCCGCTACGTCAGCAACGAGACGCGAGCCTGAAGTCGCGCCGCATTGGTGTGGGCTTCACGGGCCTCGGGGACATGCTGATCAAACTCGGTCTCAAGTACGATACCGATGAGGCCGTCGCGTTCACGGATCAGCTCTTTGACCGGATCAAGAACGTCGTTTACGACGAGAGCGTCAACTTGGCCCAAGAAAAGGGCGTCTTTCCCGCCTATGACGCCAGCAAGCACCTGCAAGGCCGATTCCTCTCGACGCTGCAGCCTCAGGTGCTCGAGCGCATCCGCGCGCACGGGCTGCGCAATGTGGCCCTGCTGACGGTTCCGCCGGTCGGGAGCGGCGCGGCGCTCGCGGGGGTAACCAGCGGGATTGAGCCCATCTTCGATCTGTCCTACGTCCGACGGTCGGAGTCGCTGTCCCAAGAGACGTTCACGGTTTACCATCCGCTCGTGGGGCAGTACATGACGCGGCATCAGGTCGAGCGTAAGGAAGACCTACCGCCTTTCTTCGTCACCGCGCACCAGATCAAACCGGACATGCGGATCAAGATGCAGGCGGCAATTCAACAGCACATCGACCACGCCATCAGCAGCACGGTCAACCTCGCCAAGGACACCACCCCCGAAGAGGTTGCTCACATCTACTTCCAGGCGTGGAAGATGGGAGCCAAAGGGGTGACCGTGTACCGGGAGGGCAGCCGCGAGGGTATTTTGCTCACGGAAGAACAAGCGGCCAGCCAAGGAACAGTCGCCCCGGGGAAGGCAGCTGCGGTCGAGGGACGGCGCTCGAACACGCCGCGCCCCCGGCCCAAGATCACGGGGGGACGCACTGAACGGGTGGAGACTCCCCGCGGCCGCATCTACGTAGTCACCAACGAAGATGAGTGGGGCGTGTGCGAAGTCTTCGTGCACTCTCTGGACGTTGAGGCTGAAGGCGTGGGGCGACTCGCATCGCTGGCGCTGCGTGGCGGGATCGACCCCCGCGAAGTCATCGAGCAGCTCTGGCGGGTGCAGAGTAAGGAAGTGGCGTTCGACCGCTCTTCGAGCGGGACCGTCGTCCGCGTCACCACCATCGCCCAGGCTGTGTCCCTGGCTCTCGGCCGCGCCCTCTACGGGGACGACTTTAAGCCCGATAAGGAGTTCCCACGCGCCGACGTGCTCCCCGAACCTGTGGCGCATGTCCGTCAGCAGCGGCTCACGTTTGCCCAGGGCGCCAAGGTGACGGTGACCTCCGCACCAGCTGCCGTCTCCCTGAGCGCTCCTGAGAAGCTGGGCAATGGCGAGACGACAGGGAATGGCGACCGCCTCGCGCATCTCGAGTTCATCGGGATCTGTCCGGATTGCGGTTCTCACCTAGTGCACGAGAACGGGTGCGCGCATTGTCAATCCTGCGGGTACTCTCGCTGCTGACCGTGCGAGTAGGGAAGCCACGCAGGGTGGGGGTAGTGGCGCGGGAATAGATCGTCTGCGTGGGTGGTTGCAATCGAAATGGGAGGCGGACCGTCGGTCCCCTCCCATTTCGGGTCTCTGGGGGGCAGCCGATGGCACGGTCCTCATCGTTGAGTCAGAAAGCGGACCTCCCCGATGCAACGTCGGTCGGGTTCGTGCACCTCGGGGTCACGGACCTCGCTGTGACGGGGGCCTTCTACGATGAGGTGCTGGGATTCCGCCTCGCCCACCAAGCAGGTCCCACGCGCTACCTCTCCAGCGACGGGAACTATCCTTTTCACCTCGTACTCACGGGGCAGCCAGGGGCGCGGCCTCCCCGCCGCTCGGCCGGGCTTTACCACTTCGCCATCCTCTATCCGTCCCGCGTGGCCCTTGCCCATGCACTAAAGCGTGTGCTGGACGTCGGCTGGCCGATTGCCGGGGCGTCTGACCACGGCGTCAGCGAAGCGATCTACCTCGCCGACCCCGAAGGCAACGGCATCGAGCTTTACGTGGACCGCGACCGCGCTCTCTGGCCCATAGAGAACTCAGCCTTGGTGATGCCGACGCGACCGTTACAGATAGAGGGCTTGTTGGCGCTAGCGACAGGTCCGTGGCCGGGGATGGCTCAAGGCACCCGGATTGGCCATATCCACCTGCGCGTGTCCGACCTGGCCAAAGCAGAGGCGTTTTACAGCGGTGTGCTGGGATTTGCCGTGACCGTCCGGGGATACCCGGGGGCGCTGTTTTTCGCCGCCGGAGGCTACCACCATCACATCGGCGTGAACATCTGGGCCGGCATCCATCTCGTCCCATCCACTCCCGAGGCTCCAGGGCTGAGGACCTTCACGGTCCACCTCCCGGACCGGGCCGCACTCGCGCAGGTGGTGCGCCGCGTCAAACAGGCGGGCTCGCCGCTGGAAAGCGCGACTAATTATGGCCGCAGTTTGGCCTGCACCCTCCGCGATCCCGACGGCATCCGGGTCACACTGGAGGCTGACGTGCCGGGCGGTGAGGGGTGGCACGAGACCCCGTTGGCCCTTGAGGCCTTCGTTCGAATGCTGGAGGGTGCGCCGATTCCCGCTCAGGCGGATTGAGTCTGAGTGCACTCTGCCGATTGGATCAAGATGGAAGAGTTGAAGGCACGAGTGGTGTAGAATGAAGGCAGCGCGCAGCGGAGGGCTCGGATGGCGGTTGAGTTCAAGGCAGGGCTGAAGGATGTCGTTGCCGTTAACTCCAGCATCAGTACGGTCGACGGCGAGGCCGGTCGGCTGATCTACCGCGGATACGATATCCGCGACCTCGCCCGCCAAGCTACCTACGAAGAAGTCGTTCACCTCCTCTGGAACGGCGAGTTACCCACCCGGACCCAACTCGAGACGATCACCCGACAGCTGGCCGCCAACCGCGCCCTCGACGACAACGTCTTGGCCTCGATGCGAACCTATCCGCGGACGGCGCATCCGCTCGAAGCCATCCGTACCGCCGTTTCGGTGGCGGGGATGTACGATCCCGACAGCCGTGCGAACACGGACGAGGCAAACAAGCGAAAAGCAGTGCGCTTGACCGCGCAGATCCCGACAATGGTCGGGACGGTGAATCGTCTGCGGGGAGGCCAAGAGCCGGTCCGCCCTCGGGCGGAGGGATCGACCGCCGCGAGTTTCCTCACGGTCATGATGGGCAAGGAGCCCTCGCCGGTCGCTGAGCGGACGATGGACATGATCTTGGTCCTGCACGCCGAACACGAGCTCAACGCCAGCACCTTCGCCGCGCGGATATCGGCGGCGACATTCTCGGATCTGCATTCGGACATCGTGGCCGCGCTCGCGGCTCTCAAAGGCCCGCGGCACGGCGGAGCCAACGAAGATGTCCTGGCCATGTTGTTGGCGATCGGAGATCCATCGCGGGCGGAACCGTTCATCCAGCGCAAGTTGGACGCGCGGGCAAAGATGACCCACGAGGAACGGGCGCTCCCCGAGAACCGGATTCCCGGGTTTGGCCACGCGGTCTACAAGGTAGACGATCCTCGGGCGGGGGTGCTGCGCGAGATGGCCCGCCAGCTCAGTGAGGAAGCCCGCACCCTGTGGCTGTTCGAGATCGCGACGAAAGTATACGAGACGATGCACCGGAACACCGACCTCCCCGTCAACGTCGACTTCTTCTCGGCCGTGGTGTACCACGCGCTGGGCATTCCGATTGACCTGTGCACCTCGATCTTCGCCGCTGCCCGGATCTCCGGGTGGAGCGCGCACGCGATGGAACAGTACCACGATCGGCTGATCCGGCCTCGAGCGCACTACACGGGACCGGCGCTGCGCGCATTCGTCCCCCTCGCTGACCGCCGCTAGCCTCTACCGCTCCTGATCCGCCGCGGAATCCGCTCACACATGTGCACTCCTCCGCAGCGTGGCGGAGGAGGCGTCTCAGCCTATCCCGAAGTAGCGGTCACAGACCCGCAGGAGAGATTTCGACAGGGAGGCACGCGCGTGAAACGATGGTCGAAGGCAGTGCTGGTGCTTGCTGTCCTCGCGGTTGCGGTCACGATGGTGGGGTTGCGGCCTGCGCCCGCGGCCGGACCGGCCAAGCTCGTGCTCGTGTTCGTCCCGTCGACGCAAACCGAGACGGTGCTTTTCAACGGTGGTCAGATCGCGCGCATGCTGTCCACGGTGCTGGGGATTCCAGTCGAGGCGGTGGTGTCCACCAGCTTCGTCGCGGCGGTGGAGGCCATGTGTGCGGGGCGCGCGGACATCGGCGCGCTGAACCCGTTCAGCTATGTGTTGGCGCACGAAAAGTGCGGCGTGGAGGTGGCGGCGATCTCTGTGCGGTTTGGGCTGCCGTACTACCGGGCGCAAATTAGCGTCGGCGCCGACACCGGGATCACGAAAGTAGAGCAGCTGCAGGGCAAACGGTTTGCCTTCGTGGATCCCGCATCGACCTCAGGCTATCTGTTCCCCGCAGCCATGCTCAAGAAGATGAACTATGATCCCGACAAATTCTTTGGCCAGACGGTGTTCGCCGGGTCGCATCCCAACGTGATCCTCGCCATCTACCGCGGCCAGGTCGACGGCGGCGCGACCTTTGAGGACGCCCGCTCGACCGTCCAGAGGCAGTTCCCCGATGTGCTCGACAAGGTGAAGCCCATCGCCTGGACCGACCCGATCCCCAACGACACGTGGAGCGTCAGCGCCACCCTGCCAGCGGACTTGAAGGCCAAGATCAAGGACAGGCTGCTGCGGATTGCGCAGACGACGGAAGGCAAAGACGCGCTGAAGGGTCTCTACGAGATTGAAGGGCTCACGGCCACGGTCGAACTGACGGATGCGCAGGTCCAACAGCTCGGCCTCCAGTTTACGCCGGACATCGCTGAGCGCATGACTCGGAAGGGCAATAAGGTCGGCATTCCCGTCGGAGACTGGTACTTCCAATCCATCCGCGATGCCGCGCGGCTGCTGGGCCTCGACCTACAAAAGCTGGCCCGGTAGAATCGGGCAGGACGGCTGGCGGATACAGTCGAAGGAGGGCGCCACGCGCGCCCTCCTTCTTTGATATCGGGACACTCATGAGGCCGGGCTGTGAGCCTTGCCTCGAACGAAAAATAGGACCCCGCGCAGACAATCGGCGGTTCGAGGTGAGTCGTGCCAGGCGCAGCACTCCGAGTTGAGCACCTCGTCAAGGTGTACCCGGATGGCACCCGCGCGGTCAACGACCTCAGTTTTGAGGTCGCCCCGGGTGAGTTCGTGGTCGTCATCGGTCTCAGCGGGTCAGGCAAATCCACCCTGATGCGCTGCATCAACCGGCTGATTGACCCGACGTCGGGGAAGATTTTTCTCGATGACGTGGATATCACCGCGTTACCTCGCGAGCAGATGCGGTATCACCGGCGGCACATTGGAATGATTTTCCAGCAGTTCAATTTGGTCAAACGGTCTTCGGTGCTCACGAACGTGCTCACTGGTCGGCTGGGGTACCTGCCGCCGGCGTGGGCCCTGCTAAATTACTTCCCGCCCGCGGAGCTGGCCCGGGCGATGGGCAACCTCACCCGCGTGGGCATTCCCGAAAAGGCCCGGGTGCGGGCGGATCAGTTGTCCGGAGGGCAGCAACAGCGCGTCGGGATCGCCCGCGCGTTGATGCAGGAGCCGACGCTCATCCTGGCCGATGAACCGGTCGCCAGCCTGGATCCCGCGACGTCTCACTCGGTGTTGAAGTACGTCGAAGAGTTCAACAAGAAAGATGGCGTCACCGTCCTATGCGCTCTGCATTTCCTCAGTTTGGCCCGCCGGTATGGGACGCGGATTGTGGGCTTGAAGGCCGGCGAACTGGTCTTCGATGGGCTGCCGACTGAGATCGATGCCCGCCGGTTCAAAGAAGTCTACGGCGAAGAGGCCGTCGAGGTGGAGATCGCGTGACGCAGGATGCTCTCCCCGCCCCGCGAGCGCTTCCCCAGGGGCGAGCGTGGTATCGATCGGGCCGGTCCCTCCTGCTGGTGGCGGCCTTGGCGATCATCTACGCCTATGGGTGGCGGGTGACCAAGATCGACCTGCCCGCGTTGTTGACCGGCACGAGGTTCGTCAAACCGTTTGTGGTCGACCTGGTCCGTCCCGACATCCTCGCGCGCGCGACGCAGATCCAAGAGGCCCGGGTCGGGGTGACGCTCGACCGCGCCCTCGCGCCCGAAGACTTTCCGGTCTCCTCTTCGAGCCCTCAGATCGAGGTGTCCCCGCGGGTGGCCGCGACCGGCGGCAGAATCACAGTGACGGGGCACAACTTCCGCCCCCGCACGTCGGGGGTCGTCTTGTGGAGCAACCAGATCGGCAACACAATGCAGGTCGGCACGTTTGTGACCGATGGTCAGGGAACGTTTACGACGACGGTGACCGTGCCCGAGATTTTCCTGGGACCTGCCGGGGGAACGGGCGCGCGGCAGCAGGTCCTCGCCCACGTGGAGTGGGCCACGGGCCCTTTGCGGCCCAGCAAGACGGCGCTGATCGTCGGCGAGAAGATCGTGGAAACCGTGTTCTTGGCCCTGATGGGGACGACGCTCGCGGTGTTGCTCGCCGTCCCGCTATCTTTTCTGGGCGCGCGCAACCTCATGGCCCGCAACCCGGTCGGGACGAGCATCTACGTCTTGACACGGACGTTTTTTAACATCATGCGGTCGGTGGAACCCTTGATCCTGGCCATTGTGTTCACAGTCTGGGTGGGGTTGGGCCCGTTCGCGGGCACGCTCGCCCTGGCGCTGCACTCCGTCGCTGCCTTAGGGAAACTGTACTCCGAACAGATTGAGTCGATCGATCCTGGACCGATTGAGGCCATTACGGCTACCGGGGCCCATGCGCTGCAGGTCGTCCGTTACGCGGTTGTGCCGCAGATCATCCCTCCGTTCATCGCGTTTACAATCTACCGCTGGGATACCAACGTGCGGATGTCGACCATCATCGGGTTCGTAGGCGGAGGAGGGGTCGGCTTCGTCTTGCAGCAGTACATCAATCTCCTGCAGTATCGTCAGGCCGCCACAGCAGTGTGGGCCATTACGTTTGTCGTGGCGGCCATGGACTACTTCAGCGCCAAGGTCCGGGAGAGGGTCATTTGACCCCGCCGCGTCTGCTCTTCTCTCACCACCTTCGCGCCGCCGGAGCGGTGCATGCGTTTACGACGCGGCAAGGCGGCGACGATGGCGGGAAGGGGCCGTCGTTCAATTTGGGCCGTGGGGTGGGGAATGACCCCAAAGCCGTGGCGCGGAACCGGTCGCACGTGCTGGCGGCGATAGGAATGGCCGACGCCATGCAGGTGGAAGCCTCTCAAGTGCACGGAGCGACCGTGGCGGTGGTGGGCAGCGGTGATGCTGGCCAGGTCATTAGTGGCGCAGATGGATTAGCCACGGATGAGCGCGGCGTAATGCTGGCGGTCCATTCCGCCGACTGCGTACCGCTCCTGCTCGCCGATCCGAATCGCCACGTTGTCGCGGCGGTCCACGCGGGATGGCGTGGGGTGGTGACCGGGATCGCCCCAGCGGCCGTGACCGTGATGGCAGATCACTTCGGCTGTCGTCCCGCAGATCTGCGTGTGGCAATCGGGCCGTGCATCGGCCCATGCCACTACGAGGTGGACGAGCCCGTGATCGCCCGTCTGCGGACCTGGCCGTGGTGGGAGGCCGTGGTGACGCCGAATCCGCGAGGCCGGTGGCAGTTAGATCTGCGCGAGGCGATCCGGCGTCAGCTGAGCGAGCGGGGCGTGCCGGTCATCCAGATCGAGACGCTGGACTGGTGTACGTTCGAGCATCCCGAGTTGTTCTATTCGTACCGCCGTGACGGCTCGAGTGGACGGATGGAGGCCGTCATTGGGCAACGCTAGGCGTCAGGTGGGGCAACTTCGCAACAGAGACCGGATGTCCCGTTTGTCGCTTTCGAGTCTATCCGTCTGTGTCTACCGTCTGGAATGGCTGTCGCGGCCCCCGTGGTTCTGGTCGCCGGAAGCCAGCAGTCCTTCAATTCTCGCCGCCGCGGAAACCACTTGCCCGATTTGCTGACCGCTCAGGTGGGTGTTCGCCCACTGCGCTACGGCGGATACCCAAGCCCCATGTGTGGTGAAGAGTCCGGACAGGGTCCCGGTCGTCGACGTCATAGTAAACGTGACGGCTTTCCCCAGCAGCATGGCGCCCGTAAACGTGCAGGCGCCACCGGAACACATGTAGGTCCCTGAGCCAAACGTCTGGCCGCCCACCATGATCCTCCAGCCACCGGAGGAAGTCGTCGTGATGGTCCCCTCAACGCCCCCAAGTGATGCTGTGAAAGTGCTATTGGAAAGCTTGGTCGGCGGGCTGGACAGCGTGTACGGGAGCGTCGAACTGGATCCCGCGAGCACTGCCCCCGATGCGACGAGACTCATCGCTAGTACAGCTGTGACAAGAACATGCCGCACGGTATCACCTCCACTTAGATAAATCGCGTTAGTGGAAATTTCAAGACTTGATTCTTTGAATCCTTTCATCGGACGAACCCGGCCCCGGTTTTCATCCGGGAACCTTCTTCTTTGCGTGAATCCGTGGATCGTCACTCATCGCCGGGATGAACGACCGGTGATCGGAGGGAAAGCTCGCCAGGGGGCGAATACGCCCGTGGTGTCAGACGTCGCCGCGAACGTCAGCCGCGTGCGCGAAGGGATCGCGGCCGCCGCCCGACGGGGCGGTCGTCGTGGCGAGGACGTCCTGCTGGTTGCGGTCAGCAAAGGGGTCGCCCCGACGCAGGTGCAGGCCGCAGCTACAAGCGGGGTCACAGACTTCGGCGAGAACCGCGTGCAGGAAGCTCTGCCGAAGATCACGCAATTCGCTCCCCAGGTAGCAGAAGCCGTCCGCTGGCACCTGGTCGGGCACCTCCAGCGCAACAAAGTGCGCCAGGCAGTGCAATTATTCGATGTCATCCACTCGGTGGACAGCGTCGCGCTGGCGATGGCGTTGGACGAGCGGGCACGGCAGGCTGGGCGGATCTGCGAGGTGTTGGTGCAAGTCAACGTCGCCGCCGGGCCCCAAAAGTTCGGGATTGCCCCGGAGGCACTGCCGGCGATGGTGCAGTCGCTGACGGTCTTATCGGGGATCCGGGTGGTTGGGTTGATGACGATTGCCCCACAGGTGGACCACCCCGAAGTCGTAAGACCGGTATTTCGGCGTTTGCGCGAACTGCGCGATGAGGTGGCGCGTGCGGGGGGAGCTCCCGCGTTAGCACACCTCTCGATGGGCATGAGTGAGGATTTTGAAGTCGCCGTTGAGGAAGGTGCCACGATGGTCCGCATCGGCCGGGCCATCTTCGGCCCCCGTCCTCACGAAACATAGCGTATAGTAGACGAGAATGTTCGCGGCGGATGGCGCCCGCCGCGACAGCAACACCACGGGAGCGCACGTCCAGGGAGGAGGGAGAGTCCGTTCCGCCGGTGCTTAGGCGAGGCCGGTGGGCATCTGGGGGTGCCCAAGTGGGTGCAATGAATCGATTTATGACCTTCCTCGGATTTGGCGAGACATCCGAGGGAGTGGACGAGGTGCCGACCGAGGCCAATGGGGACTCTCACCGGCGCCGCGGGCAGCTGTTCGGTCTCCATGCTCAACGGCAGCTCGAGATCGTGGTGCTCCAACCCAAGACGTTCGACGATGCCCGGGCGATCGCAGATTACCTGAAGATGCGCCGGCCGGTTGTCGTGAACTTGCGGGGGACGCATTCCGACTTAGCGCGCCGGATTGTCGATTTCACAAGCGGCGTGACCTACGCCCTCGACGGTCACCTGCTGAGGGTCGGCGAGGAGATCTTCCTCTTCACGCCCAACCAGGTCCTCATCACCTCTGACGTGGGCGAGGAAGACGGCCACTCCCTATTCCCCCTCGAGTAGCCTATGGGCTCACCTCACGAATGTCCGGGTGATGCCGTAGGGGTTGGGACGCCGTCGGAGGAGGGCGCGGCCAATGCCGCGTCCTGCTTGGCGCAGTCGTGGGGCAGATTCGAATCGAATGAGTAGAACGCTGACGTGGGATGGGGACGCGCTGTTGGTGCTGGACCAGACCGCGCTTCCTTCTGCCGAACGGTTCGTGCGATGTCGCAGCGCCGGCGATGTCGCCGCTGCGATTCGCAGCATGCAGGTCCGAGGCGCGCCGGCGATTGGCGCGGCGGCTGCGTACGGCGTGGTCTTAGCCGCTCGCGAGGCCGGCGGGCCTGACCGGGCGAAGTGGCTCACTCGCTTAGAAGCAGCATCGGCAGATCTCCTGGCAGCCCGTCCCACCGCCGTCAACTTGCGGTGGGCCATTGAGCGCATGATGGCGGTACCAGGGCGTTTCCCGCAAGCGTCTGTCCCCGACCTTCAAGACGCCCTCCTGGCTGAGGCCCACGCGATCGCCGAGGAAGATGTCCGCACCAACCGAGCGATCGGCGAGCACGGCGCCGCGCTGATCCGTCCCGGTGAGCGCATCTTGACCTACTGCAACACAGGGTCGCTTGCCACCGTGGACTACGGCACGGCGTTGGGAGTCATCCGCACCGCGCACAGGCAGGGAAAGCGTGTGCACGTCTACGTCAGTGAGACGCGGCCGTTTCTGCAAGGTGCGCGCCTGACCGCATGGGAGGTGCTCCGCGAGGGCATCCCCGCCACGCTCATTACGGATAACGCGGCGGGCTGGCTGATGCGATCTGGTGCGATCGATCGTGTGATTGTCGGGGCGGACCGGATCGCCGCCAACGGCGACACGGCGAACAAGATCGGCACGTACACGCTGGCGGTCTTGGCCCGAGCCCACGAGATCCCCTTCCTCGTTGCCGCGCCGCTGTCTACCGTCGACTTTCGGACTCCCGAGGGATCGAGTATCCCCATCGAGGAACGGCGTGCCGAGGAAGTCACGCATCTCGCTGGGATCCCCGTGGCGCCCTCGGGCATCTCGGTCCGTAATCCGGCATTTGACGTCACCCCGCATCATCTCATCAGTGGCATCGTGACAGAGGCAGGGGTCGCGACCGACCCCTACGTCCAAACCCTGCAGGACTTGGCCGCAGCCCGCACAAAACGATAGTCACCCCATGCGTCCCCGCCTGACCAGTCAGCTCGCGCTGGCGACTTTGGCTGTGGTGTGGGTGGCAGGCGTCATCCATAGCCTGCACCACCACGCGCTGCCCTGGTTCCCCGTTCTGTTTGTCGATGTGGCCTGGCTGCAGGCACTGCTCCTGGCACTCGGGGCGTTCGGCACGGTCTTGGTCTTGGTGGGCGTGTTCGCCCCGGTATTGCCCCCGCCTCCGCTGACCGCCGGGCGGCCGTTTGTTAGCATCCTCATGTCGGCCAAGAATGAAGAGGCGGTCATTGCCCGTACGGTTCGCAACCTCGCCGCCTTGGAGTACCACGAGGACGGTCACAGGCGATTTGAAGTGATCGTGATCGACGACCAATCCACCGATCGGACCCCCCAGATTCTGGCGGACCTTGCCGGCGCGGAGCCCTTCCACGTCGTGCGCACGCCGGTCGGGAGCATCGGCAAGGCGGCAGCGCTGAACCTGGGGATGGCCCACGCCCGCGGAGAGCTCATTGCCGTGCTGGACGCTGATGCGCGTGTGCGCGCAGACTTCCTCACCCGCATGACGGCGCACCTATCAAGCCCGTCCATCGGCGGCGTCCAGTGCCAGCGATGTCTGTATAACGGCGGCCAGAACGTCTGGACACGGCTGCAAGACGACGAGTACCGGCTGGTCCATCACCCGATGCAGCGAGCCCGGCAGACGTTAGGCGGTTTGGTGTCGTTCTCTGGGAACGGATTGCTGCTGCGGCGCGATGCGCTCGACGCCGTCGGGGGGTGGAACGAGGAGGCGCTGACGGAAGACATCGACCTCACGGTGCGTTTTCACCTGGCCGGCTGGGGCATCCAGTACTGTGAGGAGGTCGTCGTCTGGGAGGAAGCTGTCCCGAAGATCGCCGACCTGATCCGGCAGCGCTGCCGGTGGTTTGAAGGCGCGCTGCGCTGTCTGGGTGACTACCTTCCGGCCATGCTCTTCACCTGGATGACGCTGTTTCTACGGATCGACATGTTGGTCTTCTTAAGTGGAGGATTGTTGTTCACGGTGGGCCTTCTCACCAGCTACTTCTACGCGCTGGTCAATCTAGCAGGGGCGGATGTGTTGGTTGTGCAGCTGCCGCGATCGCTCGCGGTGTGGTCCTCCGGATTCCTGACTGCGGGGCTGCTCGTCGCCATCCTCACCCAAACACGCGGTCGGGCAGGAGACGCGGGGGCGATCGTCGTCCGCTCGGTGATCTTCTCCCTGCATCGGCTCATTGTGGTTCCTCTGGCGATCTATCGATACGTCCGCAGTGTCGTGACCGGCCGCACCACCTGGGAGAAGACGGCCCACGGCGCCACGATCCCCCCAGGCGACAGCGACCTGTAAGCAGCGGCTCAGTGCACGAGGTGTTCGTAGATCGTGCGCAGGCGTTGGCCGACATGCTCGAGGGAGTGTTGTTGCGCGTAACGGCGAGCGCCATCCGCGAGGCGGGAGTAGAGGACCGGATCCTCGATGAGCTGGTGGAGGGAGTCGGCAAAGTCGTCGGGGGTAGTACCCTTTAGGCAGTCGACGCCGTGCGTGAAGCGGTCTGCAAAACACTCCGCATCCCGCAACACCAAAGGCTTGCCGGCGGCGGCTGCCTCTAAGATCGCGATCCCTTCGTTTTCCACAGTGCTCGGAAAGAAGAAGATGTCTCCTGCTGCATACGCGTCCCGTACGTCGCTGACGTAGCCCGGGAAGTGCACGTTCTCGGGCGCCTGCGCAATCGCCCGAAGCGTGCCCGCCTTCGCCGCCTTATGGACCCGGCCGAACCACATGAACGTGAGCTCGGGGAGCAGCCGCCCCGTCTCCACGAAGAGATCGACGCCCTTGCGGAGCAGGGCCCACCCCACCGCAAAAGGCACGGTATCCTGCAAGCCGTAGCGAGCCCGGCCGAGATGTCGGCGGTCCTGGTTGGGAGCGAAACGCGTCACATCGACCCCATTGCTAACTACTTCGATCGGCTGCACAAGGGCGTAGCGGAGCAGCACATCCCGCGCATACGGCGACGGCGCGATCAGCACATCCGCTTTGGCATAAAAGAACCGCAGGTAGCGGGCCAGATAAGGGGCGATCTGATCGCTCATCCGGAAGGAGTTGGCAAAATCTTCGGCAGTGACGTGGCTGTTGATCAGGACCGGGCGCCGCCCGCTGAGCCGTTCAGCGAGGTACAGCGAGTAGGGGCCGATGGAGTGGAGGTGCAGGAGGTCGAACGCATCGGTGGGGTCGGTGGTCACGTCGACCCCCGCACGTTTGAGGGCCCGGACCTGGTTCTCGTAGGCGTGGCGGATGCCACCACTCCAGTGCGTGGAGTTGCCGTGCTCCAGGTAGACACAGATCTTCACCCGTGGCCCCTCCGAGACGTCTATTCGTGTTGCGGGCAGATTCCCTTTCCCCGGTCAGGCCACCCGACCGCGGCCAGGGGGGTTGTGCTTATCCGGCTGCAGTTCCGACGGCCTGAGCGGCCCAGCGCGGGACGATGGTGAGCCTTTCGCTGCGAGCGATGGCCTCAGCGATGAGGGCGGGCATATCCAGGCCGCGTTCGGCGGCGTCGGATTCCTCGAGCGTCGGTTGGGTGCGCGGGTGCGCGGGGAGAAACAGGCTGCAGCAGTCCTCGTACGGCCGGATCGAGATCTCGTACGTCCCGATCGCTTCGGCCCGTGCCACGATCTCGGTCTTGTCTGTGCCCACGAGCGGGCGCAGCACGGGCAGCTGCGTGACCGCGTTGATGGCGGCAATGGACTCGATGGTCTGACTCGCGACTTGGCCCAGGCTCTCGCCGGTGAGCAGGGCCTGGGCGTGTTCTTGTCCGGCAATCTGGTCGGCGAGGCGCAGCATCATACGCCTCATGACCACGATCCGCAAGGCGTCGGGGACCGTGAGCTGGACGGCGCGCTGGATCTCCGTAAAGAACACGATCCATACGCGCAGCGGGCCGGTGTATTCGGCCAGTACGCGGCAGAGGTCGAGGACTTTTTCCTTCGACCGCTCACTGGTGAATGGGAAACTGTGGAAATGCACCGGGATGACCGTGAGCCCGCGCCGCGCGCCCATCCAGGCGGCGACCGGACTATCGATCCCGCCGGACACCAAGGCCAGCGCTTTCCCGCCCGTGCCCACCGGAAGGCCGCCCGGTCCGGGAATCGTTTGGGTGCTCACGTAGGCGTGATCGCGGATATCGATCTGCACGCGGACGTCGGGTTCTTTCATGCGGGCCTGCAGGTGGGGGAAGCGCTGCAGGATGGCTGCCCCGACCTCCCGGCTGGTGTCCATGGAAGTCAGGGGAAACCGCTTATCGGCGCGGCGCGTGTCGACCTTGAACGTGATCGCGCGGGGCTGAGTATCCACTGAGCGCTCCACTGCGTCAATCGCCGCTCGCGTGATCTCGTCTTGCGTCGGCGAGACGACGTGGACCGGACTGAAGGACACCACGCCAAACACCTTCCGTAACCGGTCGGTCACCGCGGCAGGGTCAGCGTCAGAGGTGACAATGACGCGGCCGAAAGCCGCGTGCACCTGAGCCGGTCCCAGGTCGGCCAGCGCGCGGCGGACGTTCCGCACCAGCGCCTCGAGGAAAAAGTGCTGGTTCTGGCCCTTCAGGGCAATCTCGCCATACCGGAGCAGGAAGGGCGCCATCGCGTGCCGCCTACCTCACCAACGCGCGGAGCTCGCTGACGGCAGTCCCGAGGACGCGAATGGTTGTGTCGATCTCAGAGGCAGTCGTGAACCGTGAGAGGCTAAACCGGATCGTTGACTTGGCGTCCGTGTCTGACAGCCCGATGGCCAGGAGGACATGGCTGGGCGTCACACTTTGGCTGTGGCAGGCCGACCCTGTTGAGACCAACACTCCGTCTTGGCTCAACCGGTGGAGCAGCATCTCCCCGCGCACCCCCCGAAATGTCGCACTGAGGGTGTGAGGGACGCTGGCATTGCGGTCGGTGTTGATCCGGGCGTCGGAGAGTGACTCAATGCCTGAGCGCAGGCGATCGGATAGCTCGCGCACCTTTAGATTCGCCTCTGCGCCCGCACTCAGCAGCTGTGCTGCGGCCCCTAAGCCGGCGATTCCCGGAGCGTTCTCCGTTCCCGGCCGCACGCCCCCCTCCTGTTCGCCGCCCACCTGGCGCGGAGTTAGCTGCACACCCCGGCGCACGTAGAGGACCCCGACCCCTTTAGGCCCGTGGATTTTGTGCGCAGATAGCGACATGAGGTCCACCCCCCAGGCGACTGGATGGAGGGGGATCTTGCCCCAGGCCTGCACCGCGTCTACATGAAACACGGCCCGGCCTCCGTTGGCATTGTGTTGGCGGACAACTCGGCCAATCTCCTCGATCGGCTGAATCGTCCCCAGTTCGTTGTTGACCGCCATCACTGAGACCAGCGCGGTGTCTGGCCGCAATGCTGTCTCAAGCTCCGACAGACTCACACGCCCACTGCGGTCGACCGGGAGCGCCGTAACACTCCAGCCCCGTTCGGCGAGCGTCTGCAGGGGGGTTCCGACGGACGAGTGCTCAACGGTCGTCGTGACTACATGTCGGCCACGAGTGTGCGCGAGCGTTCCGTGAATCGCGAGATTGTTCGCCTCGGTGCCGCCGGACGTAAAGACAATGGCCTCCAGATCGACGCCCAGAGTCCGAGCAACCGCATCGCGAGCACTCGTGAGGAGACGTTCGGCCGCGACCCCTTTGCCATGGAGGGAGGAGGGGTTGCCGTAATCGGTGACGAGCGCCCGCGTGACCGCCTCCACGACTGCCGGGTGTGGCTTCGTGGTCGCGGCGTTGTCGAGATAAATTTCCGTCGGCGCGTGCGTCACATCGCTATCTTAGCACACGGCCGTTTCACGCCGAGAAGACGGACCGCGACGGCCCGCAGGCCGCCGTGGATCGCAGCGGAACACCGACGCGGGGGCGCTGTAACTAGCGCGAGGCCGGTACGACGGGATCG